>JALZVY010000221.1 GCA_023300125.1 Phycisphaera sp.
GGGCGGTGGGCGAAACCATGGCGGTGCTCATGGTCGCGGGCAATGTGGTGCAGCTTCCCGGCGACCCGCTGGCGCCCGTGCGGGTGCTCACGGCCAACATCGCGCTCGAGATGGGCTACGCCCACGGCGACCACCGCTCGGCGCTGTTCTTTAGTGGTGTGGTACTGCTGGGGCTGGTGGCGGTGGGCGTGCTGGTGGCCGACGTGTTGGACCACGGACGGCGAAAGGCGGTGCGTGGTGGCTGAGGTGCTTGTGCCCACCGAGACCGAGATTGAGACCGAGGTGGCGGCATGGGCGCCTGTGTCGCGCTGGGGCGACCACGCCGCGGCGGTGGCGGTGTGGGCGGTGGCGCTGGGGGTTGCGGCGATGCTGCTTTGGATTGTGGGGGACGTGATCATCGGAGCGATGGGCGGCATGGCCAAGGCGTCGTCCGATGCGTCGTGGTGGGCGTTCTTCACCCAGGCCCCGCGGGCGTTGGGCGTGAAGGGCGGCATCGGCTCGGTGTTGGTGTCCACGGCCATGATTTTGGCGGTGTGCCTGAGCGTGGCCTTGCCGCTGGGCCTGGGCACCGCGGTGCTGCTGACCGAGACCGGCGCCACCCGCGGCGACGCGCGGCTGGCCCGCGCCGTACGTCGCAGCCTGGACGTGCTGGCGGGCGTGCCGTCGATCGTCTTTGGCCTGTTTGGCAGCGTGCTGTTCTGCGAGGTGATGGGCATGGGCTTCAGCATCAAGGCCGGCGGCCTGACGCTGGCCTGCATGGTGCTGCCGATCTTTATCCGGGCGGCCGAAGACGGCCTGCGCAGCGTGCCCGAGGCCTGGCGGCACGGAGCCACGGCGCTGGGGCTGTCGCGGTCTGCTTCGCTGCGCCGGGTGGTGCTGCCCGCCGCCATCCCCGGCCTTGCGGTGGCCTTTGTGCTGGGCGTGGGCCGGGCCCTGGCCGAAACCGCGGCCTTGTTGTTCACCGCCGGTACGGTCACCCGCATGCCCGGCTCGCTCGATGATTCGGGGCGGGCCTTGTCGGTGCACATCTACGAGTTGGCGATGTTCGTCAACGGCGGCGAGCCGGCGGCGTACCGCTCGGCCGCGGTGCTGGTCGTGCTGCTGCTTGGGATTAATTTGGCCGCGGCCACGGTTGCAAGAAAGTACACCCTGCGGAACCGCTAGCGTCCGCGTACGCTGAAAGCCTCGCTCCTTCTTCTTGACCTTTCCATGTCGCTACCCATCCTCAACCCCGAACTGCGGCTTACCACCACGCCCGAGCCGGCGATGTCTGAGCCCCTGCTGCGGGCCTGCTGTGTGACCGTGAGCTACGGCGGCAAGCCGGCGGTGCGCGACGTGGAGTTGGAGATCGCCCGCGGACGCATCACCGCGATGATCGGGCCCTCGGGCTGCGGCAAGTCGTCGTTCTTGGCCTCGCTCAACCGCCTCACCGACCTGATCGGCGGCTGCACGGTCAGCGGCGCGGCCATGCTCGACGGCCGAGACCTGCTGGCCCCGGACGTCGACCCCGTGGCCCTGCGGCGGCGGGTGGGCATGATCTTCCAGAAGCCCAACCCTTTTGCGATGAGTATCCGCAAGAACCTGGAGATGCCGCTGAAAGCCAACGGCGTGCGCAGCGCTGCGGACCGCCGCGACCTGGCCGAGGCCGCGCTACGCGACGTGGGCCTGTGGGACGAGGTCAGCGACCGCCTGAACCACAGCGCGCTGCGGCTCAGCGGCGGCCAGCAGCAGCGTCTGTGCATCGCCCGGGCCGTGGTGCTGCGGCCGCGCCTGCTGCTGCTCGACGAGCCCTGCAGCGCCCTGGACCCCATGGCCACCCAGCGCATCGAAGAACTGCTCAGCGAACTTCGCGGCGGCTGCTGCGGGCTGGACTCGACCGAGGAAGAGCCGCTGACCCAGGTGGTGGTGACCCACAACCTGGCCCAGGCCAAGCGCGTGGCCGACGACACCGCGGTGTTTTGGGTGCGCGACGGCTGCGGGGTGATGATCGAAAGCGGGGCGACGCAAGAGGTATTCGAGAACCCGCGTGAAGAAGAGACGCGGCGGTATGTGGGCGGGCTGCAGGGTTAGACCCAGCCGGCCCGTCACTGCGGGCGGGTCGAGCTACGGGGTGCGACAGGAGCAACCAAGTTGTTGGGGCGCTGGGGCTGCCCGCCGGCTAAGGTCACAAGGAAGCGGCCGGCGCTGTCGGCCGCCGATGACTGAGTTCTCGCCCGGGTACACCATGGACAAAACAAGCTCATCGAACTGGCTTTCTGCGACCCGGGAGACGGTGTCGGGCTACCGCCTGATGATCGATCGGACGGTGGAGCAGCTGACGGACGAAGAGCTATTTGCTCGGCCGACACCCGGTATTCATTCGGTGGCGGTGATCCTGCGGCACCTCGGGGGCAACCTTCACAGCCGCTGGACCGACTTCCTCACGACCGACGGGGAGAAGCCGGATCGGGACCGCGAGACCGAGTTCGCCGACTGGGAGGGCGACCGTACGTCTTTGATGCAGCACTTCGATCGGGGCTGGCGCGACCTCGATGCCGCGCTCGAAGCGGTCGACGACGAGAACGTGACCCGCACGATCTACATCCGCGGCGAGGCTCACACGGTGGCCCAGGCGCTGGTTCGTTCGGTCACCCACTTGGGTTACCACGTCGGCCAGATGTCGCTCGTGGCCCGCACGGTTCACCGCGGCGAATGGACGTGGTTGACCGTCGCCCCCGGCGGGTCTGTTCCATACAAGGCCTAAGTTCTCCAAAGCCACCCCGCGCAGCACACGCATGGGCACCACGCCCGCCAACCCATCGCCGTCCGGCCCCGCGTTCAAACCTAGGACCGCCATGCGTAACGCCGCCGGGGTCATCGACCTCGTCGAGGGCAAGACCACGGTGTCCGAGACTGCTCGGCCTCAGCACTTCACCGGCGCCAGTCGCAGTGGTTTGCCGAAGGATCCGAAGGATGGCTGACGCCGGCGCGGCGGACGGGGATCGCATGGCCTGGGCGAGGGCCGCTTTACCCAACGGTTTTTTAGCCGCAGCATCCGTCACCGCGCAGCGTCGCGCGGTCTTCGCGCAGCTGGGGCAGCTCATCCAAACAGCAGCGCAGGCATTCCAGCACCTTGGTGTGAAACGCGCCCTCGGCGTCGCTCAGGCGGTAGTGGACCCAGTTGCCCGCGCGGCGGGTTTGCACCAGATCGGCCCGGCGGAGATAGGCCAAATGCCGCGACACCGTGGCCTGGGGGGCGTCAAGCACGCGGGTGAGGTCGCACACGCAGACCTCGCCGCCGGTGCCGTCGGGCCCCCGCAGCAGGTTGAGGATGCGCAGGCGGGTGGGGTCGGCCACTGCTTTAAATACTGTGGCAATGCGGTCTTCGGGAGGTTGCTGCGCCGGGCCAGCGGCCGTTGGTGCCGCGCAGCAGCCCGTCGCAGGTTTCGCAGGGCCTACGGTGAGCGTGGGGGAGGGGGTTGCCATATTCGCCTAAGTGAATATAGTGGGTCTGCCCGTGCGGTTCAACCCCGACCTTCTTTGGCGGCGTTGAATCTTCTTCCGGTTGCCCGAAACAAATCGCGTGAGTTGCCGGTTGTGACCGGCTCCCAACGCCTGTTCCCCTGCCCTTCATTTGAAAGATGCCCCCTTTGAACAAGCCCGCCACCGACGCCTGCTGCCCACCGGTTGAATCCGGTTACAGCGTGGAAAACGAAGTTGTCACCCGCTACGCCGCCGGCGCTGAAAAGGTCGAAGCGGCCCTGTGCTGCCCGGTCAGCTATGACCCGAAGTACCTGAAGATGCTGCCCCAGGAAATCCTGGAAAAAGACTACGGCTGCGGCGACCCCAGCGAGTGGGTGGGCGAAGGCGACATCGCCCTGGACCTGGGCAGCGGTGGCGGCAAGATCTGCTACATCCTCAGCCAGAAGGTCGGCAAGAGCGGCCACGTCATCGGCGTGGACATGAACGACACCATGATCGGCCTGGCCGAGAAGTACAAAGGCGAGATGGCCGAGAAGGTCGGCGCTGCCAACGTTGAGTTCCGCAAGGGCCGCATCCAGGACCTGGGCCTGAGCTGGCACAAAGCCCAGGCTTGGCTTGATGCCAACCCCATCACCAGCGTGGAAGGCGCCGCGGCCTACGAGGCCGAGTGTGCCCGCCTGCGTGAAGAAGAGCCGCTGATCGAAAGCGACTCGGTCGACGTGATCGTCAGCAACTGCGTGCTGAACCTGGTGGCCACCGATCAAAAAGAGCAGATGTTCAACGAGATGTTCCGCGTGCTGAAAAAAGGCGGCCGCTGCGTGATCAGCGACATCGTCTGCGACGAAGATCCCACCCAGAAAATCATGGACGACGGCGACCTGTGGTCGGGCTGCATCAGCGGCGCCTTCCGCGAAGACGACTTTGTGAAGCGCTTCGAAGACGCGGGCTTCTACGGTGTCGAAATCCTTAAGCGTGAAGAAGAGCCTTGGCAGACCATCGACGGCGTGGAGTTCCGCTCGATGACCGTGCGGGCTTACAAAGGCAAAGAAGGCCCCTGCCTCGAGCGTAAGCAGGCGGTGGTTTACAAGGGCCCTTGGAAGCAGGTCCGCGACGACGACGGACACACCCTGCGCCGCGGCGAGTGGATGGCCGTGTGCGACAAGACCTACAGCCTGATGACCGATCCCAACGGCCCCTACGCCGGCCACGTGCTGGGCATCCAGCCCGAGAAGCTTGTGGATCTGGACAGCGCTCCGGCGTTCAACTGCAGCACCAATGCAGGCCGCCACCCACGCGAGGTCAAGGGCCAAGACTACAACGCCACGACCGAGGCGAGTGACTGCTGTGAGCCGTCGGCCGATGGCACCGCCTGCTGCTGATCCGCCCTTGCTTTTCGCAAGCAGGACCGCAAAACAACACAAGCATTAGAAGCACCCGCGGTCACACCCGCGGGTGTTTTTTTGTTTGCTTCACGGCCCTGGGGCTTGCCTTGGCGCTGTGGGTGCCTTGGGCGTGCTTTGCGAGAATTGCCTTTTTATCCATCCGCACCGTACGATCACCCCATGGCGATGCAGCTCAAATCGGTTCTCACCGCGCTCCGTGACGTCGCGCCTGAACATTTGGCCGAGCCCTGGGACAAGGTGGGGCTTCAGGTCGGGGCCGAGCGGCGCAACATTAGTTCGGCGCTCTTGTGCATCGACCTGACCGAGGCGGTGGTGCGTGAGGCGGTGCGGCGCAAGTGCGAATTGATTGTGAGCTATCACCCGCCGGTGTTTAAGCCGCTGGCGGGGCTGGTGGAAAGCGGGGCCGGTTCAGGCTGGAAGCAGCGGGCCCTGGCTTTGGCGGTGCGGCACAAGCTGGCGGTCTATGCCCCGCACACCGCGCTGGACGCGGTGGCGGGGGGCATGAACGACTGGCTGGCCCAAGGCTTGGGCGAGGGCGCCGTGCGGCCGATCGTGCCCACCGCGGCCGGGGCGCGGTTTAAGGTCGCGGCCTTTGTGCCGGGCAAGCACGCCGACGCGGTGCGCGACGCCATGTTCGCCGCGGGTGGCGGGGGCCAAGGGTTGTACCGCGGCTGCTCGTTCAACACCCCGGGGGTGGGCACCTTCGAGCCCCTGCGCGGGGCGAAGCCCGCGGTGGGGCGGATCGGCAAGATGTCGTGGGTCGAAGAACTGCGGGTCGAGGTGCTGTGCGCCGCGGCGTCGGTGGGGCCGGTGGTGGCGGCCCTGCGCGAGGCACACCCCTACGAAGAGCCGGCTTTCGACGTGATCCCGCTGGACCCGCGCTCGGGTGGGGCCGCGCCTGCGACCACCGGGGCCGGCCGGCTGCTGACCCTCGACGCCCCGATCCAGGCCGGCACGCTGGCGGCCCGGCTCAAGGCACACCTGGGCGTCAAGCACCTCAAAACGTCTTGGCCCGGGAAACAGGCCAAGGTCACCACCGTCGCGGTGTGCGTGGGCTCGGGCGGAAGCCTGTTTGAGCACCCCGCCGCCGCCGGGGCCGACGCCTTTGTCACCGGCGAGATGCAGCACCACGGCGTGCTGGACCTGGCCCAGCGCGGCAAGGTGGTGCTGCTGGCGGGCCACACCCAGACCGAGCGGCCCCACCTGCCGGTTTACCGCGAACGCATCCGGGCCACCGCCGCGACGGGGGTGAAGTGGCGTCTGAGCCGGGCCGACCGCCCGCCCATGGGCTGGCGGTGAGCGTGGGGGCTTGCCGGGCCGCCCCGCAGGGCCCTCTGGGACCCTCTGGGACCGTCTGGGACCCTGTGGGTCCCGGGCCATTGGCGGCGTCTGCCGCCACCCGTTACACTCTCTGCCCCTCCCGTCGGCCACGCCCATGCGTCTGGCCTGCCTTCCCCTTAACCCACGACGGAAATTGATCCCATGAGTGCATTCACCGCTTTCGGTACCACCCCACCTGCCAAAGTCGTCTTCCGTTCGTCGAACGGCACCCTGTTCTGTGACTACAAGAACAGCGAAGACCTCCGCCGCTACCTGACGCCCAACGGCAAGATCTCGGGCCGCAAGCGCTCGGGTCTGACCGCCCGCGAGCAGCGCATCGTCTCGCAGGCCATCAAGCGGGCCCGCTACATGAGCCTGCTGCCTTACACCTCGGCGACGCTCTAAGGCTGCCCCCTCGCAAGTTGAACAAGCCCACGCCTCGACGTGGGTTTTTTTATGCGCGGTGGTCAATCGCCCCGCCATCCACGGCCTAAACTCCGCCCCATGGCTTTGACACATATCTCGGTCCGCGGCGCGCGGGAACACAACCTTAAGGGCGTGGATTTGGACATCCCGCGCGATCAACTGGTGGTGGTCACGGGCCTGTCGGGCAGCGGCAAATCGACGCTGGCCTTCGACACGATCTACGCCGAGGGGCAGCGCAAGTACATGGAGAGCCTGTCGGCCTACGCCCGGCAGTTCTTGGACCAGATGCAGAAGCCTGACATCGAGAGCATCGAGGGCTTGCCGCCCACGATCGCGATCGAGCAGCGCGGAAGTTCGCACAACCCGCGCTCGACGGTGGCCACCACCACCGAGATCTACGACTACCTGCGGCTGCTCTTTGCCCGCGTGGGCCAGCCGCACTGCTGGCACCCCCTCAAAACCAAAAAAGACGGCACGGTAAGCGAACGCTGCGACCAGCCGATCGAGAGCCAGAACGCCACCCAGATCGTCGACCACGTGATGGGGCTGGACGAGGGGGCCAAGCTGATGGTGCTGGCCCCGGTTATCCGCGGCAAGAAGGGCCACCACAAAGAGGTGTTTGAGGCGATGGTGCGCCAGGGCTTCGTGCGGGCCCGGGTCGACGGCGAGGTCATGGACCTACGCGAGATCGCCAAGAAAAAAGCAGGCTCGCCGTTCACCACCAAGGTGCAGCGTTATCAAAAGCACACGATCGAGGCGGTGGTGGACCGCATCGTGGTGCGCCACGAAGAGGTCGATGGCGAAAACCCCGTGCGCACGCGCGTGGCCGACTCGATCGAGCTCAGCCTGAAGCTGGCCGACGGGCTGGCGGTGGTGAGCGTGGCCGACGGCACGGAGTGGAACGACACGCTGTTTAGCGAAAAATACGCCTGCGCCACCCACCCCGAATGCGCGCTCGAAGACCTGGAGCCGCGGCTGTTTAGTTTCAACTCGCCCTACGGCGCCTGCCCGGCGTGCTCGGGGCTGGGCACCACCTTCGAGTTCGACCCGGACCTGATCGTCACCGACCCGGAGCTGTGTCTCACCGAAGGTGTCATCGACCCTTGGCGCAAGGGCGGCAAGCGGATGAACATCTTCTACAACCGGGTGATCCGAAAGTTCTGCAAAGACTTCGACATCAAAACCACCGACAAGTGGAAGACCATCCCCGCGCCCATCAAGCAGGTCTTGATCCACGGCACGACCGACCAAGACGAAGAGACCTACGGCACGCACTTCGAAGGCGTGATCCCCAACATCCAGCGCCGCTTCGAGACCACCGACAGCGAGTTTGTGAAGCAGCGCCTGTCGACGTATCTCAGCGCTTCGGCCTGCGAGTCTTGCGGCCAGGCCCGGCTGCGCACCGAGGCCCTGCACGTGTTCGTCACCTCGGGCAAGCAGCGGTTCAACATCGACGACGTGGTGAAGATGACCATCGAAGAAGCGACGGACTTCTTTGGCAAGCTCAAGCTCTCGCGCGAAGCCCAGACCATCGCCGAACCGATCGTCAAAGAGATCCGGGCCCGGCTGGGCTTCATGCTCAGTGTGGGGCTGGGTTACCTGAATCTCTCACGCAGCACCGCGAGCCTGAGCGGCGGCGAAGGCCAGCGCATCCGCCTGGCCACGCAGGTGGGCTCGGGGCTGGTGGGCTGCTGCTACGTGCTGGACGAACCGACCATCGGCCTGCACCAGCGTGACAACGACCGGCTGATCAAGACCCTGCGCCACCTCACGGACATCGGCAACACGGTGCTGGTGGTCGAGCACGACGAAGACACCATCCGAGCGGCTGATTACCTGGTGGACGTGGGGCCCGGTCCCGGGCGGCACGGCGGAGAGGTGGTCGCCCACGGGCCGCGCGAGACGTTCCTAGAAACCAGCCAAAGCCTCACCGCCAAGTTTTTACGCGGCGACGAAACCATCCCCGTGCCCGCCAAGCGCCGCGCCGTGTCGCACAAAGAGGCGTTGGTTGTCAAAGGCGCCGCCCAAAACAACCTCAAGTCGATCGACGTGAGCTTTCCCCTGGGGGGCATCACCACCGTCACCGGCGTGTCGGGCAGCGGCAAGTCCACGCTGGTCAACAGCATCTTGCTCAAAGCCGCCAAGCGCGAGCTGCTGGGCAGCCGGGTGAAGCCCGGCGAGCACAAGAGCTTGGCCGGTGTGCAGCACATCGACCGCATCATCGAGGTGGACCAGAGCCCCATTGGCCGCACCCCGCGCAGCAACCCGGCGACCTACACCGGGGTGTTCGACATGATCCGCGATTTGTTCAGCAAAACCAAAGAAGCCAAGATCCGCGGCTACAAGCCCGGGCGGTTCAGCTTCAACGTCAAGGGTGGGCGCTGCGAGTCGTGCCAGGGCCAGGGCACCAAGAAGATCGAGATGCACTTTTTGCCCGACGTGCATGTGCAGTGCGACGTGTGCAAAGGCAAACGCTACAACCGCGAGACCCTGGAGATCACCTACCGCGGCAAACACATCAGCGACGTGCTGGACATGACCATCGAAGAGGGGCTGGCTTTTTTCGACAGCTTCAACGACGTGAAGCGGCTGCTGACCGCGCTCAACAGCGTGGGGCTGAGCTACGTGCAATTGGGCCAGGCCAGCACCACCCTCAGCGGCGGCGAGGCCCAGCGGGTAAAGCTGGCCACCGAGCTGGGCAAACGCAGCACCGGGCATACCTTGTACGTGCTGGACGAGCCCACCACCGGGCTGCACTTCGCCGACGTGAAGAAGCTGATCGCGGTACTGGAGCAACTGGTCGACGGCACCGCCGACCACTCGGTGCGCGGCGGCAACTCGATCATCTTGATCGAGCACAACCTGGACGTGATCAAGTGCAGCGACTGGTTGATCGACCTGGGCCCCGAAGGCGGCGACCGCGGGGGCACCCTGGTGGCCCAAGGCACGCCCGAAGAGGTGGCCCGGGCCAAGGGCTCGTTCACCGGGCATTTCTTGAAGCCGATGCTGGAGAGTGCGGAGGCCGTGCCCCGGAAGAAAAAGGCGGTGGGTAAGAAGAAGGCCGCCGCCAAGAAGACGGCGGCGAAGAAACCTGCTGCGAAGAAGAAGGCCAAGCCCAAGGGGTCCGCTGCGTTGTCTTGAACGTCGCGTGTGCAGGGGCCACGGATGAAGAGGCTTGCAGGGGGCAAGAGGCAACAGGCAGCAGGCAACAGGCAAGAAAAAACCTGTTCCTCTCGCGATGAGCGGAACAGGTTGAAGCGAGGATGTGATGTGAACCCAGAGCAGGCTGGGTAAAGCGTGCTTTAACAGTGTCGGATGATTCGGCTTAACGTTTTGGATTCATACGAATCGTTCCGTCGCCGTAGTCCGACATCACAACGGTCCCGGTTTCAGGCAGGCTGGTCCTTACCGATGAGGCCGAACCGTCGGTGAACGCCATGTTGGTCGTGCCAAAGATGTCTTTCTGATTGGTGTTGGGGTTGACGGGGCTGCCTGGATCGGGGTGGGATACATACAGGTCTGTAGCGTCGCCTTGCTCTGTGCCGTCAACTCGGAACACGTAGCGATTGATATTGTTTGTAAACAGCCTCCATATAGTTTCGCGGTCGCTTAGCAAGATTGTTTTTGAAGGCTCATCCACGTCAGACAATGCCAAGGGGCGTGCCACGGCGTTGGGGGCAGCGTTCCACCCGATAAAGCCACCCAGGTGCCCGTTGTAGCCGTAGCTCAACCCTGGATTGTCGTCGGAGAGAGAGGTTGAACCGAAGCCGCCAAGCCTTTCGGTGTCACGAACCACAGGACAGATCCACGAACTGAAGTCGCCCAGCGGATCCCCGATATAGCCCATGGAAGTCAGGTTTTCGTACCAAATCGCTTTCTGGTAATTCGGGTCAAGAGCGCCGTTGCCCGCTCCGTTGGGCCGGGCATCCACGGGCAAAAACTTGCCGTAATCCACCTCGGCGGAAAACATCGCCAGGCCGAATTGCCGCACGTTGGACAGACACGTCAACTCCTTGGCAACTTTGCGTGCGCTGCTGAGCGCCGGCAGCAAGATGCCGACCAAGAGCGCGATGATGCTGATCACGACCAGTAGCTCGATCAGTGTGAAAGCTTTGTGGGGGCGATGGGAGGGCATGGGGCGGCCTTTCAGAAAGAAAGAATTCGGCGTCAGACTCATACGAGAAACGTTCAAAACGACGCGTTAAGATGCTATCTGCAGCACTATTTAAAAACATTATACGCCCGTGGAACCAGAATGCCGCATTGAATTGCGTCAAAAAATGAGTTTTTTGCGTCGATTTGGGGCGGCGGACCGCGGAGGGTTTGTGCCGGCCCGCGGGCGTCAACGGGGGCGTGCTAATCTGCGATACGCGGCGGGGGTTTGTCCCACATGGGTGCGGAAAGCCTTGCTGAAGTTCTGAATCGCGGAAAAGCCGGTTTTCTGCGCGATGTGCATCAGTGGGAAGTCGGTTTCGGTCAGCATCCTGATCGCGGTCTCGATGCGCACGCGTAGGATTTCTTGGTGTGGGGTTCGGCCCAGTTCTGCGGACATGCGTTTTTCGAGCCTGCGCCGGGCGATGGGGACGTGCCGGAGGACGTCTTGCACGTTGCAGGGGTCGCAGGCGTGTTCGCGCATGTAGCGGATGGCGTCGGCCAGCAGCGGGTCGCTGACTGCCAGCAGATTGGTGCTGGCACGCTGCACCACGCCCAAGGGTGCGACCTTCGTATCGCGCTCGCTCTCGGGCAAGGGTTCGCCATCGAGCAGGCGATCCAGCATCTGCGCCGCCCGAAACCCGATGCGGCTGTAGTCCACGTGGACGCTAGAGAGCGGAGGCCAGGAGCCTTCGCAAAGCAACTCGTCGTTGTTGATGCCGATGACCGCGACTTCGTCGGGAACCGCAAAGCCTGCGTTCTTGCAGCAGAGCATCAGGTCGTGCCCCACCATGTCGTCGAAAACCATGATGCCCACGGGTTTGGGCAGGGTTGCGATCCACTCCGCCGCGGCCTTGTGGTGGTGTTGCAGCAGCCACTGACGGTCCTCAGGCCATTGGACCGGCGCGATCGCGCAGGAATGCCCCATGCTTTTAAGGGCGTCTTCGAATGCTCGCAACCGCATGCTGCTGGCGTCTTTTGTTTTTGCCGCGGGGTAGTACGCGAAGTGTTTCAGGTTGCAGGCATGAAGGTGCTTCGCCGCGAGTTGACCGGCCAGGGTGTTGTCCAGGTGCACCGCGGGGCAGTCATCGCCCATCGCGCCGGTGGAGCAGTTGACGGTGTGGTGGGAGCTCTGGCGGATGGCTTGCAGCTCTTGGGGGCTTGCTCCGGCGACAAGGCATCCGTCGCAATCGGGGAACTCTGCTTTTTTTTGCGAGAGGTTCCACCAGTCGACGTGGACCATCCAGTGCCGGTGGAGGGACGTGTACTTGAAAACCCCCCGCAGCAAGCTTCTGCCGTAGTCGTTACTCGTGTCGATGTAGATATGCACGTTCGGTCGGACACGCGGTGTTTTGGGCTTCATGGGTGGCTTTTCAAAGTCGTTCAATGGCGGTTGCCAGGGGCTCTGGCCTGCGTGTTGTCAGAGGGGCAGGCTTGGCCTTCTCTGGGGCATGGCGCATGGCGCATGGGGCCGGGGCTGGGCCTCCAAAATGGGCTTGGCGGTGGTGCGTGCCGCGGGACGCCGACGGGGGCGAGGCGACCCTCAACCGATCCGTCCACGGGAAGCTAAACTATCGGCCTTCAAGCCCGCACCCCAGGATTCTCGCCATGGCCGCCACCTTTGAATGCAGTGTTGTTACCCCCGAAGCCGAGGTTTACCGCGGCCAGGTGAGCTACGTGGTGGTGCCGGCCCACGACGGGGAGATCGGTTTTGCCCCCGGCCGGGCGCCGATCCTGCTGCAAGTGGGGGCTGGATCGCTTCGGATGACCGACGAGAGCGGCTCTCAGAAGACCCTTGCGGTCTCGGGCGGCTTTGCCCAGATGAGCGCTTCGGGCCTGACGGTGCTGGCCGACTCGGCCGAGAAGCCCGCCGCCTCGGCCTGATCCGCCTGCGGGCAGGGCCCACGCGACACGGGGGCGCACCGTTAACGCCTAGCGCCTCTTCCGCGTTCTTTTCGACGCGGCATCTCTCCGAAAGCCGCCCGTCCAAAGGCCACGATGCGAGGCATTCTCCGCGACATCATCCCGGGCATGTTTCACCGGCGGCTGCTGCTGCTGGCGGGCGGGGTGGTTTTGCTGGTGGGGGCGCTGGCCGCCAAGACCATACATTTGACGACCGGTGCGGTGCACGGCGCCAGCCTTGGTGCGTTGGAAGAGCGGCTACGCGTGACCACGCAGATCCCTACGCGGCGGGGCTCGATTTTCGACCGCAAGGGGCGCTTGCTGGCCGAAGACCGGCCCGGCTGGGACGTGCACGTTCACTTCAGTGTGTTCAGCGGCGACTGGGCCTTTGACCAAGCGGCGGCCGCCGCCCGGCATGCTTACGGCCGGGCCATCTGGAAGGGCATGACCCTGGCCGAGAAGCAGGTGGCCGCCGAGCCATTCGAAGCCAAGTACCTGCTGCAGGTTCGCGGCATGTGGACCACGCTGGCCGAGATCGCCGAACTGCCGCCCGAGGTCGTCGAACGCCGCGAACACGCGGTGGTGGAACGGGTGGGCAAGCTCACGGCCAACGCCTCGGCCTACGCCCGGCGTCGGCGGATGGAGCGCTTGAACAAAGACCGCGAAGACGTCAGCTTCACCGAGACATACACCCCCGCGGCGGAAGAACTGCAAACCCATGCGGTGCTTTACGACCTCACCCCCGAGCAGTTGGGGCGGGTCTACGTCTTTGCCGACCGGGCGAAGCTGGAGCAGGACGACTGGGAACAAGCGCTGGCCCAGGCCCGGCAAGCCGGGGATCCGCCGCCGCCCGACACGCGGGCGTACGGCATCTGGATGTCGGTGCAGCCGCGACGCGTGAACAAACGCAGCTACCCGTGGGAAACCCACACCGTGGTGCTGGACCGCTCGACGCTGCCGGGCTTGCTGCGCCGAGACCGCCCGGTGGAGATGGAAGTGGAAGGCGTGGCCCGCCACGTGGTGGGCTGGATGGGCCGGATTCAACGCGCCGATGCGCTGTGGACATCCCGGCCTTACCGGCGGCAAGCCTCATTGACCGACAGCCAGATCGCGGCGGGCGTGCAGCCGCCCCCCGCGGAGATCGACCTGGGCGGCTATCAGGCCGACGACCTGATCGGCCGAAGGGGCGTGGAGCTGTCGATGGAGTCGATCCTGCGCGGCACCCGCGGCCGCACGGTGCGCGAGCGTCACACCGGGCAGGAAACCACCGAGCCGCCCACCCCGGGCCGGGACGTGACGCTGACGCTGGACGTGCAGCTGCAGGCCCGCATTCAGGCCTTGATGTCGCACGATCCGCAGGTGGGGCTGATGATCTCGCGCGACTGGCACTCTGCGCCCGCGAAGCCCAAGGGCACCCAGCCCGGCGACCTGCTCAACGGCGCCGCGGTGGTGATGGACATCGACAACGGCGAGGTGATCGCCGCGGTGAGCGTGCCGGGCCTGGCTTTGGCCGATCTGCGCGATCAGTCGCGGGGAACCTTCAGCAACCACCGCGACGCGCCGTACCGGTTTCGTCCGCTCGAAGGGATTTACGACCCGGGCAGCACGAACAAACCGTTGATCGCCGCGGGTGCGATCACCGACGGCATTTTGGCGCCCGACGAAAAACTGGATCTCACCCAGGGCAAGCTGTGGAAAAACAGCGACCGCTTCCGCGACTGGATTTGGCGTTCCGCCAACGGGTTTGCGAATTTTGGGCACATGAACGCTGCCCAAGCGATCACCGTGAGCTCCAACGTGTTTTTTGGGCAGTTGGCCCAGCGGTGGGGCGTATCGAATTTTGGTTATGGCCGCGTGCCTTGGTGGCTTTCGCAGTTCGGCATGGGGCGCAGGGCGGGCTGCGGATTGCCGGAATCTGCCGGTGTTTTGATCCGCCCCGACAAGCTTGAAGCACTGCCCCATACCCAGCCCGAGTCGACCGCGGCCTACCTCACCATCGGTGAGGCGGGCCTGAGCGTCACCCCGCTGCAGGTGGCCGCCGCCCACGCCGCCTTGGCCCGCGGGGGTTTGTACATCCCTCCCACACTCGTGAGCGACGCCAGCCGCCCGGGCCCTCCGCGGGAAACCTGGCGGCTGAACCTTTCGCCGGCCGCCCGCGACCGGGCGCTGCGCGGCATGGACCGCAGCGCCAACTTCAAGGGCGTCGACGGCCGTGACCGCGGCACCACCTACCTCATTCGTCCCCAGGGCAACGACGAACGCGTGTTCAACTGCCCGGGGGTGCATGTGTACGCCAAGTCGGGCACAGCGCAGGCCGAGCCTCAGCGTGCGGTGCATCAAGGGGGGGGGCTCGACGGGCGGCCGATCAGCAAGACGCATCCCCACCCCGAGACCCAGGCCACCGTGGGCGACACACTGCGTGAGGGCAACCACGCCTGGGTCGTAGCCCTGGTGCGGCCCGAAGACGCCGCCACCCCCACCCACGTGGTGGTGGTGGTGGTGGAATACGGTGGCTCGGGGGGCGCGGTCGCCGGGCCGATCGTGAATCAGATCATCCACGCGCTGCGCACCGAGGGCTACCTGGGTGAGATTCCGCCTCCTGCCCCCGAGGCCGCGGCACGCGGCGGATCGGCGCGTGGCGATGGGTGATCTGGGCCGCCAACTGCGTGCGCTGCTGACGCCCAACTTCGCCTGGCTCGCGCTGCCCGCGGGGCTTGCGCTGGTCGCGGTGGGCGTGCTGGCCATCGACACCGTCAGGCCGCGGCAGGCGCACACCCAGCAGTCTTTGAACCTTCCCATCGCCCTGCTGTGCATGCTGCTGGCGATGATGCCCCATCCCCGGGTCATGGGCCGCGTGGCCTATCCCTTCTTTGGCATTTCGCTGGGCCTGCTCATCTTCCTGCTGCTGCCGTTTGTGCCGCGCGGCATCGTGCCGGTGATCAACGGCGCCCGCTCGTGGATCGATACGCCGGGCATGAACTTCCAGCCGTCCGAGATGACCAAGGTCTTCTTCGCCTTGTCGTTGGCCTGGTATTTCCGCTTCCGCAAAAGCCACCGCTCGCTGCTGGGGCTGGTGTTTCCCTTTTTGCTGACCCTGGTGCCGGTCACCCTCATCATGATGCAGCCGGACCTGGGCACCGCGTTGGTGTTCGCGCCCGCGCTGTTTGCGGTGCTGGTGGCGGCGGGGGCCAAGCTGCGTCACCTCTTTGCCATCGGCGGCCTGGGCACCCTGGTGGTGGTGGCCAACATCGCCATCATCTTGTGGGCCCCGGCCAACATGCAGCTGCTCAAAGACCACCAGCAGCGCCGCGTGCGTTCGATGATCAAGCTCGCCAGCGGCGACACCAGCGACATCCAGGCCGACGCCTACCAGCAGTACAAGGCCATGACCCTGTGTGGCGCCGGCGGCGTGTGGGGCTTTGGCGAAGAACGCTCGCGCGAAGTGTTCGAGAACTTCCACCTGCCCGAAGCCCACAACGACATGATCTTCGCGGTCATCGTCAACCGCTGGGGCATGCTCGGGGGCATCGGCGTCATCGGCCTCTATGGCGCATTGGTCACCGGTTTTCTGGGCGTCAGCGCCACCACCCGCGACCCCCTGGGCCGGCTGACCTGCGTGGGCTTTGCGGCCATGATCCTCACCCAGGTGGTGGTCAACGTGGGCATGACCCTGGGCATCTTGCCCATCACCGGCATCACGCTTCCGTTCATCAGCTACGGCGGGTCCAGCCTGCTGTTCACCTTCATCATGCTGGGGCTGGTGTTGAACTTCGCCAGCCGGCCCCGCGGCATGATGGAACGCGAGTCGTTTGAGTTTTAGGTGGCGGCGGCCGCCGCCAGCCGTTAGCCGTTAGGCGCTAGCCGTTGGCAAGAGGCCGCGGGTTTGCGGCGTGTTTTCGCGTGTGTTGGGCCCGCCGCACCCCCCGGATCCTTGCGGCGTATCGCCGGCCGAAGGTCTTGCCCACGGCTCGCAGCTAACGCCTAGCCGCGAGCCGCTAAGATCACCCCATGCCCATCCCCGACTTTGTTGCCACCGATCTTGAAACGCTTGGATTCGAGCTGCCCGACGAGCTGATGCACAAGCT
>JALZVY010000222.1 GCA_023300125.1 Phycisphaera sp.
AGCCGCTCGCCACGCTTGAGGTTCATGGTCAGGTCGGCGAAGAGCGGCTTGTTGTCGTAGCCCATGCTCAGGCCCTCGGCCTCGATCACCACCTCGTTGCCCTTGGCCTTGGGGCTGAAGTTCAGCTTCATCACATCCAGCTCGGCGGGCGGCTCGATCAGGTGGTCGCGCTTGTAGCGGTCCAGCAGTTTTTGCCGGCCCTGGGCCTGCTTGGCCCGCTGGCCGGCGCGGAACTTGTCGATGAAGCCCTGCTCGCTCTTGATCTTGGTCTGCTGCTTGGCAAAGGCCCGCCGCTGGTCTTCCAGCCGCAGCTTCCGCAGCTCGCGAAACTTCGCGTAGTTGCCCGGATACTCGACCATCTCGCCGTCTTCGAGCTCGTAGATCTTGCTCACCACGCGGTCCAGCAGCCAGCGGTCGTGGCTGATCAGCACCACCGCACCGGTATAGCCCGCGAGAAACTCCTCAAGCCACACCCGGCCGGCGATGTCCAGGTGGTTGGTGGGTTCGTCCAGCAGCAGCACGTCGGGCTCAGACAGCAGCAGCTTGCCCAACGCCAGGCGGCCGCGCTGGCCGCCCGACAAATCGCCGCACTTGATCGTGAACATGTCGTCGGTCAGCCCCAGGCCGTGCAGCGTCTCATCGATCTTGTGGTCCACCGCGTAGCCGCCGCTGGCGGTCATGCGTTCTTCCAGCTTCTCGTAGCGCTGCATCAGCTTGTCCAGCGCATCGCCTTCGGCCGTGCCCATGTCCTCGGCGCACTGGGCCAGCTGCCGGTGCAGCTCGTCCAGCTCGGCAAAGGCGTGGCCCGCCTCTTCGCGCAAGGTGCGCGACAGGTCCATGTCGTGGTCTTGGTGCAGATAGCCCACGCTGCTGCCCCGGGCCAGCTGAATCTGCCCCTCGTCCAGCTTGTTGTTGCCCACTCCTGCGATCAGCTTCAGCAGCGTGGACTTGCCGCAGCCGTTGCGGCCCACCAGCCCCACATGTTGGCCGGCATCCACGGTGAGGTTCACGCCATCGAGAACGGTTCGGTCGCCGTAATTGAAGACGACGTTGGCAACACTGAGCAAGGCCATGGCAAAAGGGGCTTGGGTGAGGGGGGGGGCGAAACAAGGGCGCTGCAAGGGCAGAACAGGGGGGAGGCAGTTTACCCAGTTGCCACGCCCGGCCTACGCAATGGGCTTTGCAAGGGGCCCAAGGCCCCTCACGGTGGTTTTGAAGTCGTTGTGGCCGGGAGAGGCTGGCCCTTACATGTCGTCGCCGCCCTCAAGCAGGCGCGTGGCCAAGCCGTGGCGAAGGGTGTGCAGCGCGACGCGATGGGTAAAGCCTGCAGCCGTCGCGGCCAATTCTGTCCGGCGTCGGGGTGGCGCTTTGGCTACCTGCATGTTGTAATGGGGATTGTGGCTGCCTTGGATATACTGAAGGGTGCCGGTTTTGGGTGAAACACCAGACCTGCCGGTCTGGTGAGCACGCCGAATGGACGGAACACCAAGACCGTCCAATCAACTGTTATGCAGAAGGGCAAGCTCGTCATCTTGATCGTTGTCGCAGTGACGGCGGCCCTCGGCCCGATCCTCGCTGTTGTTTGGGCTGTTGATCGGGCTAGTGCGCCGTTTCACGATTTTCGCGTCTATGAGCCGGCGCTCTTCGAGACCGCGGCCGACGCGGGCTCCGGGAGCTTGTTCCCACTGGAGGCGAAGAACATCCGCGTCGCGAGCTGGAGCCATTGGATCGCGCACGAGCAGTACATGCGGTTTGAAGCCCCGGTCCCGGTCTGCCTGCAGCACGCGGTCGTGCTTGTGTCCGGGGAGGAGCTTGAGCCGGTACCCGCGGATCAGCTAGCGTCCGACGATATTCCGCCTGCATCGGGCATCTTCCGCGACATCACTTGGTTCGATCTGGGCGCGGCCCAGAATGTAGTTGGGGCTGGGGGAGGTTCAAATCGCCCGCAGGTGTGGGTCGATCAGAATCGAGGGGTGCTCTACTATCGCCTTCTCGATTGACCGTCGTGCCCATGCAGCGGCATAACCACCGGCTGCAGCTGACCGGCGACGCCCGCGAGTAGAATGTGTTGTCGGTTTGGCGCCTGCTCTCCGTGGGCGGCCGGTAACCGAGCCTTTTACGTGAGCCTGCATTGCTCAAGTATTTTCTGCCGCTGCTTCTTGTTGTGAACGGTCTGTTACTTCCGTTGGGCTGTTTGCCGTTCATCGCGTTGACCAACCCATACAACCCAATACAGATCGCATTCATCACTGACATTCATTTCACGAATGCAACTGACGAGTCGCTGAAAGTCACGCCTGTGGGGGCCGTGGGGCCGCATGGTGATCGCTTTCCGCTGCCTGTGTATCGCCAGCGCTCGTCGGCATATGTGTCGTCGCAACGGGGTGGCTTCCTTGTCGGTCCTGGTGCCACCATTGAAATTCTCTACGGCTGGGATGACGTCAATCTTGCCGAAATTGTTGTTGAGAACATGGCGGGTGATGTTCGGCAGGTGGTGGCCGACCCGAACCCGACCGTGAACCAGTACAGAATACCTAGCCCCAACGCCTTTACCCTCACGGACTTTCACTCGTTGTCGCCGGTGTCGCCACCTACGCTGTCAGCGTTCAGGGAAGCCCACAGCACCTTTTCGGTGTGGCCTGGGCTACTCCCATTTCTGTTTCCTTGGTTCACCTTTACCGTTTTGACTGTGATAGTTATCCGTCGAAAGCGGGGAGTCGTGGGGGAGTCGTGGGGGTCTGTCCACCGCAAAGGAGCCGGCGCCTGATGGGAGGTGCCAAGCCGGAGGGCGAGCTTCCTCGGCGATGCCTGATTGGTGTTATCGGATTTGGGGCGACAGCCCCGGTGCCAAGCCGACGAACGATCGTTGCGACCGCACGGCCATCGACAAACAGCAGGGCGGCCGAACTGTCATCCCTCTCCATCATCCGCACGTCGTGCTGCTGGCGTAGAACTTCAGACCGCAGAAGCCGCCGCCCCCACGCGAGGTCGGTCCCACGGCAAGCCGTTTTTGAACCATGCCTTGAGCGTGCTTGCGACGTTGCCGGGCGTAGTCGTCAGCCGCTCGCCGATGGGCTGAAGGTCGTCGGCCAGCCGGCGCTTGCCCTTACGCAGCAGCCGGGCGACACGATCGAGCAGCCGCAAGTAGCGATCGAACGTCAGCGTGGTGCCCGGCATCAAGGATTGCCGGGCACGCGGCGCCCCGGGTTCGCCGCCGCCGATCGTCATCCACCAGCCCGCCCGCTCGACGCCGTAGGCCGAACCAGTGGCAAGCAGCGGTGGGGCGGTCGCGGCGTCTGAAACGATCGCTTTAACCGCGGTGTTTGTGTTGCCGTCATCATCAACGCCAGGTACGCCTCGCAGCCGCGCGGCAAGCGATGTGTGCTCGCCCGCTTCGGGTGTGTTGCAGATGCCCGCCGCAAACGGGTTCAGGTCGATGTATGCCAAGGTGCTCAGCAACTGCGCCTCGTCCACCACACGCTTCGACTTGAAACGGCCTGTCCACAGCGAACCCACCGTCGCCTCCATCCGGTTGATCTCCTGTGTCACCTCTTGCTTCAGCTCTTTCATGAACTGGGAGATTGATATGAGCTTCGCACGCAGCGCGTCCACATGCCCGGGCTCGGGATGGTCGACCACCGCGTCGACGTGAGCATCTTCCACCTCCACCCGCCGTCGGTATCCGTCTCTCGGCGGATGCAGCCCCAGCCAGCGGCGAGCGACCTCTCGCTTGGACCATCTGCGGGCCGACTCGGTGTCCACCTTCAGCAGCAGGTGCATGTGGTTGTCCATGATCGCGAAGCCGGCCACCCCAACCGCCGAAGCCGTCGCCACGCGCTTCAAATGGCGCAAAATCAGCCCCTTCCGCTCGGCGCGATCAGCGTCTGACCCGCCCAGCAGGTGCAATTGCCGCGTACACCGCGTGATCACGTGGTAGCAGCTGCACTCGTCCAGGCAGATCTGGTTCTTGCGTGGCATGCGTGGCATGGGGAGTCCATGAAGGTCGGGGTGGAGGGGACGGAGTGTGTTTTGACTTACCCTAACATAACCCTTCCTGCCGAGCTGCGTCAAGGACTTTTAGCGGTGGACAGACCCCTGTGATCCCCTTTAGCGGTGGACAGACCCCTGTGATCC
>JALZVY010000223.1 GCA_023300125.1 Phycisphaera sp.
GTCGTTCTCAGTCGCAGTCGCGGCCAAAGTCCCAGAAGCCGTCTCCAAGACCGTCGCCAAAGACTGGATGTCGTTGTTCTCAAAAACGTCAGGCGTGCCAGCGATCGGGCCAACAGGATCCACCGGATCAACAGGGGCTGGATCAACGGGGTCAATCGGTTCTGGATCAACGGGATCAACAGGATCCACGGGCTCTGGATCCACGGGATCAACGGGATCAACAGGGTCTGGATCAACGGGGTCAACAGGATCTGGGTCAACGGGGTCCACGGGGTCAATCGGATCCGGATCCACGGGGGCTGGATCAACGGGATCAACAGGGCCCCCTACGCTCAGGCCGCTCCACGCCACGTCGTAAGCATTGCCCTGATACTCGCCCACCGCATAAACAAAGATCAGCAGTTCGCTGTCTTCAGCCAGATCAATTTCGACGGTCGACTGGGTTTGAGACCGGTAGTTTCCTCCCAAGTAGGAGCCCTCGCCGGTGTACACCTCGATGTTCAGTTCGCCCTGCGCCGGGATCGAATCCAGCTGGGCCTGAAACAGCCCCGCCCCTGCCTGCACCCGGTACCAGTCGTTGTCGGTGGCCGTGGCCAAGCCCGCCAAATCGCTCAAGGAGCCGGAGGGCGTGCCCAGAACGTAAGCCGTCGAGGTGACGTTGTTGTCCTCGTAAGCGTCTTCACCCACCACCACCGCAGCGGCACTGGACAACTGCGGGACAAGCGAGACTGGATCAGCCGAAAAAAGCGTACGCGTTTCAAGCGATTCCAATCCGGCTGCGGTTTCACGGGAAACATTACCGTTCGAACAATGATCGCTCATGCGTATGGCTTTCTCTGGCGTCCATGGTGTGACGCGTCGGGTTATGGGGTAGACGTAATACCGGAGGCGCCAAAGGATTTGACGACCGGTGAACGCCAGCCGAGGAACTGACGAATGATCAGCGTACACCGCAATTCAGATAGTGCCCGCAATGTTTTGGAAAAATGCAAAAAAAAATTAAAAATCAGTAAACGGCTGGGCGCGACTCAGCCTTTCCCTGATGCCCCAGCGTCCCCAACCGTCCGCCACCCCCCAAACAAGGCTTTTTTTCGCCACTGGGCGAACAGCACCAGCCCCAACCCCACCGCGGCCAGTGGCACGCTGAGCCACTGGCCGCGGCTTAGCCCCAGCCACTGCTCGGGCAGGTGGGCATCGGGCAGGCGGAAGATTTCGCCCCCGATCCGCGCCGCGGCGTAAGTCAGGCCAAATGCCCCTGCCACCACGCCCGCGCGGCGCGGCCGAGCCCACACCACCGCCAGCACCAGCATCACCGCCAGCCCTTCCAAGGCCGCGGCATACAGCTGCGAGGGGTGGCGGGTGGGCAACACCTCCGCGGCCGCGGAGGCCAGCGTGACCGAGCCGGCCTGGATGCGCTGCAGCGCATCGGCGGGCGCCACCGCCCCAAAAGCTTTTTCGAACCGCATGACCATTTCATGGCTTTCAAACAGCTCTTGCGGAAACTGAACCGCCAGCGGAAAACCCGGGGCACAGGTCCGGCCCAGTAGTTCGCCGTTGATAAAGTTGGCGATGCGTCCGCACGCCAGGCCCAGCGGCGCGCCGAATGCCAGCAAGTCCACCATGTAAAGCGGGTTTTGGCGGTGACGCCATGCAAACCAAGCGCCGCCTGCCACCGCCCCGATCATGCCCCCATGCGAGCTCATGCCCCCGTGCAGCATGTCCAGCACGCCCCACCACGGGAAGCCGTCGGTGATCATCGTGAATAATTCAGGCTTGTAAAAAACCACATAACCCAGCCGCCCGCCCACCATGGCCCCCAGCGCCACGGCGATCACAAGATCCGCCGCCCGCTTGGGCGACAGCGACGACACCCCCACCGCGCACACCCGGCGGATCAGCAAGAACCCCAGAAAAAAACCAAGCAGATACGACACCCCGTACCAGCGCACCGGTCCATCGGCCCACAACTGCACAAAGTACGGATCGATGTTGTGCAGCCACGCCGCGAGGGTGGTGGGGCTGAACATCGCGAGATCCGTGTGTGCGTGGGCGATGAGCATCGGGTTTTCTCTAGGCCACGTGGCCACTGGGTCACTGGGCCAGACGCCCGCGTTACTTCCGCTTGTTCTTACCGCGGTGGCGACGCTGTTGAATCACCACGTTGCCATTTTTCGCCCCGCCCTTGCGGTGCACCTTTTTGGGTGCGGCCTTGGGCGTGGCCTGCTTGGCCCCAGGCTTACCCGAACGCCCCGAGCCGGATTTCTGGCCTTGGCGCGAGCCCTCGGGCTTGCCGCCCCGGGGCGCAGTTTGGGTGTCTTGGGGGTGTTGGGGGTGCTGGCTGTCTTTGCCCTTGCCTCCGCGGCCGCGGCGACGCTTCTTGCCGCCTTCGGCTCCCTCGGCAGATTCAGCTGGCTCGGCAGGCTCGGCGTGCTGGTTTTTCTCAGCGCCCTTGGGCTTCCCGCCGCGTGAACGGTCGCGGTCTGGCCGCCCAGATTCACGCTCACCCCGCACCCCACGCCCGCGTCCGCGGTCGCGGTCACGGTCGCCGCCGCCGCGTTCCTCGGGCGGCACGGTGTCCACCGCCGCGTGCAGGGTCTTGATGACCGCCAGTTCCATCTGACGCTTGGGCAGGTCCACACTGCTCACGCGAACAATGAAGCGGTCGCCGATGTTCATCACCTTGCCCGAGCGCTGGGCCACCAGCGCCCCGGTCTGGCGGTTGAGCATCCAGCGGTCACCGCCGCGCGACCGGCCGCCGCGTCCTGCTCCGCCGCCGCCACCCTCGTGGCTGCTCTTTTTCTTTTCTTTTCCGTCGTCGGCCGACGAAGGCAAGTCGTTCACGTGGATGAAACCATCGACCAGGTACTGGTCGATCTGCATGAACACACCCTGGCCGGTCACCCCGGTGATGGTGGCTTCAAAATCCTCTCCCAGCTTGTCGTTCATCAACTCCAGCACCAAATACTGGCGTAGCTGCCTCTCGGCCGACTCGCTGTTGCGCTCGGTGGTGCTGCAGTGCTGGCCGATGACCCGCAGCTCCTGCTCGGCAGGCACGCGCTCGTCGGCCTCCACAGCCTTGGCGATCGCCTTTTTGGTGGGCTTGCGTTTCTTGCCTTCGCTCAGCTTCGCCGTGGCGTCAATCACCGCGTTCAAACTGCGGTGCACCACAAAGTCGGGGTAGCGGCGGATCGGGCTGGTGAAGTGCGTGTAGTGCTCGCTGGCCAGGGCGAAGTGGCCCACCAGCTGCGGGCTGTACTCGGCCTTGCTCAGGGTCTTGAGCACCGCCATGTGCACCGCGTGCTGACCAGGCTTACCGCGGACCTTTTCAAGAAGGTCTTGCAGCTCGTGGCGGCTGGGCTTCTCGGGGATGTTAAAACCCGCCACCCGGGCAAAGTTTTGCAGCCCCGCCCCCGCGTCTTGCTTGGGATCGGGGTGCGTGCGGCGAATCATCGGCACATCGATGTTCGAAAACGCGCGGGCCGCGGCCTCGTTCGCTTCCACCATGCACATCTCGATAATCGTGTGCGTGAACGCGTCGTCTTCGGGCTCGGCGTCGACCACGCGGCCGGTTTCATCAAACACCAGCTCCACCGATGGCAGGCCCAGCACAATCATCCCGTCGGCAAAGCGACGCTTGCGGATGATGCGGGCCAGCTCGTCCATCAGCTTGCAGGTGGCGATGACCTTCCGCGGATACTTGGGCTCTTCCTTGGCGTGCTTGCGCGCTTCTTTCAGGTCGTCCTCGATCAGGGCCTGGGCTTCCAAATACGTCAACCGCTTGGCGCTCTTGATCACGCTGCGGCTAAAGCGCTGGCTCAGCACCTTGCCCTTCTTGTCATAGACAATGAAGCAGCTCTTGGCATAGCGGTTCACGCCTTCCATCAGCGAGCACACGCCGTTGCTCAGCACCTCGGGCAGCATGGGGATCACCCGGCGCGGCAGGTAGGTGCTGTTGCCCCGGCGATAAGCCTCTTTGTCCAGCTCGCTGCCGGGCTCGACATAAGCCGCCACGTCGGCGATGTGCACGCCCAGCTCGTAGGCCGCACCACGCGGGAATCCCGCCTCTTTCAGCTCGGCGGGGGTCATCTCGATCCGCTTCAGGCTGATCGCGTCGTCGTAGTCCTTGGCATTGGGCGGGTCGATCGTGCAGATCGTCTCGCGGGTCAGGTTTTCGCGGTCTTTGGGGATCTTCTTGGTCAGCTTGGCGGCGGCCTCGCGGGCCTCTTCCATCACCTGCTTGGGGAAGTCCTCGTCCAGGCCAAAGGCCCGCATGGTCGCCAGCGTCTCGATGTCCGGCAGGCCCGCCTCGCCCAGCACCTCGGTGATCACGCCCTCGGCGTCCGCCCCGCGATCGTCGGGGAAAACCGTCAGGTCCAGCACCACCTTGTCGCCCACCTTGGCGTTCTTGCTTTCGATGTCGCGGATCAGCACCGGGGTGCTGAACATCCGACCGTCGATCACCACGCCAAACTTCTTGCCCTTCTGAATCAGCGTGCCCGCGTACGCCTTCTCGGCCCGCTCCAGCACCTCGGTGATGTGGCCAATGAACGGGCTCTTGCCGCTGCCGTCGTTGCCCCGGCCCTTCTCACGGATCACCTTGGCCTTCACCCGGTCGCCGCTCATCGCCTCGCCCAGCTTGCCGGGGGGAATAAACAAATCCCCGTGTTCGGTGGGGTTTTCGGGGGCCAAAAAGCCAAAACCCTTTTCGTGGCGCCGCAGGGTGCCGATCATCGTGTCCCCGGGAGGGGGCAGCGCGATCGTGTCCTCAGCGCCGGCCACCACGCGGCCGTCGCCCATCAGACCGTCAATCGCCTGGGCAAAGGCATCGCGGTGCGCATCAGAGATCTTCATCGCCTCGCAAAGCTCATCCACCGTGCCGGGCTTGTAATGCCGACTGGCGACGTGCTCAAGAATGCGGGCTTTTTGTTGTTCAACCATGGGGTCGTTTGGCTTCGCGCGAGGCTCAAAGCGAGCGGCGGAGCCGAGTCCTTCTAAGAGGGGTTTTCGGGGGGGTAAAGCGGGCCGCTTCCCCGGTCGCGAAATGCGGGATCGGGTGCGGCGTCATCGCCTCAAGTCAATCAAGATGTATCGGGTTCAGCAGCCTTCCTTGGCGCATAAGCGGCAGACTGTAGCACAGACGCCCGATAAACCGCGTTTCCCGGTGCCCGGCCCGCTTTCTGCTCGGCCCGCGGCCCACTATGCTCCCCTCATGCCCGACACCCCCACCACCCAAGCCGTTCTCGACGCCGCCGCCCAGCTGGGCCAGCTGCTTGCCGCCCACCCCGCCTACGCCGCGTTCAGCGACGTCATGGCCCGGCTCGAAAAAGACACCGACGCCCAGCGCGTGCTCACCGACCTGCGCCGCCACCAGCAAGCCACCGCCGAAAAAGAGCGGGCCGGCCAGCCCATCGAAGTCAGCGACAAGCACAAGCTCCGCGACCTGCAAGCCGCCGCCGCGGGCAACGCACTGCTGCGCGAGATGCAGACCGTCGAGATGGACTACGTGGACCTGATGCGCCAGGTGGACGCGAAGATCACGCCCAAGTGACACATCCGCCCTGCAAAAGGACAGATATGAAGACGATTGGGGCTATGGGCTCTCTGGCCCAATCGCATTCACGCTAGAAGGTCAGAACCTTTGCGAAAAAACGCAGACCCTATGGATCAGGTCTGCGCAGGCTCGTCTCAAGCGGCCTTTATCGATCAAACACAGCCTGAGCCTTACACCCCCAGCGCCGCGGCATCGCGGTCGCTGAGCAGTCCGCCGTCGCTGCGTTCTTTGACCGTGCCGTCGCGCTTCCAACTGCGGGCGCAGGCGGGCTCTTCGCGAAGATCGACCGCGGCGTCGGTGGCGCCGGCCTGCGGCGTCACGCGGCTGATGCCGCACAGGTCGGCGAGGTCGACGGGGTCGAAGCCTTCGAGACCCGCGGGGTCGACCACCAGGCCGATGTCCAGCGGGTTTTTGATGTCGTTGGCTTTGCGGAAGTCTTCGACCAGCTTCATCCATGATTCGCGCCGGGCGATGACCGCGGGCCAGCCGGCGCTCACGGGGATGTCTTGCATGCAGGCCACGTCGGCGAAGCCCGCGAGGTGCACGCACGCCGTGTCGTCGCCGGGGTGCAACGCACGCCACGCCTCGTCGGCGGTGTGCGGCAGGATCGGCGCGAGCAAGCGGGCCAGGGTGGTGGCCACGCGGTGCAGGGTGCATTGGGTGCGGCGGCGGCGCGATCCATCTGCGGCGTCGCAGTACAGCCGGTCTTTGGTGGCGACCAGGTACACGCTGCTGAGGGTGTCGTTGCAAAAGTTGAACAGCGCCTCGGCGGCCTTGCGGAACTGCAGCGACTCGTAGGCGTCGGTCACGGTCTGGCTGAGATTGACCAGCTCGCCGGTGACCCAGGCGTCGGGGCTGGCGGCGTCGGCTTCTTCGAAGCGCACCTTGTGGGCGTCGAAGCTGAAGCCGTCGAGGTTGCTGAGCAAGAAGCGCACGGTGTTGCGGACCTTGCGGTACTCCTCGCCGGCGAGCTTGAAGAATCCCATGTCGACTTTGATGTCGTTGTCGGGGTTGAGCCCTGCAACCCACCAGCGGCACACGTCGGCGCCGTAGTCTTTCATGAGGGTTTGGATGGCCAGCGCGTTACCGCCAGACTTAGACATTTTCTTGCCGTCTTTGTCGACCATGAACCCGTGGGTGAGCACGGTCTTAAAGGGGCTTTGGCCGGTGACCGCCAGCGCGGGCAAGAGCGAGTGCTGGAACCAGCCGCGGTGCTGGTCGCTGCCTTCGAGGTACAGGTCGGCGGGGTAGCCGCGGGCTTCGGTGCCTTGGGCCTGTTTGTCGTTCCAGCCTTGGCGCAGCACCGCGTTCCACGACGAGCCGGATTCAAACCAGACGTCGAAGGTGTCTTTGCCTTTGGTAAGCGTGGACTTGTCCAAGCCTTCTTCGTCGTAGTCGGCCAGCAGGTCGGCGGGTTCCATATAGAACCAGGCGTCGCTGCCTTTGGCCTGCACCACCTTGGCCACGGCGCGCACGCTGGCAGGGTTCAGCAGCGGCGAGCCGTCGGCTTTGAAAAACGCGGGGATGGGCAGGCCCCACGACCGCTGCCGGCTCACGCACCAGTCTGGGCGCGAGTCGAGCATGCCCCGCATGCGGTTGCGGCCCCAGTTGGGCAGGAAATCGATGGTGTCTTCGGTCAGCTTGAGCGCGGCTTCGCGCATGGGCTGGCCCCCATCGGCAAGCGGCTTGTCCACCCCGATAAACCACTGCTCGGTGGCGCGGAAGATCACCGGCTTTTTCCCGCGCCAGTCGTGCGGGTAGCTGTGCATGAATTTGTAGTCGTGGAACAGGTGCCCGCTGTCGCGCAAATGTTCGACCACGGCGCCGTTGGCCTTCCAGATGTGCTGGCCCACCAGCCAGTCGGGCACGGTGTCGTCGAAGGTGCCGTTGGCTTGCACCGGGCAGTACACGTCCAGGCCTTCGCGCAGGCCGGTTTGATAGTCGTCGGTGCCGTGGCCGGGGGCGGTGTGCACCAGACCGGTGCCGTCTTCGAGGGTGACGTATTCAGCGTGCGCGACCTTGCCCTCGCGGTCGCAGAAGGGGTGCTGGTAGGCGACGCCAATCAGGTCGCGGCCGGGGAAGGTGGACTTGGGCTCGGCACTGTCGATGCCGCCCTTGGCCAGCACCTTGGCGGCGAGTTCGGTGGCGAGCACGACTTCACGATCACCGGCTTGATAGATGCCGTACTCGTAGCGCTCGTGCACGGCCACGGCCAGGTTGGCGGGCAGCGTCCACGGCGTGGTGGTCCAGATCATCAACGACCGGTTGGGCTGATCCACACAGTGGAAGTTCACGAACACGCTGACGTCTTCGCGGTCGTGGTATTCCAGCTCGGCCTCGGCCAGCGCGGTCTGGTTGTCGATGCTCCAGTGCACCGGTTTCAGGTCGCGGTACACGACGCCTTTTTCAACCAGCTGGGCAAACACGTCCAGCACGCCGGCCTCGTACTTGGGCAGCATGGTCAGGTAGGGGTCGTCGTAGTCGGCCATGGTCAACAAGCGCTGCATCTGTGCTTTTTGCAGCTTCACAAACTTGTTGGCATAGCTTTCGCATTTCTTGCGGATCTTCAGCGCGTCCATGTCGCGGGCTTTGTCGCCCAGGTCTTGCATGACCTTGTGCTCGATGGGCAAGCCGTGGCAGTCCCAACCCGGGGTGTAGGGGCAGTCGTAGCCGGCCATGGACTTGCTGCGCACCACCAGGTCTTTCAAGACTTTGTTGAGCAGGTGCCCCAGGTGGATGTCGCCGTTGGCATACGGCGGGCCGTCGTGAAAAACGTACGCACCTTTGGGGTGGTCTTGGGTGCGCAGGGCGTCGTACACGCCGAGCTTGGCCCAGCGTTTGTCGCTGGCCGGCTCGTTCTGCACCAGGTTGGCCTTCATGGGGAAGGCGGTTTTGGGCAGGTTCAACGACTTTTTGTAGTTCGGCCCTTGGGCCGAAGGCTTGTCGGATTTTGCGTCGGCGGCTTGATCGTTCATGGCAGAGCAGGGGTCGGGGGTGGGCAGAATCGACAATCTTACCTGCTTCAACGCAAGCGTCCCCGCGCAGGGCGGGGTCAACAGGCAAGGCGTTGAGCTTTGGCCGTGGATCAGCGTGCCAGCAGCGGCGTGGCCATCGGGTCGGTCTGCTCCAATGCGCCGGCCAAACGCTGGGCCCAGGCCCGCAGGTGGCGCAGCTGCTCGGTTTCTGCAGCCAAATCGACGTTGGATCCTTCCAAAGATCCCGACTCCAGCGAGCCAATACCCGCGCTGCCGCCCTCCCCGCTGCGTAGCGGGCCCGCGGCGGAGGTGGCGTGCAGCACATCCCCGACGCGATCAAGGCCCGCGTCGCGCGGGAAAACGACCAAACCCAGCGTGCCCAAAGCGATCCAGCGGCGGGTCTCGGGGGCCATCGCCTCCACCACGCCCTGAGCGGTCACACGAAAATTCACCGCGGCATCGGGCACCGCCACGCGGGGCGCCAGGCGCCAGGCCGTCTCCCCGGGCATGCCCGTGGCCAGAAAACCCTGGGAATCAACACTTAAATGCCCCACGCGGGTGTAGGCCAATCCTCCCGGGGCGTGAGGAGCCAGCACCTGAAAATGCCCCGCCCCCTGGATGCGAACGTCCAGGGCCCGGCCGGTGTCCATGGGCCAGCCCGGTCGCGGGTTGGATTCCATGTGCGGCCGCATCACCCCGGTGGTGCGGCCCGAGGGGTCGTCCCAGTATTCGAAGATCGGTTGAACCGTGCGGTAGCCCGGCGTCTGGGCGTGGCCGATGTTCTGCAGCACCACTTTTAGGGCGGCCTGCACCCCCTGAAGGGTCTGGGCGTAGCTGCGGTTCTGCAACGAATCGATGGCACCCGGGGTGCTGGCCAATGGGATTTGGGCCCCGGTCACCGGAGTGGGCCGCAGCCCCGCCACACCGCCCAGCACGCCCACCCCCGCCGCGACGCTTAGAGCCAGCCAGTGTGTTGCGATCATGCCTTGTCCTTGATGACCCGGTCTCACGGTCGATCCAGATCCCACGCCCGGGATTCGACACCAGAAGTTTTTTATCGGTCACAAAAGATGCCCGTCTCCACCCCATGCCCGGCGGGGGAAAGGCTCTCACGCCGTTTTCACTGCCCCGCGGGATCCGGCCCGGGCGCCACGGCCGCCCGGCGCAGGCGGTCGTTGATCGCCCGGCCCAGGCCTTCATCGGGCACGGGGGTGGCCACCAAACCGCCCAGATGCGCGTCATCGGCCCGGCGCAGGGTGTCAAACAGCCGCGCGGCGGCGTCCACCACGTCGCCCCGTTCAGAAAGCACCCACTGCTGCACAAAGCCCGCGTCGTCCACAAACGTGGCGGGGTTGAACACCAAGACCCCGAGGCGTTGATCCCGGCGCTGGGCCACCGGCACGCTGCGGGTGTCGCCCACCAAACGCAGCGGTGTTCGCGGTGCGTAGTGGCGTTCGAGCATGCCCGGCGAGGTCAGCTTCGCCCCGGGCTTGGCCACTTGCACCGCCGCGCCGACCACCTCTTCAATGGCTTCCAACGCGGTGCCCCCCAAGCGCAACACCACAGCCTGGCCTTGCTCGTCAAAACCCACCACCGTGGATTCCACCCCGGTGCGGCAAGGCCCGCCATCCACCACCGCGTCGCAGGGCACGGTGACGTGCGACGCCCGCGTGGGGCTCACCCCACCAAAAGGATTGGCCGAGGGCGCCGCCACCGGCACGCCGGCGCGGCGCAGCAACTCCAAAGCCACGGGGTGGTCGGGCACGCGCAGCCCCACGGTGTCCAGCCCGCTGCTCACGATGCCCGGGATCACCGCGGTCTTCTTGAGCACCAGCGTGAGCGGCCCGGGCCAAAACGCCTGAGCGAGTTGGCGGGCCAGCGGCGGCACGTCCTGCGCGAGCGCCCACGCCGCCTCGGGATCGGGCACGTGCACGATCAACGGATCAAAACTGGGCCGCTGCTTAGACGCAAAAACCTTGGCCACCGCATCGGCGTCAAGCGCATTGGCCCCCAAGCCGTAAACGGTCTCGGTGGGCATCGCGACCAAACCACCGGTGCGCAGCAGGTCCGCGGCAGAATGCAGATTCATGGGAAGAGTCATTGTTCGATCCCCTCACGAGCAAAACGGCTAGACCATCTCCAACTGAGCAACGCTGCAAGCGCGATTTGAAGCGGCAAGATGAGCAAGCCTCCATACTGCTCGACCACGCCGCGCTCAGGGTCATCAGCACCGCCCTCGAGAGCCCCACCCCACGGGCCTACCAAGGCACAGAACACCGTATAGCAAAGTAACGAAACCAAGAGCCATGCAGGCCCCATGA
>JALZVY010000224.1 GCA_023300125.1 Phycisphaera sp.
TTCAGCGACGACGACGTCGCCGCCTTTTTCGGCGGCAACTGGCTGCGGTTCTTTGGCGAGACATTGCCGTAAGCGGGGCGTGGTTTTCAGGCAGGGGCGCGGAGACGCGGGGGCGTGAGGGCAAGGCAATCGCGCTTAATTCAAAGAACGTGTGCGGGTGGGGCGCATAGAAACCTGATCTCACGCAGGGCTGCAGGGATCGCAGAGCCCGGACGCAAGCGGGACGAGGGCGGCCGCAACGCTGTGTTCGCTGCTGCTAGAGAGGGGCGGGGAGATCCCTGCGGCGGACATAGATGGTGCAACAATATTTGCGGATTCATAAGTCTTGGGTGGTTTATCTTGCCCAACCCGTCAGACGTACCCCCCCCCTCACCCTCCCACAAAAAAGACTCTGTGAGGTAGTGCGCAGCGATGACGACGCAATCTGCGTTTATAGAATTACCGCTCGGGCGGGGTGTTTTTTGATTTTTTCTTGATTTCGCAATCTCAAAGAGATATATTTGTTATATCTTTTCTCAAGAAAGATACCCCGCCAGATACCCCATCCCCCCCCCCTGAATCACACGATTGTGCCCAATTTGATTTTCTTGCGACCAAGTTAAACCCTTGGAGCGAGGGAGCCAGTTCACACCGCGTTTGTTTTCCACCAACCTTTATACGGGAGTTTACATTGCAGGATTGCCTACTTGAACATGACGTGTTGGACTTATCTATGCAGCATGGTTTTTGTCTGCGCAGGCTCTCGGCCACCGCGGCCTTAGCCGTCTGCATGGGGCTGAGTCTCAGCGCCCAGGGACAGGTCCTCACGCCGAGTGTTGAAACCGTCGTTCTCTCGGGGGATCAAATCCCAGGAGAGAGCAGCGGCGTCGGATTTTCTAGTTTTGTGTTCACTCTTCCCTCGCTCAACGACTTGGGCCAGGTGTCGTTTAATGTCTCACCGAGCGGCGGGGACGAGAACAGCCCGGGGGGTGTCTTCCGCAGCGAGCTCTCTGGAGAACTGGTCACAGTAGTCCAGACAGGGGCCCAAGCTCCGAGCGAAGGCGATGAATTCACACTTGGTGACTTCTTTGGCTCCACGATAAACAATGCAGGTCAGACCTCATTCAGCGCAGGGGTCGTCGGCCCGGATCCTGTCGATTCGGACGATTTTCTAACCACGTTAAGCGAAGGATCGGGCGCAGGCTTGGGCCGCATTGTTAGTGGTGGCGTGTCGTTACAAGGCGATACGGTTGCAAATAGAGGTCGAGCGGCGTTCAACGACGCGGGGCAATCTGCATTGAGCGTCATTTTTGCCGCAAGCAGCACGGATGAGGCTATCTTTATCGGTGACCCAAGCTCGCTCAGCCAGGTCGTACGCACCGGTGATCAAGCCCCAAGCACGAATGCCACGTTTTTTGAGATCGATTCGCCGGTGCTCAACGAATCCGGCCAAGTCGCGTTTACTGGCGAACTCCAGGGCGCGGGTGTATCCGCGGCCAACAACGAAGGTGTCTATCGAGGCGGCGTGGGCACGCTGATCCAGGTCGCCCGCGAAGGCGATCAAGCGCCGGGCGCAGGCGCCGGCGTGGTATTCGGCGATTTTGCCTTCGGAACCGTGGGCTTAAACAACGCCAACCAAGTCGCCTTCGGCGCCGAGCTCGTAGGCGCGGGCGTGACCGATGCCAACAATTCTGGCGTTTTCAGTGAAGGCAGCGGGGGCCTGGACCTGGTGGTCCGCGAAGGCGACCAGGCTCCAGACCAAGACAGCGGCCTCGTGTTCAGCAGCTTTAACAATGTGGTGATTAACCGCGCGGGCGATACCGCATTCAATGCCGTCCTCACCGGCACGGGCAACAGAACGGGTATCTACGCCGAAGATTCGGGCACGCTGACGCAGGTCGCTCTCAGCGGCGAGCTGGCTCCGGGTGCCACGGATGACGTCGTATTCTCAAGATTCGGCGGTCTCGTCTTCAATGCGATGGGCCAGGTCGCGTTCAACGCGTTTCTCAGCGGCCCGGGCGTGAGTTTCACCGCACGCAACAACGGGGCGATATACGCCACGACCCTGGACGGCGAACTAATCGAGGTCGTCCGTACCGGCGAGTTATTCGATGTCAACGACGACCCGCTGGTCGAAGACCTGCGTCTGATCACCGCTTTGAATTTCGTAAACCGTACCGGCAACGATGACGGAGAGTCCTCGGGTTTCAACGACCAGGGCCAGGTCGCGTTTGCCTTGACCTTCGACGACAACACCTCGGGGATCTTCATCTCCGACGTGAACAATCTCGTCGCCGTTCCCGAGCCCGGCTCCTTGGCGCTGCTCACTGCCTCGGGGCTGGGGCTGCTAGGCCGGCGGCGCAAATCAGCCGAGTAACGCCTCCGATCGCTTGAACACCCCACCGGCGGCCCATCAGGGCCGCCGGTTTTTTGTGTTTGGGCGTAGAAGCTTTGGAAGTGTGGGGCCGTGGCGCTCCATATTTAGCGGTGGACAGACCCCTGCGCTCCCCCCGCGATCCCCCACCGACGGCCGCAACACCTGCACCACCAGCCTGGACGAGCTGCGCGCCGCGGGTTTTGGCGCGTGTGTTACCACCCTGCTGGCCCGGGCCAAGCCCTGGGTGAAGCCCGGCCGCACCACCCGCCGCTCGGTGGGCGACTGGCCCACCCAAGACATGGCCCACGCCGAGGCTGCCGGCCAGCTGGCCTACTACCGCCGCCTCGA
>JALZVY010000225.1 GCA_023300125.1 Phycisphaera sp.
CTGCTCATCGTCGGCTCGGGCGCGATCGGCATGGAGTTCGCCTACTTCTACAACGCCTTTGGCACCGACGTCACCGTCATCGAGATGCAAGACCGCGTGCTTCCCATCGAAGACCACGACGTCAGCAAGCAGGTGCTCAAGTCCTTCAAAGCCCAGGGCGTCAACGTGCGCACCGGCCACATCACCAAGTCGATCGAAACCACCAAGAATGGCATCAAAGCCGTCGTGGCCAAGGCCGACGGCAGCGGCAAACCCGAAACCCTCGAAGCCGACAAAGTCCTGGTCGCCATCGGCGTCCGCGGCCGCTTCGACGGCCTGTTCAAGGCCAGCCTGGGCCTGAAGCTCTTCAAAGACCACATCCAGGTCGACTACAAAAAACCCGGCTCCAACTACGCCACCAGCGTCCCGGGCATCTACGCCGTGGGCGACGTCATCGGCCCGCCGTGGCTGGCCCACGTCAGCAGCGAGGAAGCCATCGTCGCCGTCGAGCGCATCGCCGGCCACACCGCCCCGGATGTGGACTACGACAGCGTGCCGGGCTGCACCTACTGCAACCCCCAGGTGGCCAGCATCGGGCTCACCGAAGCGGCCTGCAAAGAGCAGAAGCTCGACTACAAAGTCGGCACCTTCCCCTTCCAGGCCAGCGGCAAGGCCCAGGCCATGGGCGACACCGGCGGCTTTGTGAAGATGATCACCGGCAAAAAGCACGGCGAGATCCTGGGCGCCCACATGGTCGGCCACGGCGTCACCGAGCTCATCGCCGAAATGGGCCTGGCCCGCCGGCTGGAAGCCACCGCCGACGAGCTGATCAGCACCATGCACGCCCACCCCACCCTCAGCGAAGCCGTGCACGAAGCGGCCCTGGGCACCGACGGCCGCATGATCCACTTCTAAAACACCGCCACACGACGATCTCCCCCGCGGCCCACCAAGATTTCTTGGTGGGCCGTTTCATGCGCAGCGCCTTGCATACCGCGGCCTCAGCGACCAAGCACACGCCTCTAAGGCATGCGCGTCGCTTATCCACGCACATCACAGAGCAGGCGTGGCCTGCTCGACCAACACCCTCGTTCCCCACATTCATGATCAAGCGTCACGTTTATAAATAACCACAAGCCATCGCCGGGGTGGTCTTCGTCTGGTTGAACAGGTGGGGTGCTTCATGAATGACCTGACTCAACTTCAACGCAACGGCTACGCGTCGCCAGCAGGCACCATCGACCCAGACCTGCGGCAGCGCTTGTGTGACGCACTCGCATCCAACGCAAAAGCAGCGGGGCGGCGCAACCTGTTCGACGCATGCCCCGAAACCCGCGAACTGCTGCGCAACCCTCTGATCCAAGCCATGGTGCACGCGACCCTGGGGCCAGGCGCTTTCGTGGTCCGGGCCACCTTGTTCGACAAACAGCCCGATGCCAACTGGTCGGTCACCTGGCACCAAGACCAGGCGATCGCCGTCCGCGAACAGATCGATACGCCCGGCTTCGGGCCATGGTCGATGAAACGCGGCGTCGCCCACGTTGAGCCCCCTGCAGATCTTCTCGCCCACATGGTGGCCGTGCGTATCCACCTCGATCCGTGCCCCGCCGAGAACGGGGCCCTGGTGGCACTTCCCGGTTCCAACCAAGTGGGCCGGATCGACGTGGAAACCTTTCGCCGTGACCACCCCGAGGTGGACGAAGTGGTTCTGCCCGTCCACGCCGGCGGGGTGTTGCTCATGAAGCCCCTCACCCTGCACCGCTCGTCCAAGTGCCAATGCGGCGGCCGCCGGCGGGTGATTCACTTGGACTGCGCAGCCGCCGAATTGGCACCACCACTGCACTGGGCCATGCACGAGCCGATCGGTCTGGACACAGGCAACATCGACCCCCGATAATCCCGCGGACAGGCCCGGGAACCTCCAACTGACCGATCAGAAAGACCCAAGCGCGGTCTCTGCGCCCCCAACCCACCGTGCCACACCCCCATGATCCAAGCCGTCGACCTCACCAAGACGTTTCACCCCCCGCGCGGCAAGCCGGTCGAGGCGGTGCGCGCGGTCAATTTTGAGGTCGCCCCGGGCGAGGTGTACGGGCTGCTGGGCCCCAACGGCGCAGGCAAGACCTCACTTTTGCGGATGCTGGGCACGATTATCACGCCCACCTCGGGCCACTGCGCGGTGGGAGGGCTTAGTAGCGTGGACGACCCGGTGGGGGTGCGCCGCCGCGTGGGGTTCATGAGCGGCAACACCAAGCTCTACCGCAGGCTGTCGGGCCGCGAAACGCTGCGCTACTTCGGCCGGCTGCACGGCATCGCCGACGACGCGCTGGCCACGCGCATCGATGAACTCATCGCCGCCTTCGATCTGACCGACTTCATCGACCGCCGCTGCGATTCCTACAGCACCGGGCAGATGCAACGGGTCTCCATCGCGCGGGTGATGCTGCACGACCCGCCGGTGTTGATCCTCGACGAGCCGACCCTGGGCCTGGACATCATGTCCAGCCGCACCATGCTGGATTTTGTGGGCCAGGCCCGCGACCGCGGCACCGCGGTGATCTTCAGCACCCACTACATGACCGAGGCCGAGCTCTTGTGCGACCGCATCGGCTTCCTCTACGCCGGCCGGCTGCTGGCCGAGGGCACGACCGACCAGCTCTACGCCCAGACCGGCGCCACGAACTTGAAAGACGCATTCCTATCCATGGCCGACGCCGCGGATGCGGAGGCTGCGCGGTGACGGATACTCTTGCGCGATGCTTTTGTTTGTGTTTTCGCGACGCGCTAAGGCAGCGCTTCGCTTTACCACAGAGACCACAGAGCTCATGCGGCCTGCACCGCCACGCCGTAAGTGGATGCCGTTCAACCGCACGCTTCGCGCCACCTGCACGGAGAACACAGAGCAAGGCATCATCGCCCGTCTCTCATGCCTTTCTCTGTGGCCTCTGTGTTCTCTGTGGCCTCTGTGGTAAAGCGAAGCGCGGTTTGGAACGACCACAGGGGGCTCGCATATGAATCTGCGCACGATCCGCACCATCGCATTCAAAGAGCTTCTCGAAACCCTGCGCGACAAGCGCACGCTCATGGCCATGATCGGCATCCCGCTGATCCTCTACCCGCTGATCTTGCTGGTGGGCACCCAGGCCATCGTGTACCGCCAAGGCAAGACCGACCGCGAGACCTCGCGCGTGGTGCTGGCCCAAGGCGTGCCCGCGCAGGTCGTCGCGTGGCTGGGCGAAGACGAAAAAATTGAGGTGGTCCAAGGCGACGAAACCGCCGCGGCCCAAGGCCTGGCCGACAAAACCTTCGACGTGGTGCTGCGACCCGGCGACACCGAAGACCGCGACACACACGCCACGGTGCTCGAAGACGGCGGCACCCTGCCACTCACCCTGGAGTTCGACAGCACCATCCCCCGCTCGGCCGCCGCCCGCGGGCGCATCGCCTTGCGCCTTCATGACGCGGCGGACGCACTGGTCAGCAAACGGCTGAACGACGCGGGCGTGCCGCCTGCACTCATCCAACCCCTGGATCTGCAGCGCAGCGACCTGGCACCGCCCAAAAAACGCGCCGGCAACCTGCTGGGCAACGCCCTGCCCATGCTCATGATCATGATGCTGGGCTTGGGGGCCTTCTACCCCGCGGTGGACCTCACCGCGGGCGAAAAAGAGCGCGGCACTTTTGAAACGCTGCTGGCCACGCCCACCAGCCGCCGCGAGATCGTGTGGGGCAAGTTCTTCGCCGTGGTGGGCATGTCCCTGGCCACGGGCCTGCTGAACCTGGGCTCCATGGCCATCACCTTGTGGTTCCAGCTCAAACAACTCACCGCCGCAGGCCCCCAAGCCGCCGGTGCGGTGGACCTGGCGGCCCTGAGCATCACCCCACTGGAAGTGGGCCTGATCTTGCTGATCCTCGTGCCCCTGGCGGTGCTGATCTCCGCGGCCATGATGAGCCTGGCCCTGATGGCCCGCGAGTTCAAAGAAGCCAGCAACTACATCTCGCCCTTTTTCTTGGCCATCATGCTGCCGGCACTCCTGGTTTCGGTCGCGGGGGTCGAGCTCACCGGCGCCACCGTGTTTGCGCCCATCGCCAACGCGGCGCTGCTGTTTAAAGGCTTGCTCATGGACACCGCCACCGGGGTGCAGGTGTTCGGTGTGTTTATGAGTACCGCGTGCTACGCGCTCTTGGCCCTGCAGGTCGCGGTGTGGATGTTCAGCCGCGAAGACGTGGTGCTGGCCGAAGAAAAAGGCCTGCCGCTGACGCTCAAGCGCAGCCAGTTTGTGCCACGCGACCGGCCCACAGCGGGCATCTCGATCGCGGCATTTGCGATTGCGCTTCTGCTGTTCTTTTATGTGGGCACCTGGGCCCAGGCCCGCGAGCTGATCAGCGGTCTGGTCATCACCCAGTGGGGCATCCTGCTTCCCGTGGCCGTGGGCCTGCTGTGGTTCGTGCGGGTGGATTTGGTCACCGCACTGCGCCTGCGCCTTCCGCGGCCCATGGCCTTTGTCGGCGCGGCCATGATGGCACTTGGCTCGGTGGTGCTGGTGCAGCAGCTCACCTTCTGGATGTCCGAGTACCTGATCGAAACCCCCGAGGCGTTCAGCCAGGGCATGACTCCGCTGCTGGCCCACCCCGGTAGCATCCCCACGCTCCTGTGGATCTTCTTTGCAGTCGCTGTGTCGCCGGCCATCTGTGAAGAAGTGCTCTTCCGCGGCGCGATCCTCTCGGGCTTGGAGTCCAAGCTCAAGCCCCTGGCCGCGATCACCGTCACCGCCGTGCTCTTCGGGCTCTTTCATATTTACCTGCACCGCGTGCCGCCCACCACACTGCTGGGTCTGGCGATCACCTGGGTGGCCTGGCGCAGCGGCAGCCTGTGGCCCGCGGTCCTGTATCACCTGATCAACAACGGCTTGGCGGTGCTGGTGGTGCGCGAGGTGATCCCCGCCACTTGGTTCGGGCAGAAAGAGCTACCCGGCGGGGCGGTCGAGCTGGGCTACCCCCTGGGATGGCTGGCCATGGCCTTGGTTCTCTTTGTCGCCGGCATCACCGCAGTGCAAACCCTGGGTTCGAGAAACCCGGAAAATCGATAATTCGCAGTTGTCCGCCTTGGCATAAGGCGAATTTCGACAAAGCCTTCAAGCACGGCTTTGGATTTCACTGGCCCAGAACCGCCGAAGACACCGTGGACGGAAAACGCGTGGCCCACAGCGGTGGACCTGGAACAGGCCGTCGTGCGCATTAGGTCACCACTTGATCCTCGCGGATCACTTCGTGATCTTTTTCGCTATCGGTGCGCACCTTCAGCCGCAGGGTTTCGCTCAGCTTGTCGCCCACCTCGGCTTCTTCGTCCACCACCACGTTCGCACCCGTGGCAGACAGTAACTCCACGTAGCGGTGATAACGCGCACGGGCCACGATCTGCAGTTTGGGGCTTAGCTCACGGGCCTCGACGATGACCGCCATGGTCAGGCGGTGATCTGGCAGGGTGACCACCAAAGCCTCGGCGGTGTCGATGCTCACCTGCCGCAGCATGTCGGCGTTGGATGCGTCGCCGACCCAGGCCCGCATGCCCGCGTCGCGGGCCGCGCGGATGCTGATGGGGTTCAGGTCGATCACCAACACCGTGCTGCCACTCTGATACATGCGGTTGGCCACCGCCCGGCCCGCGGGGCCAAAGCCCACCACCACGATGTGCCCCGACAGATCGCGATTGAGCGCCGCACCCGGCTTGAAGCTAGTCTTCACCAGGCCCACCCGCCGCAGCAAATGCTCGACCCCGCGGCCCGCGGGCGCCCCCGCGGCCACCAAATACGGCGTGCCAAAGAGCGTCACGATGGTCACACTGACCACCAGCGCGAAGGTGTCCGAGCTGATGACGTCTTTCTCCAACGCGCTGCTGGCCAATACGAAGCTGAACACGCCCACCTGCCCCATGCATACCCCCGCGGCCACCGCATGGCGGTGCGCCAGGCCAAAAGCCCGCCCCACAATCCAGATCACCATGGGCTTGAGCACCAGCAGCAGGCCCACCGCCCCGGCCAGCGTCAGCAGGTTGTCCTTCATCCATCCCGGGTCGGCCAGCATGCCGATCGACGAGAAAAACAACGTGACAAACACCGTCTTCAGCGGTCCCACATCGCCGCGCAGCCGCGGGGCGATCACCGACTCGCCCAAGAAAATCGCCGCGATAAACGCCCCCAGCGCCGGCGACAACCCGACCTGCTGCGCCCCCCAGGCGGCGCCCAGGCTCACCACAATCGCAAACAGCACCGACACCTCGCGGTTGCCTGTGGGCGCGTTGAAGCGCACCACCAGCGGCACCACATACTTGCTAAACGCCACGCAAAACACCACAAAAACCGCCACAACCCCGAACTGCCCCGCGGTCTGCATCAACACCTGCCCCGGGGTGCCCGCCCCCCCCAAGGCCGCGACCAGCAGCACCAGCGGAATCACCGCAATGTCTTGCACCAGCAAGATGCCCAGGGCAAAGCGCCCGTGCACCGAGTCCACCTCGGCCCGCCGGGCCAAGGCCGGCATTACCACGCCCGTGGACGACAGCGCGAACACTGCCCCCAGGGTGATCCCCGCCTTGAGCGAGAACCCCAGCCGCATGGCCACCGCCAAGGCCACGGCCATCGAGCCCACAATCTGCAGCACCCCAGTGAGCAGGGCGGTGACCCCCAGCCGCTTGAGCCGCGACCAGCTGAACTCCAAGCCGATGGTAAACATCAGCAGAGTCACCCCCAAATCGGCGATGGCTGTGATCTCACTCTGGTCGATCAACTCCAGCACGTGGGGGCCCAGCAACAGCCCCGCGCCCATAAACCCCACGATGGCGCTCTGCTTCAGACGCTCGGCCACCGACCCCAGCACCATAGCCACCGCCAGCAGCACAATGATGCCCAGCATCGGCTCCCAGATATTCAGGGGATCGGCGACGGCGGTCTGGGCAAGCACAAAAGGAAGCAACAGAGCCATGGCGGTGAAGCTAACAGAGTGAACCGAGCGCAACGTGGAAGCCCAAATATGCCCATCGGCGAAAAACGCAGGCCTCTATCGCGCCACAACACAGTGATTTTTTGTTTTTTTCTACTTTTTTCGCGCTCTTTATGCTCTTTGGGCTTTCAGAGTGCAATTCCCCCGCTATCCTCCCCGGCACCTGTTTTTTCTCACGGAACCTTGCTCCTATGGCCCTCACCCCGTCCACCATGCTCGCTCTGGGCACCCCCTGCCCAGCCTTCGCCCTGCCCGCCACCGGAGGAACCACGGTTCACTCCGAGGACTTCGAAGAGCAGCCGCTGCTGGTGATGTTCATCTGCAACCACTGCCCCTTCGTGCACCACGTGGCCCCAGAAATGGTCCGCCTGGCTGCTGAATACGGCGGCGACATCGGCATCGTGGCCATCCAGAGCAACGACGTGGCCGCCTACCCCGACGACGCGCCCGAGAAGATGGCCGCCGAAAAACAAGCCCGCGGCTATACCTTCCCCTACCTTTTTGACGCCGACCAGGCGGTGGCCAAAGCCTTCACCGCGGCCTGCACACCCGACTTTTTCCTCTTCGATGCCGAGCACAAGCTGGCCTACCGCGGTCAGCTCGATGACACCCGGCCCCACCGCATCGAAAGCGGCAAGTACGACGACCGCAACGGCGCCGCCAACGGTCAAGACCTGCGGGCCGCCATCGACCTGGTGCTGGGTGGACAAGCCCCCGACGCCGCGCAAAACCCCAGCGTCGGGTGCAACATCAAGTGGGCCCCGGGCGCCGAGCCGGCCTACTTCACGGCGTGACGCTTCGCGGCTTGACGCTTGACGCTTCATGGCGTGACGCTTCGCTTCGCGTCGGGGTTGGGGGTTGGGTGCGAGCCCCAACGTGGGCGCGCACCCCATGGGGTGCCGGGGTTTTGCTTGCATCCAACCCCAATCCCGAATCCCCAACCCCTCATGCGCCGCATGAACATCCTCGCCCTCAATCCGTATCACGGCGGCAGCCACGCGGCCTTTCTCGACGGCTGGACGGCGCGGTCGCGCCACACCTTTGAGACCCTCACCCTGCCGGCCCACCACTGGAAGTGGCGTATGCGGCACGCCGCCGAGACCTTCGCCACCCAGGTGGCCGGGCTTGACGAAACCTTCGACGCGGTGTGGTGCAGCTCCATGCTCGACCTCGCGGCCTTCCGCGGCCTGGCCCCCGCGGCCCTCGCCGCGCTGCCGTGCCACCTGTACTTCCACGAAAACCAGCTGACCTACCCCACCCGCGACACCGACGGGTCCATGGCCTCGCGCGACCACCACTTCGCGGTCACCCACGCCACCTCGGCCCTCGCGGCCCTGCGCAGCGGCGGGTCGGTCGCCTTCAACTCCGCGTTCCACCGCGACGGCTTTGTGGTGGCCCTGCGCAAGCTCTTGCGCAAAACCCCGGGCCGCGAACTCATCCACGCCGCCGACTGGCTTGAAGAAGCCGCGGAGGTCTGCCCGCCGGGTATCGACGTGCCCCCGCGGCCCGCGGCCCCCCGCGAACCCGGTCCCCTGCGCGTGCTGTGGGCCGCACGCTGGGAGCACGACAAAGACCCCGACGCCTTCTTTGCCGCCGTCCGCAAACTGGTCAAACGCGGCGTGGACCTGCGCATCAGCGTGCGCGGCGAATCCTTTGAGCAGCAGCCCGAATGCTTCGCCATCGCCCGCGAGCGCTTTGCCGACATCATCGACGACTGGGGCTACGCCGAAACCCGCGCCGACTACCACGCCACCCTGCACCGCAGCGACGTCTACGTCTCCACCGCCCGCCACGAGTTCTTCGGCCTCGCCGCCATCGAAGCCGTCGCCGCGGGCTGCTTCCCGGTGCTGCCGCACCGCCTGGCCTATCCCGGGGTCTTCGGCGAAGACGCGCGTTTTTATTACCGCGGCACCCCCGACACCCTCGCCGACCGCCTTGAAGCGCTGGCCGCCGATCTCCCGGGCCCCGTGCCCCAGGCCGTGGCCCGCTACACCTGGCCCGCCGCGGCCGCGGCGCTGGACGGTCAGATTTCGGCTGAGGGATAGAGCTTCGGCTTACAACCCGCTGCAAACAACCTTAACGCTCCGCCGCCCAAGGCCTTGCTGATCCATTGCAAGGGAACCAGCACCGGCACCGGTCCCCCCAAGCCCAGATCCAGGCCCCGCCGCCACACGACAACCCGAGGTTTTGACAACCCCTCTTCGACCCACCGCAAACATCTACCAACCCTCGGCCCGACCACACCAGAGATCCCGGCGACCGCGGCATAGGATAAAAATCCCGCGGTCGAAAGAAATCCCCGGGCGTCCCACATCCCCAGCCACCCATGTCCGACACCTCTCTTCCGTTGACCGAGCACGTCCAGCCGCGCGAGCCGCCCAACGCGGCCCAAGAAGCCGAAGTCGCCCAGGTGATCTCCCGGTTCTACAGCCGGGTGATGGAGGACCCGCTGCTGGCACCGGTGTTCAACGCCCACGTCACCGACTGGGACCCGCACCTGGCGCGGATGCAGGACTTCTGGATGTCGG
>JALZVY010000226.1 GCA_023300125.1 Phycisphaera sp.
GTAAGCCTGAGCGAGCGTGCCTGGGTTTCACGCGGATGCAACTGGATTCACGCAGAGCCGCAGAGGTCACACTCTGCGGCTCTGCGTGTGTATGGACTTGACGGTCAACCCGCGGGGCGGTGTTGGAGGCTGGTTGGCATTGGCGCGAAGTCGGCGTTTGGGTTTGTCGGGACGCCGCGCATGGCAATGCGTGTCAATAGGTCTGAGCTGTGAGCGGTCATGTGAGCGGCCCGGAAAACGCATGTACGATGATGTGATGCGTTATTTTCGATGTTTTTGTTCTGTCATTTTGGTGTTGGCACTTTCCGGCTGCGACACGCCTGAGCTTGAAGGAAGCCTTGATTCGGTGACGGTGCCGGAGGAGGGGATGATGGCTACATCCGACGGCCGGGAGATTGTGGCATGGTTCCGCCGAACGTGGCCAGGGATGCCAAAGACAGACATCTATTTCACGGAGAGCGTTCCAAAGCCCGGCAGGACTTTCGCGCCAGGCTATCGGAGTCTGGCGGCCTACCACGCCCGCCCGGACCCAGAAGACGCGGATATGCTTAATTTAGGGATGATCTTCACGGTTGTTGTTACAGACAATGATCCGGCGTATTTAAAGCATTCTGTGTACGACACCTACATTCGCTACTCGCGTTCTGATTTTTCGCCCACGATTGCGGCGTGGCAGAAGCCGTTCTTGCCGCAACAACTTAGAGCAATCGCGGATTTAGAAAAATAGGGGGATGTTGTAAAAAACCAAGAGATCCAAGGCTTGGTCTTCAGGTATTTGAAGAAATGTTTACGTGATTCGAGGCGTGTCAATAGGTCTGACCTGTGGGCGGACTGTAGTAGGGTTAACTGGTTTCAAGGAGGTTTTTACCTATGGGTGGTTTACGAAAAATACTGCAGAGACTAGAGCGTTCAGGGAAGCGGTTAAAGGGTGTCGGTGATACTGAAATCTTGGAAATGGAATCTGTGGTGGGGCTTATGCCGGATCCCGTCAAGGAGATGTTTGCGTTGTGTGGTGCAGAACATTTGGATTTGTTTTCAGGAGCAGAGTTCGGATTTAAAAAAATGCCTGAATTGCGCGAGAATGCCATGTGGATTCTAAGCCTGTCAGGAAAGCAAAATATCCTCGAAAAAGACCACTGCGTCTTTCTAACCAACCAGGGATATGAATTTTTTGCGGCTAAAAATATCGATGGAAAAACAAGAATTTTCCATTTCATTGATGGGCAAGATGGGTTTGCAATTGTCAAGCTGGATTTCGTGAAATACATTAAGTGTGAAGTGAATTTAATTTTGAAGTACACGTAACATGTTTAGAATGTGTACGAAGCCGCTGCGCACTGGGGGTGGGAGGGGTAAACCTGTGCGATTCCACCTGGTTTTCAAGCCATTTTATGCAGAGCCGCAGAGAGCGCAGTCCAAGGCATAGTTCGCCGCGGCCTCCCCGGTCGCTTGCGTCCGGCCCCTGCGCTCTCTGCGGCTCTGCGTGAGAACATGCCTTGCCGAAGCAAGCACACAACGTCCTCCGAGTCTTTCGTCAGAAAAACACGGGGCTGCGTTTTGAAACTCCGCGGAGGCGTTGTTTTTGTCTTCCTTGGCGTTCTTGGCGTCTTGGCGGTTCAATCCCGCCTTGGTCGCCCTTAGTACGACTTCGCCCACACCACGCGGCGCTCGCTGGGCTCGCCGGTGAAGATGCATTTGCCCGGTTCGTTGGGGCCGCCCAAGAGGTCGTCGATGGCGCCGTCTTGGGGGATGCAGCGGATGGTGACGGCGTGGTCTTGTTGGATTTTCTTGGCGATCTCGACGTCGCCGTTCCAGTGGGCGAGGGCGAAGCCGCCTTTGTCGCCTTTGAAGTAGTTTTCGAACTTGTCTTTGGCGTTGATGACGCGGCTGTTTTCTTTGCGGAAGGTTTTGGCACGCTCGAGCAGGGTGTCTTGGATGTCTTGCAGGGTGTCGGCGACGTTGGCGAGGAAGTCGGCGCGTTTGACGCCTTGCTTGTCTTTGGGGCTTTGGTCGCGGCGGGCCATGAAGACGCTGTCGTCGTTCATGTCGCGGGGGCCGATTTCGAGGCGGATGGGCACGCCTTTTTTGACCCAGCCCCAGGTTTTTTCGCCGCCGCGTAGATCACGGGCGTCGAGCTCGACGCGGACGGGCTGGCCGTCGTAGGTGGTGGCTTTGAGGTCGGTGGCGAGTTTTTCGCAGTAGGCGATGACGGCGTCGGGGTCGTCGGCTTTGAAGGTGATGGGCATGATGACCACGTGCGCGGGGGCGAGCTTGGGCGGCAGCACGAGGCCGTCGTCGTCGCTGTGGGTCATGATGAGGCCGCCGACCAGGCGGGTGGAGACGCCCCAGCTGGTGGTCCAGGCGTGGTGCTGCTTTTCGTCTTGGCCGACGAAGCTGATGTCTTGGGCTTTGGCGAAGTTTTGGCCCAGGAAGTGGCTGGTGCCGGCTTGCAGGGCTTTTTTGTCTTGCATCATGGATTCGATGCTGAGGGTGTCGAGGGCGCCGGGGAAGCGTTCGTGTTCGGGCTTGGCGCCTTTGACCACGGGCATGGCCATGACGGACTCGGCGAAGTCGGCGTAGACGCCGTGCATCTTTTGGGTTTCTTCAATGGCCTCGGCTTCGGTGGCGTGGGCGGTGTGGCCTTCTTGCCAGAGGAACTCGGCGGTGCGGAGAAACAGGCGGGTGCGGAGTTCCCAGCGCACCACGTTGGCCCATTGGTTGATGAGCAGCGGCAGGTCGCGGTAGCTCTCGACCCATTTGGCGAAGCTGGCGCCGATGATGGTTTCGCTGGTGGGGCGGACGACCAGGGGCTCTTCGAGTTCGCCGGCGGGTTTGAGGCCGCCTTCGCCGTCGTCTTCGAGGCGGTGGTGGGTGACCACGGCGCATTCTTTGGCGAAGCCTTCGACGTGCTCGGCTTCTTTCTCCAAGTAGCTCTTGGGGATGAAGAGGGGGAAGTAGGCGTTTTTGTGGCCGGTTTCTTTGAAGCGGCGGTCGAGGTCGGCCTGCATGAGCTCCCAGATGGCGTAGCCCCAGGGCTTGATGACCATGCACCCGCGGACGTCGGAGTTTTCGGCGAGGTCGGCGGCGCGGACGACCTGCTGGTACCACTGGGGGTAGTCTTCGGCGCGGGTGGGGGAGATTGCGTTTTTGTTCTTGGCCATAGTGAGGGGAAGGTAGCAGAGGCGGGGGCAGAAGAAGGTGATTCTGGGTGTCAGGGCGGGGGAGTCGCGCGGTAAGCTCTGGGGGTGAAATGCTTCTTTCAACCGGTGTGGGCCGCTCGCGGGGCGTGTGTGGCGTGTGTGGGCCTGGCGATGGGGCTGGGCGGCTGCTCGGGCAGCCCTTTTGTGGGCGATGCGCCGGCGCGCAGCCCGTATGAGCGGTACGACGTGCTGAGGGGCACGTCGCGGCCTGCCACGACGATTGATTCGTTTGGGCGTGAGCGGCCGGCCCTGCGGGCCCGGTTGGCGCCGCTGGATCCGGTGTGATCGTGCCCGGCCGCGGCGGGCGGGGATGGGGGGGCAAAGGGCGGGTAAGACGCCTGAGAGTGGTTCGCAGGGGGGGGGGATGTGGGTTATGATCCGCGGGGCGGGCGTTGGTGCGTCATGCCTTTGATGGGCGGATCAATGGTGGCCCGCGGCTGATTATCACCCCCAAATCGGTTTTTTTTAAGCCTAGAAGGGGCTGACGGTCGATCGACTTGGAAGCCGGATGAACGGCTCTGATTCACTGGGTGCTTCTTTAAAGAGGTGCTGCTTCTGGGGCTCGCGAGAGCCCGGCCCGTCGAGACCCGACGATTTCCTCCTCTTTGATGAGACACACGGACGTGTTGCCCGAACGACGCCCCATCTTGGTTCTCGGTGCTCTGGTGCTGAGCATGACGGTGGCGGCGGGCGTCCTGAGGATTCTCGAGCCCGGGGCGGTTCCGCCGCTGGGTGGGGTGACGCTGCTTTCGATCGAGAGCAACGCGGCGGAGCGTCCTGAAGACAAGCTTTTTGATGTGGCGGTGCCTGAGCGGCCGTGGCGTGCGATCGTGGTTCACGACAGCCGGACCACGGCGGGCAGCTACGACGCGATCGACAAGGCCCATCGCCGGGCGGGCAAAGACGGCTGCGGCTACCACTTGGTGGTGAACAACGGCACCGGTGGGCAGGACGGCCGCACCGAGGTGGGCTACCGCTGGAAGTATCAGGAACCAGGCGACTATTTGGTGGGGCCCAACGCGAGTTGGTACCACCAGCAGGCGATCGGGGTGTGCGTGGTGGGCGACGCGGACCGTGGGGCCTTTACCCCCAGCCAGCAGCGTGAGCTGATCTGGCTGGTGAGGCAGCTTCAGCAGGAATTCAGCATTCCTGCGGAGTATGTCTTTGTGGATGTCGGGGCGGGCGATGGCCCGGCTCCGGGTTTCTCGGAAGGGAACTTCCGTCAGTCGCTGCTGGGCGTGCGTTCGCAGGCCACCGCGCTTCGTTAACCCCTCGAAATCGATCTGTTCTCCAAGTGTCCACCCTTTAGGAGGGTGTTTTTGTGCGTTGGTGGTGTGTTGCGCGAAGGTGTAGGGTTTAGGCTGATTGGCCTCGGGATACCCCAGATTTGGGGTGGAAACGCGTAAATTAACCTTGTCAGGGCAGTGGGATAAGGTTATTGTCCGCGTATACTATTATCCCTAATTCGAAAAACCTGATGCATGGACTCTGTCTCGCTGCGCAATGTTGCCGTGGCGTGTGAGAGGTTGTGCTTTGAGGGCGTGTAAAGACCATATAGATGGGTGAGTTTCACCAAATTGCCGGCTACGACATCGTGGCGAAGCTTGGAGAGGGTGCGCACAGCGCGCTCTATGCTGTGCGCGACAGCAAGGGCCAGGTCATGGTTCTTAAGCGGGTGGTGAAGGAGGGGCCCAGCCAGCAGCGTTACCTGGACCAGGCCCTGACTGAGCACGAGGTGGCCAAGGAGGTGAACCACCCCCGGGTGCGCAAGACCCTGAAGGTGATGAAGAACCGCTCGGTGATCCGGGTCAATGAGGTTTTGGTGCTGCTGGAGATGGTCGATGGCGTGACCTTGGAGGCCTTGAAGCCTCGGAACCAGCTTGAAATCTGCCGGGTGTTTGATGAGGCCGCTGAGGGGCTTGATGCGATGCACGCTGCGGGTTTTGTGCACGCGGACATCAAGCCCAACAACATCATGATCACCGAGAAGGATGGGGTGAAGCTGATCGATTTCGGTCAGAGTTGCAAGGCTGGGGCGATCAAGCCGCGCATCCAGGGCACGCCGGATTACATCGCTCCCGAGCAGGTCCGGCGGCAGGCGATCACCGAACGCACGGATGTATTTAACCTGGGTTCAACTTTTTACTGGCTGCTGACGGGTGAACACACCTCAGCGCTGGTGAGCAAGCGCAAAGATGAAGTCGGGGCCAAGAGCAGTGGCGGGGGGCGCAAGAAGCTGGCTCCGCCCATTGAGTTCAATCCCGAGCTTGCCCCTGCGTTGTCGAGCTTGGTGATGGATTGCGTGCAGCGCGACCCGGCGCTGCGCCCGCAGAACATGCAGCAGATCCGCGACCGCCTGGTGATCGCCGAGGCTCAGATCCGCCGGCAGATGCGGACGCGCGATGTGAATGACGCGGGCAAGGCCGCGGGCTGAAGCGGGGTGGGCCGATCGGCCTGCAAGCTGGCTTGCGGCGAAGTGTGGCGGGGGGAGGTAAGGTGGTGGTGGGGTGATGCCGGCTTATGTTGGCGGCAACAGGTGACTTTTACCCCGGGACTGCTTTGGCAAGCGTACGGCGGATGGTCCGATGTGCGATGGGAGGCGTGGTGACTGCGTGCGCGGCGTGTGCGGCGTGGAGCGCGTGCGGTCAGGACGTGACGGATCAGGGGGTGCGGGAGGCGGCGCAGCGGATGCGTGGGTGGTTGTATGCCCAGCAGCTGCCTGACGGGTCGTGGGAGCAGCCGGTCAAGGGCACGTGGACGAGCAAGCAGCCCGGCGGCGGGGTGACGGCGTTGGTGACCTATGCGTTGCTGGCTTCGGGTGAGAGCTATCAAACTCCGGCGCTGGTGCGGGCGTTGGACTGGCTGGGGCGTGCGGAGCTTAAGGGCACTTATGCGGTGGCCTTGCGGGCGCATGTGTGGGCGAGCCTGCCCGATGCGTTTGGGCCGCGGCTGCATGCGGATGCGAGGTGGTTGCAGGCGGCGCAGTGGCAGGGCTTGTTTGATTATGTGGGCCCGCCGCGGCGGCGCAGCCCGGGGGCTTCGGGGGTGGGGGTGATTAGCAGCTTGTCGCGCACGCAGTACGGGGCGTTGGCGATGTGGGAGTACGCGAAGCGCGGGGGCGAGGTTGGGGCGGGGTTTTGGGAGGCCATCGCCGCTTGGATGGTGCGGAGCCAGCTGCCCGACGGGGGCTGGAATTACGGGCCGGCGACGTCACGCAAGAACACACCGGCGGACGGGGGCATGACCTGCGCGGGGCTGACGCTGCTGTGCGTGGCGCGGCAGCAGGGTGTGGCGGGTGCGGAGGCCGACGCGGCGATTCAGCGCGGGCTGGCGTGGTTGGAGGCGAATTTTGCCGGGGCGCCGATCACCGACCGTGACGAGAAGAATGCGGCGATGTTTTGGTACGGGGTGGAGCGGGTGGGCATGGCCGCGGGGGTGGATCGGTTGGGCGGGTTGGATTGGTATGCGGCAGGGGCGGGGCACATTTTGAAGCGCGAAAAGAACGGGGCGGTGAAGCCGGTGAGCACGGTGTTTTCGTCGGAGATTATCGAGACCGCGTTCTCGCTGGCATTCTTGGCCCGCGGCCGGGTGCCGGTGTGGGCGAGCAAGCTGAGGCTGCCGCGGCAGACTTGGAATGCGCGGCCCAACGATTTGTTGTTTTTAACCCGCCGCTTGTCGGATGCGCGCGAGGCTGAGTTGAACTGGCAGACCGTGGGCTTTGACAGCGAACCCGAGGCGTGGCGCCGCGCGCCGGTGTTGTATCTCGCGGCGGATGCGGCGCTGGATCTGACCGACGGTGAGCGCGGGGCGGTGAAGCGCTACCTGGACTTGGGCGGCTTGCTGGTGGCCAACCCCGAGGGGCGCGGCGGTCGGAAGCTGTCGCGCTCGGTTCAGAACATGGTGGAAGCGATGTACCCGGGCCAGAGGTTTGCGGTTCCGCCGGCCGACGGGCCGCTGGCGCGGCTGGTGACGCCCGCGGGCGGGGGAGCCAAGGCGCCGGTGAAGGTGCTGGGCAACGGGGCGCGCACGCTGGTGGTGCTGCCGCAGGCCGACTGGGCGGCGGGCTTTGCCGCCCAAGACGGCGGGCGGCGGGGGCGCTCGGGACAAGCGGCGTGGGCGTGGATGCAGAATCTTTACGCGCTGGTGAGTGACCGCGGGACGCTGGCGGGGCGATTGGTGGATCCTTTAACGCCGGGCGATGTGGCGGGGCATGTGGCGGGCGACGCGGCCGCGGCGACGCCGGGCAAGAGGGCTGGGGCGCGCACGTTGCGGGTGGTGCGCGGTCGTTTTGCGTCGGGTGCTGGGGACACCGAGCCTTTGGTGTGGGAGCCGGTGGTGGGGGTGTTGCAGGCCGCGGGAGACCACGGGGCGCTGAATCTGGTGAGCGAAGCCCGGGCGGTGGCGGACGTGGCGATGTTGGACCCCGCCACGCTGGTGCACCTGTGCGCGGTGGAGCCGGTGGTGATGACCGAGGCCGAACTGGACGCGCTGGCGGGTTTTGTGGGGGCCGGGGGCACGGTGCTGGTGGAAACCGCCGGCGGGCTGGGTGGGTTTGCCGACGACGCGGCGGGGCAGCTTGGCCGGCGGTTGGGCGGCGCGGCGCGGTGGCTTGAGGCAGAGGATTCGGTGATCAGCGGCGCGGGGTTGCCGGGCGGGGCGGATTGCCGCCAGGTGCAGCACCGGCGCTACACCGCGATTCACGGCGATGCCGCGCCGGGGCCTTCGATCGGGGTGATTGATGGCGCCGGGGGTGGGCGGGTGTTGGTGTCGGCGCGAGATTTGTCGGTGGGGGCGCTGGGCTGTGGGTATTTCCAGATCAACGGCTACGCGGTGGAATCGGCCCGCGGGCTGCTGGGCAACGTGCTTTTGTCTGCGGTGACGCCCGACGATGGCCCTTTGCCAGGCGGGTTGAAATGAGGGCCTCGGCGGCGGTGGTCGCCGCGCTGGGGTGGGCGGTGGGCTGCGCGGTGGGGGCGCTGGGTTGGGCGGGAACGGTGGGGGGCGTGGGGATTGGTGTGGCGGCTTTGGGGGTGGGGGTGTTGCGGGTGGCCGACACGGGTGTGCAGCGCGGGCAGCGGGTGACCGGGTCGCGCACGTTTTGGATGGCGGGGCTTGTGGTGACGGCTTTGGGGCTGGGGGCGGCGTGGTCGGCCCAACGCGGGGGGGCGCCGCCGGTGCTGCGGATCACGGTGCCCGTGGGGGTGGACGCGGACGCGCCGCGTTTGGTGCAGGTTGAGGGGACGGTGGTGGGGCGGCCCGAAGTGGTGGCGCCGCGCGAGGGGCTTTTTGCGCCCTTTGCTTTTGGGTCGCCTGCGACGCGCTTTGAGTTGGCGCTGTCGCACGCGGGGCAGGGCGCGATGCGGGTGCCGGTGAGCGGGGCGCTCTTGGTGCGGGTGGAAGAAGCCGACGCGGAGCTGCGCGAAGGCCAGCGGCTGCGCCTGCGTGGCTGGTGGTCGGGCTTCGATCCGCCGCCGAATCCCGGGGAGTTTGATTTTGAGGCCTATGCCCGGCGTCGGGGCTGGGTGGGGCGCCTGCGGGTGCCGCTGCGGGCGAACATTGTCGAGCGGGTGGACGCGGCGCCCTCGCGCTTTGCCCAGCTGCGCAGTGCCTGGCAGGACGCGGCGCGGCGGTCGCTGGCCCTGGGTTGGGCGCCCGCGCACGAAGGCCAGGGCCGCACGCTGCCGCTGCTGGAGTTGCTGCTGTTGGGCGTGACCGAGGCGGACACGCAGGCGACGCGCCAAGGTTTTCGCGAGGCGGGGCTCTCGCACTTGTTGAGTATTTCGGGCGCGCACGTGGGGGCGCTGCTTTGGATGGTGTGGATGCTGGCCCGCGCTGTGTCGCCGCATCCGCGCTGGGCGGCGGTGGGGGTGTTGGGGGTGCTTGCGGGGTATTTGTTGTTGGTGCCCCCGCGGGTACCGATTGTGCGGGCGGCGATCATGGCCGGGCTGCTTGCCGCAGGCGCGGCCAGTGGTCGCCGGCTGCCGGGGCCCACGCTTTGGGCCGTGGCGGTGGTGATCACGCTGGCGATCTGGCCGCGCGATGTGTTCGACGCGGGGTTTCAGCTGAGCTTCGTGGCGGTGGGGGCGTTGATCTTGTTTGTGCCCGGCTTGGCCCAGCGCTGGGGCGGGCCGGGCCCGGGCGATCCGGGTTTTGGCTTGCGTGAAGCGCCTGGGCGGTGGGGCCGTGTGCACGCGGCGGTGCGGGCCTGGCGGCGCGCACTGGCCGCTGCGTGGGCGGTGGGGGTGGTGGCTTTCTTGTCTGCGGCGCCGCTGGTGGCGCGGCATTTTTTGATGGTGAATCCTTGGTCGCTGGTGACCTCGGTGCTGGCCGTGCCGGTGCTGGTGGGGGTGCTGGTGGCGGGTTATCTGAAGATGGCCGTGGGGCTGATCGCGCCGGGCTTAGGGGCGTTGCTGGCCCAGCCGCTGTCGGTGGTCGCGGGGTGGGTGTTGGCGGGCGTGGAGGCGTCGAGCGATCTTCCTGGTGCTGTGTGGTGGCTGCGGGCGCCCCCGCCGTGGGCCTGGGTGCTGGGGGCCTGGGCGGTGGCGTGGCTTGTGCTGAGGCACGCGGGGCGGGAGGTGCCTGCAGAACTTGAGCCTGACGCCAAGGGGGGCAGGCGGCGCGGCGCGTTGGCGGTGGGCGTGTTGTTGGTGGTGGGTGCGTTGGCGATGCTGCAAACCGACCGGCCCGGGGCGGTGCTGCGCGGCGAGCCGCGGCCGGTGGACACGCCGGTGCTGCGGCTGTCGGCGGTGGCGGTGCGCGACGGGTCGTGCTTTGTGTTGCAGTGCGCCGGGCCCGATGGCGTGCGCACGTTGGTTTTTGATTGCGGCAGCCAGCAGCTCAGCGGGGTGGGACGCCGTGCGGTGGTGCCGGTGCTGCGCTCTTTGGGGGTGTCGCGGGTGGACGTGCTGGTGATTTCGCACGCGGACTTGGATCATTACAACGGCGTGCCGGACCTGCTCGACGCCATGCCCGTGGATGCGGTGTGGGTGTCGCCCGATGTTCCCGCCGAGGTGGCGGCGGCGCCCGGGCGGGCGACTTCGGTGTTAATGGATGCGCTGACCGCCCACGGGCTGTCACCCCAGACCGTGACCCGCGGAGATCGCCTGGCGCTGGGCGCGGCAGAGTTGGAGGTGCTGTGGCCCCCGGCGCCTTCGAAGGGCGCGGCGCCGTGGCCGGGCAACGACGGGTCGGTGGTGCTGCGGGCGACCGTGGCCGGGCGGCGTGTGTTGCTGAGCGGCGACATCCAGGAGCGTGCGACCGACACGCTGCTGCGCCGCCCCGAGGAGCTGCGGGCCGACGTGGCGGACCTGCCCCACCACGGGGCGTTCATCCGCAACAGTAAGGCGTGGCTGGATGCGGTGGATCCGGCGTGGGTGATTCACAGTTGCGGGCTGCGGCGCTTTGGCGGCGACAAGTGGGGCGACGTGCTGGCACAGCGCCCGCAGATCCGGCGCGGGGCGACCGCGCGGGACGGGTTCGTGCAGGTGCAGGTGGGGGCCGACGGGCAGCTTGGGGCGTGGGCGTACGCGATGGATCTGCCGTGAGTGCTTGGGGCTTCGCGGCTGCCTGGGCTGGGCGCGCTTCAGTGAAGCGGCAAGGTGGGGGCGATGGGTGCGGGGGCGATCGGTGGGTCGGCCCCGAAGGTGGTCCAGCGGGTCCAGTCGTCGCCAATGCTTTGCAGGGTGTGTGTCCAGGCCCGTGGGGTGGGGGATGCGGGCTCGGCGGCGAGGGCGTTGTGTTCTGCGGGCTCTGTGTGCTCTGCGTCTATTGATGGCTCGGCCAACCCGTTCGCCAAGACCTCTTCGCGGGTCTGCGCCGCAAGACCTGAAGTGCGGGGTCGCGACGCCTGCCGGGCCAGGGCGGTCTGCACGAGGGCGGCGTCGGATCCTGTGGTGGCGAGCGAGATGCCTTGGTTGGCGGCGGCGACGGGGATGCTGATGGGTTCGCCCGCGACGCGCGGGGGCAAAGCGGCCGTGTTCGTGTCTGCTTCTGTGGGCAGGGTGAACGCGTCGTGTTTTGGGCTGGCGTCTTCGGCCGCAAGGGCTGCGAAGTGGCCTTGGGGGCTTGGGGCCTGGTTCATGGCTTGGGCGTCAATCGACTTGCTGAGGCTGGCGTCGGGGGCCGCGGCCGCGACTTCTTGGGGGGCAGAGGCGTCGGAGGCTTCGTCGCCGCTGCCTGCGCTGCCGCCGTCAAAGCCCACTTCGGCCTGGTCGCGGCGGGCCAGATCGCGCTGGGTTTGGATGGTCGCCGCGGCGATGTCGAAGGCGTGCTCGGGAGGAGCTGAGGCGACCGGTGGCAGCGGAGCAGGCGGCTGCACCGACTTGAGCACCGCGTTGGCGGTGAGTGCCAGCACCGCGGCGATGGCGCCGTAGGTCAGCAGCGGGGCGAGGGCGAAACGCCGCCGCCCGGGGGTGGGCATCGCGAGGCTGTCCGCTGCGTCGTCCAGCAGCATCGACCGTTCGAGATCGGCCACGGCCATGTCGGCCATGCCCGCGGGCGGCTGGGCCGCGGGCGCTGCACGCAGCTGGGCGCGGTCCTCGGCCATGCCTTTGAGCAAGGCGGCGAAGTCGGGGTCTGCCTCGATCAAAGCCTGGATCTTGGCCGCGTCCTCGGGCGACAGTTCGCCTTCGAGGTGGCCGAGGATCAGGTCGGGGTCGTGGCGTGGGTCCATGGCGGGTGAAAGAGGTGGGGCCGGTGAGGCAGGGTGTGGAAGGGGAAGGCTTGTGCGGTCGGTGGGTCGGTGGGTGTGGCGGGCGCTGGGATAGGCGGTGGGGGCAGGGCGTTAACCCTTGTAGGTGACCGCTGCGGGGTTCATGTGTTGACGCAGGGCCAGCCGGGCGCGAAACAGGCGGCTTTTTACGGTGCCGGGAGCGACCTCCAGGGCTTGGGCGATCTGCGCGTAGTCCATTTGGTCGATGTCGCGCAGCACGATGACCGCGCGGTGGTCTTCGTCGAGCGCTGCGAGGGCTGCGTAGAGCTTGTGCAGCCCTTCTTGGTGTTCGACGCGTGAGTGGGCCTCGGGTTCCCGGGACTGCGGCAGATGATCGGCCAGCCGCAGGTTCGGCGCTCCGGGCGCTGCGGCGTCCAGTGAGGTGGTGGTACGCAGCTTCCGCTTGCGCAGGTGCGAGAGGCAGTGGTTCATCGCCACGCGGGTGAGCCAGGTTCCAAACCGGCTGTCGGCACGGAAGCTGTCGAGCTTCTGCACGGCTTTCATCAGCGTGTCTTGGGTGAGCTCTGCCGCATCGTCGGCCTGGTTGACCATCCGCAGGCAGACGTTGTAGATCCGCTGTTGGTGGTTTTGCAGCAGCCTGCCCATCGCGGCCTGGTTTCCCCCGCGGGCGGCGGTCACCAGATCGCGTTCCTCGGCCAGGGCCGCGGGGTCGGCCGCGTGCGTGATCTGATTGGGGGGAAAAGCAGGCGTGTTCATGAAACGAGCCGGTGGGGCCCACGGTCATCGGGCCGTGTCGAAGCGAATCGCGAGGTTACCATGCCCCATCGACGGCCGGTCGTGTTCTGCCCGTGCTCGGGCCTGAGCCCGGGCCGGCCGTGGGGCATGGAATGCTCTAGGCCCCGCGCTCTAAAACCCCCACCTTAACTTTCAACCACCACCGCAAAACACCGAGTTCACGATGCACACCTACGTCTCCCCGCTCGCCAGTCGCAATGCCTCGCCCGCGATGCAGGCTGTTTGGTCTCCCGCCCGCAAGTTCGGTCTGTGGCGTCGGCTATGGCTGGCCCTGGCCCAGGCCGAGCGCGAGCTGGGCATCGACATCTCCCAGGCCCAGCTCGACGAGCTGGAGGCCAACCTGGACACCGTGGATCTCGACGCCGCGGCGGTCTACGAAAAGAAGCTGCGCCACGACGTCATGGCCCACGTGCACGCACTGGGCGACCAGGCCCCCGCGGCCCGGCCGATCATCCACCTGGGCGCCACCAGCCAGTTTGTGGTCTGCAACGCCGAGTTGGTCATGTTGAAAGAAGCCTTGGCTTTGGCCGCGGGCAAGCTGGCCTCGGCCATCGACCGCCTGGGCGCGTTTGCCGCCTTGCACCGCGACCGCCCGACGCTGGGCTTCACCCACTATCAGCCCGCCCAGCCGACGACCGTGGGTAAGCGGGCCACGATCTGGGCCCAAGACCTGGCGCTGGCGCTCGAAGACATCGAATACCGTCAAAGCCGCCTGCGGTTCCGCGGGGTCAAAGGCACCACCGGCACGCAGGCCAGTTTTTTAGAGCTCTTCAACGGCGACCACGCCAAGGTCGACCGGCTCGACGAGCTGGTGACCAAGGCCATGGGCTTTGACCCCGACGACCGCTTTGCCGTCACCGGCCAAACCTACCCGCGGCTGATGGACGCCCAGGTGGGCGCCGCGCTGGCGGGTGCTGCCGCTGCGGCGGCCAAGTGCGCCACCGACATCCGCCTGCTGGCCAACCGCAAAGAAATGGAAGAGCCTTTCGAAGCCAGCCAGATCGGTTCGTCGGCGATGGCTTACAAACGCAACCCGATGCGCAGCGAACGCATCTGCGGGCTCAGCCGCTTTGTCATTGGTCTGGTGCAAACGCCGTTTACCACCGCCGCCGAGCAGTGGTTCGAACGCACCCTCGACGACAGCAGCTGCCGCCGCCTGACTTTGCCCGAGCCGTTTTTGGCCCTCGACGGCGTGTTGGATTTGCTGGTGAATGTCACCGGTGGTTTGGTGGTCTATCCCGAGACCGTCAAGCGCAACCTTGCCGCGGAGCTTCCGTTCATGGCCAGCGAAAATCTGCTGATGGCCGCGGTGAAAAACGGCGGCGACCGCCAGGAGCTTCACGAGGTGATCCGCGAGCACAGCCAGGCGGCTGCGGCGCGGGTCAAAGGCGAAGCGGCGGACAACGACTTGCTGGATCGATTGAAGAGCGAGCCCGCCTTCGCCGGCATGGACCTGGAAGCCGTGTTGGACCCTGCGGCTTTTGTGGGCCGGGCTCCCGAGCAGGTGGACGCCTTCATCGAGCGTGTGGTGAAACCCATCCGCGGGCGCTATGCCAAGGCGCTCGACGCCGAGGTTGAGTTGCGGGTGTGAAGCGGGTTGTTGCGAAGGCATGCTGGAAACGCATTGATTGCTGCCGGGTTGGTTGACGGCTTTGAGCGACGTGTGAAAATCAGGGCGTCGGTGCGCGATGCCCGCGACAGAAAGTTAGATCATGAAACTGCTGTGGGTGTTACTCGTGTTGGTCGTTTCCAGTCCCGCGTTCGCGGGGCTTCGCGCTGCCGTGGGGCAGGGCGATCTTGCGGATTGGCAGGGGGTTGCCCGCGTTGAAGACGGCGGGGCCGTGGCCGAAGAAGGGGGTGTGCTGGCTTACAGCTATGCAAACCAACAACGCGTGTACTTCCCAGGCATCAAGCGGGATTATTTTGGCGACTCGGCGGACTGGAGCGAATACCAAGGCGTCGCCTTGGAAATTCATTCGGCCAGTGACAGCCCCAGCGACATCCATGTGACGCTGAAGGTCGATCCGCAAGACGCGAACGAGACCCACCCGGTGAGCACCGCGGTGGTGCGGATCGCCGGCGCGGGATGGCACGAGGTGTATGTGCCGTGGGCGATGTTTGAACTCGACGCGGGCCAGCGGGAGGGTACGCTGCTGGCGATCAAACGCGTTGAACTCTCGGCGCGTTCGGCCGACGCGACGCCGCACCGCTTTCGCAATGTTTATGTCACACGCGGGCGGGCGGTGGCCTTGCAGGCGCGCCAGCAAGGCAAGGCGTCGGATGCGGGGACGGTGGTGGAGTATGCGGTTGAAGTGGGCAACACCACCGATCGGCCCCAGGCCGTGCAGCTGCGCGTTGTGACCCAGGGGTGGGAGTCGATGCCCGCAACCCTCGAGCCCGCTTTTGTGGATCTTGAACCCGGCCAGACCCAGACCTGCCGGCTGCGGGTGTCGATCCCGAAGAAGCTGCCCGCGGGCCTCCGCGAGAAGCAGGTGGTGCATGCCTTGGCCAACGGTGAAGGCGCCGCGTCGGCCGCGCTGACGTTTGTGACGGCGGTGCGCCTGCCCACGCCCAATATCATGTTTTCGGCCGACGGCTGGCAAGCCATCCGTGACAAGGCGCATCGCCACGCGTGGGCACAAAAAGGGTTTGATGCGTACGTGGCCAAGGCGGACCGGTGGGATCCACCTGCGCCGCGGGATCTGGTGCCCGATGCCCAGGGAACGGTCTTGGGGCAATCGATTTTCCGGACAGACGGGCGGCACCTGTTCAACTGTGCGATCGCTTATCAATTGACAGGCAACGCGGCTTACGTCGAAAAATGCCTGGCGGTGATTCGCCCGCTGGTGAGCGAAACCGCGGGTTACCCAGCGACTTTGGTGGGCGGCGGCGACTCGTTTGTGGCCGAAGGCAAGTTTTGGCAGGCCGTGGGCCGGGCGTACGACCTGATTCGCGATTCGCCGCAGGTCACCGACGAAGACCGGCGGCAGGTAGAGGAAACCTTCCGTTTGTTTGCAGCGCGCACGATCAAAGGCAATACCCGCGGAGCGATCAGCAATTGGAACATCGCCGAGATCAATGCGGCGTTTTACTGCGCGATGAATCTGCAGGACTGGCACCTGATTGATCAGCTGGTTCATGGGCCCACTGGGATCTATAAGCACCTTGAACACGGCGTCATGAACGACGGTTGGTGGTACGAGTGTTCGGTGGGGTACAACCGCTGGGTCGCCACGCAGTTTTCTGAGGTTGCTTTGGCTCTGGAGCCTTGGGGGATTAACTTCAAAAACAAACGCTTTGCCTTGGGGGCCACCCGTCATTTTTCGCTTTTGGCCAGTCGGCGCAAGGGCGGGGTGTATGGCATGGCGTTCGAAAAATGGGGGAAGATCGAGCGCAATAGCGTGGGGATCAAAGACATGTGGGACGCCACGGTCCCGTTTTTGGACTACCGCGGGGTGGTTCCGGCGGTGAATGATGCGCTGGACGAAAAGGTGTCGGGTAAGCCTTATGAGTTGGCCTACGCCCTGTACGGCGACCCGGAGTACGCCGCGGTGGTTCAGCGTGGGAACAACCGTGATTTGCTTTACGGCGTGGCGGACTTGCCCGAGGTGACTTCAGAGAAAATGAGCCAGTCTGCCTATGCGGACAACATGGGCATCGTGCAGCTGCGTTCTCAGGCCCCGGAGCGGCCGCTGCGTGAGCAGATTCAGGCGATGCTGCATTATGGATCGCATGGGGGTTTTCATGGTCACTTTGACCGAACCGGGCTTGTGAACATGGCCCGGTATGGACGCAGTTTTTATGGTCCGCTGATGTACTGGTATGGCTATGGGAGCTATCTATATAAGCACCTGAAGCAGACCTCGACCACCAAGAACATGGTGGTGGTGGATGAGAAAATGCAGGAGCCGGTGGAGAATGACCGCATTCTTTTTTATACCGGCCAGATGATGCAGGCCACGGCGATTGAAACCGTGTCGCGCTGGAGCTATCCGCCGTATGGCGGCATTGTGTACGACCCGGACGTGACGTTTTCAGAAAAAATGTGGGAGGAAGGACGCAGCATTCCCGTGCCCGAGGACGCGCCGGAGTACGGCGCATGCACGGCGTACACCGCGCCGGTGATTCAGCGGCGGGCGATGGTGATGCTTGATGACTATGTGGTGTTGGCCGATTTTTTGCAGGGTGAAACCGACCATCAGTTTGACTGGATGTTTCAGGTCAAAGGATTCAAAGGCCTTGAGGCGGATCAGAAGAAGCACCTGCGGCACACCGCGCAGATGAACGACGACCCCCTGGGCAGCACGCAGTTTGTGACCGACTGTGATTGGTATCAGACGCAGGGGACGGCGCGGTCGCGGTTTGAGATGCACTTTGGTGAGCAGGCGGACAACGCCGGGGTGCGTTTGCCGCACAGCGAGCCGGGCGTGCTGAAGATCGACCTGCACCACGCCTGGCCGCGCGAGCAGGAAATCATGATTGGCACGGCGCCGGCGAGTTTTAAGGTCAATAAAAAAGTGTGGTACGGCGTGGCGGGTGACGGGGAGGTGTTGTTGGAAGGGAAAACCGGGGCCTGGATTTTGGGTAGTCAAGACTTGGACGTGGACGTGGCGGGGGTGCAGGTGTTGACCTTGACCACGAAGGTGGACAACACGCGAAACAACACGCTTTTTTGGGGTGATGCCCGGGTGGTGTTGAAAGATGGTTCGGAGGTTCTTCTTTCGGAGATTGGTTTCGACACCGACAACATCGCGCGGCCCGATGTGCCGGGGCGCGACTACTACGGCGGACCGATCAAGATCGGTGGTGAGCGGATGGACCACGCGTTGCCGGCCATGCCCCTGGCGGCTGACCGAGACGCAACGGTGGTGATCGATCTTTCCGGTGTCGAGGCGGTGCGCTTCAAGGCCCGTGTGGGCGGTGATTTTCCGATGGGGGACGAGTCGCACCGGCTAAAGACCTTGGCGGTCCGTACCCACGGTGCCCAGGCGCGTTTTCTTTCGGTGGTCGAGCCTTATGAAGCCCAGCGGGTGATCAAGTCGGTCACCGCCACCAGCGCTGAGGCGCTGCGGGTGGAGCTACTCGACGGCCGTGTGCAGGAGATCGTGTTTTCGGGATTGGACCACGCGGCCAACGATTCGGTGCGTGTTCATGTGCGCGAGCTGCGCGACGGGCAGGTGGTCCGCGAAGAACAGACGGACTGACCTTTCCCCTCGGCCGGGCCGGGGGATGGAGGGTTGTTAGGCCGCGAAGAGGGTGGAAGGGTCGGGTCCTTCGTCGACGTTGGCTTGCTCTTCGTGGAGTGAGGTTTCGACGGTGAGGTTGGCGGCGGATTCGAGGGCTTCGAAGACCAGGGGCACTTCGTGGGCGTTAATGGGGCCGAGTTTCTTTAGCGGCTCGCCGTTGCTGGCCGCGGAGAAATGCACGCCGTTGCTGTCGCGGCGGACGCGGACGCGTAGGGGGCGGTCCAGAGGGAACTCGACCATTTTGCGGAACATGTGGTAGATGAGCCGCTGGTCGGTGACCAGCAGGCCACCGAGGCCGGATTCTTTGGCGAGGTTGTCGGCGTGGCGGGCGTAGGCCATGAAGGCTTCGCCTGGGGCGAAGGAGCACCAGGCGTTGATGCGGTCGCGGATGACGTGGGGCAGGCGGGTCCAGGCTTCGCAGGACATCTGGTTGGCGTGCTGTTGGAGATAGTGCCAGGCTTCGTTGGCGGTGCCGTTGACGTTGGCGATCCATTCGGCGGCGGTGGCGGGAGCGGGGATGACCACACGGCAGTAAGAACCGTGGGTGTCCGATCGCACCGAAACACACTGGAGCGAGACGTCGAAGAGTTTGGACGATACGAGGTAGGGCATGGGCAGGTCGAAGGGCGCGGTGAGGCCTTCGAGGGTGCCGGTTTTATTGATGTAGTCTTGGTGTTGGTAGCTGGCGTCGGCGGGGATTTCGTACTGGGTTTCGACGCTGCGGGCCCGGCGGCCGCCGTGTTCGTCTTTGTTGATAAAGACCATGGGCCGGACGGTGAGGTCGGCCACGCCGCGGTGGTCGCCGGTGATGATGCAGCGTTCGGGCATCGAAGAGCGGAACAGCGGGTCGGCGAGTTGGGATTCAGGGAAGCGCAGCTCGACGCCGGCGATCGAGCAGCTGGCCACCGCGAGAAAAGGGCGTTGGCGTTCGCGCGGGGGGCCGTGCTGGATGAATGAGGGCTCGCCGCGGCGTGCGGCGCCGGCTCGCGGGCCCGAGGCTGCGGGGGGCGCGGCCGATGCGGGCTTGGGCATGGCTTGGGCGGTGGGTGAGGCCGCGGGCTGGGTCTTCGTCGTGGGGCGGGGTGGGAGTTTGGGGGCGCTCTTGGCCGTGTTGGCGGGCTTGCTGGCAGATTCGGCGGCTGGCTTACGCGCGGGCGTCGACGGCATGGGCGGGGCCACGAGATCGTCGTCGTCGTCGTTTTCGTGAAACATCTGGCTGAGCAGATCGCCCAGCACGTCTTCGGGGTCGTCGTTCGCCGCGGGGGGTGGGGCGGGCACGGGTGTCATGCCTCCGCAGGCCGGGCACTTGACCACGCGGCCCGCTGCGGCCGCGGGCAGGCGCAGGCCGCGGTGACAACCAAGGCACTCCATGACGATAGCGGGGGGGGCGGTACTCACGGATTTGTTTTCGGTTGTTGGAACGCGGAGCATCGGGGCGTGCCCCAAGGGTGATGGGAAAATCGCTGTGGGATGTAAGGGGTGTTCGGGCTGTGCCGGATATCAGGGGGGTGCTGGCACGCGGAGGCCCGGCGGGTGCGGAGGGTTGGGATTGCGTTCCCACTGGTGTGCTGAGTTGTGTGGCGGGGCGTCGGCGATGTGGTGTGTGCGCTAAGATGGGGTCATGCAGCAACCTTGGGACGTGATTGATTTGGGACGCATGGCGTACGCGCCCGCGCTGCAGAGGCAGCGCGAACGCAACGCCCAGGTTGCAGCGGGCACGCAGGGGCCCGCTTTGCTGCTGGTCGAACACGATCCGGTGGTGACGGTGAGCCGCCGGCCCGCGGCGCGCGAGCATGTGAAGGTGACCGAGGCCGAATTGAGCGGGCGCGGCGTGGCGTTGGAGCCCACCGACCGCGGCGGCGACGTGACCTACCACGGCCCGGGGCAGTTGGTGGCCTATCCGTTGGTGCGGCTGGCGGCCGTGGGTTTGTCGTTGACGAATTACTTGCGGAGCCTGGAGGCTGCGGTGGTGCAGACGCTGACGCCCTTCGGGGTGGCAGGGCACACCGAATGCGGGGCGACGGGGGTGTGGGTGGGCGAAGGGGCCCAGGCGGCGAAGATCTGCGCGCTGGGGGTGCGGGTGCGTCGGGGGGTAGCGATGCACGGATTGGCCCTGAATGTGGATCCGGACTTGGATCACTTTGGGTTGATTGACCCTTGTGGGCTCGGCGACCGGCCGGTGACGAGCCTGCGTCGGGTGTGTGGGGCGGCGTGCCCGCCGATGGCGGCGGTAAAAACTGAGTTGGTGGCGGCTTTGGAGCGGTCGTTGGGGCTGGGTGCCAACGAAGGGGAGGCCCAGACATGTTGATTCCGGATGTGCGTTTGTTGGCGGTGGTGTGGGTGGGCGGGGCGGTGGCCTGGGCGCTGCTGACGTGGTTGACAGGCCGTCGCCCGGCGTGGCGTTTTGGCACGGCTGCGTGGTTGATCTTGGCTGTGGCCTTGGTGCTGCGGGCTTTGCCGGTGGGTTTTTTACCGGTGAGCCTGAGCGATGACGTGTGGCGCTATGTGCACGACGGCCGTACGCTGGCGGGCGGTGGCAACCCGTATGGGCAGAGCCCTGCGGCGGCGTTGGCCGCGGCCCAGGCCCGCGGTGACGCGGCGGCGGCCCGCGACTTGGAGCATGTGAACAACGCGGAGTTGGTGACGATCTACCAGCCCACGAGCCAGTGGGCTTTTGCGCTGACTGCGAAGGCGACCGCGTGGGTGGCGCCCGAGGCCGATGCGGTGACGCACGCGCGGGTGCTGCGCGGAGTGTTTGCCGCGGGGGATCTGTTGATCGTGCTGCTGCTGCTGGCGGAGCTGCGCCGCCGCGGGGCCTCGGCGTGGTGGGCGACGCTGTACGCCTGGTCGCCGGTGGTGTTTTTAGAAACAGCCTGGGCGGGGCACCAGGACGGGCTGGGGGTGTTGGCGGTGGTGGTGGCGTTGAC
>JALZVY010000227.1 GCA_023300125.1 Phycisphaera sp.
TCGTCGCCGGGCGTGGCGTCGGTCTCCACGTGCAGCTTCTGGGCCCGCTGGGTGGACCAGTCGGTGACTTGCCGGTCGGGGGCGTCGTCGCCGTTGTGGACCTTCAGGTGGTCGTAGCGGTTGTTGCGCTGGGCGGGGGTGAAGCCGGCGTCGCGGATCAGGTGGCAGAGGACTTCTTCGCTGAGGCAGTAGGTGGTGCCCGCGGCGCTGACGACGTTTTCTTCCATCATGACGCTGCCCATGTCGTCGGCGCCGTAGTAGAGGCCCAGCTCGCCGATGCGCGGGCCCATGGTGACCCAGCTGCTACCGATGTGATCGATGTTGTCGAAGTAGAGCCGGCTGATGGCTTGGGTGCGTAGGTATTCGCTGGCCCCGGCCATGCGTACGACTTTGCCGGCGCGCGGGGCGGTCTTGGCCAAGGCGGCTTTGTCGGTGGGGTCGACGGCGCCGCTGAGCACCGCGTCGGCCAGCACGTCGCCGGGGAAGGGGTCGCCGCTTTCGCGGTCGAAGTCGGGCAGGTGGCCCAGGGGGGTGTTTTCGCGTTGGAACGGCCAGCTGATGAAGCTGACGTAGCGTCCGGGAAGGTTGTTGGCGATCGCGGCGTCTTGGCGGGTGCGGACCGCATCCATGTGCATGACGCGGTCGGCGCGGCCTTCGATGTGGCCAAACATCATGGTGGCGCTGGTGAACATGCCCAGGCGGTGGGCGGTTTCCATGACGTCGAGCCACTGGTCGGCGGTGGCTTTGCCCAGGCCGATGCGGTTGCGCACGTGGTCGGGGAAGATCTCGCCGCCGCCGCCAGGCAGGCTGTCGAGCCCGGCGTCCATGAGCTTTTGCATGACCGCTTCGAGCTTGGCCAGCCACACGCTGCGCTCGAGGGTGTGGCTTTGGCGGGCGCCCGTGGCGGGATAGCCCGGCAGGTCGTACACGGCGACGAACTCGACGAACTCCGGCGGGCTAAAGCCGTGGATGTGCACTTGGGGGAACTCGGCTTTGAGTCCGCGCAGTAGGTCGACGTAAAAGTCCACGCCCAGGCCCGGGTGCATGCCGCCTTGCAGGAGCACCTGGGTGCCGCCGATGGCGACGAGCTCGCGCACTTTTTGGTGTAGCTGATCTTTGGTGAGCACGTAGGCGTCGGCGTCGCCTTCTTTGCGGAAGAACGCGCAGAAGGTGCAGCTGGCCGAGCAGACGTTGGTGTAGTTGATGTTGCGGTCGATGACGAAGGTGCGCACGGCGTCAGGGCCGCTTCCGTGCTTGCGCTGGGCCACGGCGGTGGCCCAGCGGCCCAGGTCGCGCAGGGGCGCTTCGTGAAACAGCCGCACCGCTTGGGCGGGTGACAGGCGGGCGTTTCCGGCGATGACCTGGTCGAGGTTGAGCTGGTCGTACAGGCGGGCGGTGTCGGGGGCCGGGGCGGGGGAGGTGGGCATAGGCCCGATGGTAGAAGGGCGCCACGTTGGGCACCTAAAAAAACACCCCGGCGCAAAGCGGCGGGGTGTTGCAAGCAAAGTGAGGGTTGCGGGCTTTAGGCCGCCCGAGCGGCGGAGCTGGACGCGGGGCCCGGGTTGGCCGCGGCCTCGGGGGCCGGGGCGTACGGCGATGATTCCACGCGGCGCTGACGCTGGGCAGCGGCTTCTTCGACCGCGGCGGGGCGGCTGCGGTAGAGCTTGTAGAGCAAGAACATGCCGTAGCCGTAGCAGGCTGCGAGGTAGGCGATGACGGTGATGAGAACAATCTGGAACATGGCCTGAACTCCGGCGAATGGGGCGTCCCCAGGTGGGGCCGCGGGTCGTATCGAGTTTTGGTTCATCGACTTGGCGGCCTTGACCCCTTGAATCTGACGCCTTGCCCGGGGCCGTTTTTCAGCGGTCGCTTAGGGGGCCAGGTCGTCGGGGTGCAGAAGGTGGTTTTGAGCCACTGGGCGGGCCAGGGTGCGTCCCAGGGTGGTCCGATAGTCGGCGGCGGGCACGCCGGTGCCCGGGCGTTTGACCACCAGATCGCCGGTCACCAAGCGATGCCCCGCGGGCAGGTTGCGGGCGGCGCAGAGGCTTTGCCGCGAGACTTCCCGCACGTCGGCTTCCACCGGCTGGCAGGTTTTGGCCAGCGGGCCCAGCCGTACCGCGGCCCGGTGGGCCGCGGCGATGTAACGCCCCAGGGCCGCGGGATCGAGGCTGACCGCGTGGTCCGGGCCCGGTGCGGCGGGGTCGTGGGTGAGGTGTTTTTCCAGCAGGCAGGCCCCGGCGGCGACGGCCAGGGCGCCGGTGTCTTCGTCGGGGGTGTGGTCTGAATAGCCCACCCGCAGCCCGGGAAAGCGCTGGCGCAGCGCCGTGATGCCGCCCAGGGCTGCGGCGTGGTCGGGGGTGGGGTAGGCCGAGACGCACTGCAGCAGGGCGCCGTGGGGGCTTTGGGTCGCGTGATGGGCTGCGGCGTCGAGTTCGTCGGCGTGGGCGGTGCCGGTGGAGACCCACAGCGGGCGATCCAGGCCTGCGGCGGCTTCTAAGAGCAAGGGGTTGACTGCGTCGGGCGAGGCGATTTTCACCGCGTCCACGCCCAGGGTGTGCAGGTCTGCGACGTCTGCGGGGCCAAATGGGGTGACCACAAAGGCCAGGTCTTGGGCGTGGGCGGCGTCGCGTAGGGGGGCGAGGCTCTGGGCCCCGAGGGCCAGGGTGTCCAGCAGTTCGTGGGGCGAGGCGGCCTGGCCGGCTTGGTAGCCCGCGAGGGCGGCGTCGGCCGAAAGCAGGCTTTTGGGGCGAAAAAGCTGGAATTTCACCGCCTGGGCCCCTGCTTGGGCCGCGGCGAGGATCAGGGCGTGGGCGGTGTTCAGGTCGCCGTCGTGGTTGACGCCGATCTCGGCGATGACCGCGACGCGGGCCGGGCGATCGGGGTTGGCGTGATGGAAAACCAGGGTGCGGGGCATGGGGCGGATCCGGCGGCGAGGGTGCGGTTTGGGGCGGCTGCGGTGGGGTTGGGCGGTCAAAATCCCTCTGTTGCAGGCCCGCGGTTTGACCCTGCCCGGAACCCGACCTACGCTCCGCGGCCCGCGGCGCAAGCCGCGACCGACCGGGTAGCTCAATGGTAGAGCATCGGCCTTTTAAGCCGCTGGTTGTGGGTTCGAGTCCCACCCCGGTCATTGCCGCTTCCACGCCGCTGCACGTGTTGCAGGTCGGCGTGTCGAAGTGAGGATGTGTAGAGCGTTGGGGCAGGGGCGTTTTTTAATCTTGGCATGTGGGCTGGCCGCCGTGGTGTAGATCGCGCGTCGGCGTCTTTTGCGTTGTTATCCGGACGTTTTTAGGGGTGAAATCGTATGGGAAGGCGGGGGGCGGGCAAAAGATTGACAGGGTGTTGTCGTTTGGCCGATGGCATGCACCCGTCCTTTCTTCACTGGGAATTTGAACATGCCTTCACGCCGTGACGACCTTGCTGACACCTCTGGCCCCTCCCTGCGTGGAGGGCCGATCGCCGCGCTGGTGTACGGGGTGGTTGGGGTGATGACGGTGGTCGTTGTTCACGCGGCGCTGGACCGCGGGGCGGCGAAGCAGGCCGACGCGGTGGCGGCAGTGACTCAGGCGGCCACGGCGGCCACGGCGGTGCAGGATGACGCGAGGGGCGCGTCACTGGGCGATGCGGTCGCGGACGAGGCCTGGGCGATGCGTGAGCACACCTTGGTGGTGTCGGCGGCGCCGCGGCGGATGGTGCGCGTGGGCGCGAGCGAGAAGCCCACGCGGGCCACCAACCCGCTGCTTCAGCGTTCGCGGCCGATGTCGGCTCAGGTGCTGCACGAGGCGGCGAAGCTGGCCCAGGCCAGTCAGCCCCAGGTGTTGGCGTTGCCCAGCGAATCGGAGGCACTCAAGGGGCCGAGCGCGTTGAGTCCTTATGTGGGCTACGGGCGGCTTTATGGGGCGCCCGGGGGCTCGCGCATCGTGTACCTGATCGATGCTTCGGGCTCGCAGGTGGACACGCTGCCTTTCGTGCAGCAGGCGATGCAGCAGGCGGTGCGCAGTTTGCGTTCCGAACAGTCGTACACGGTGCTGTTTTTTAACGGCAAGGCCATCACCGAGGCCGGGCCTGCGGGCATGCAGCGGGCCACGAACGCGGCGGTGACTCAGACCGACCGCTTCATCGACCCGCAGGCCGGGCGCATCGTGGCTACGGGACGTGCCGACGCCCGCGCGGCCATCCGGCGTGCGTTGGCCTATCACCCCGACACGGTGGTGCTGCTGAGCGACGGGCTGACGGGGCGGCGCGACCCGCTGGGCGACCGGGCGGGCCTGTTGTCGTTGATCGACGCGGCCAATGTGAGTGGCGCACGCTTTCACACCCTTCAGGTGCGGCAGCCCGACCCGCTGGCCACGCCCCAGCGTCGGGGCACGCTGGAACTGATTGCCTCGCGCACTGGCGGAACCTACCGCTTTGTGACCGATGACCAGCTGCCGGTTCGCTGAGAGGGCTGGGCGGCGCGCTATCTGCGTGCATTGGACACCCCGGGGGGGTTGCGGTCACAATTGCGGATTAGGAGTTCGCCTCGTTGCCGCAGCCCACACCGCCCGATTCTGAACCCGCAGCCGCTGCGGATGGCCGGCAAACGTCGCCCGAGGTCTCTGCCCAGTCGGCTTTTTACGACGCAGACGACGCGCATGACGCGGGCTCGCCCAAGGCGGTCCCTGCCCGCAATGCGCCGCGTGCGGCGCCGCGCAGGCGTGGCGCTGCGTCGGGCAAAACAGCACGCGACGCGGACACGAAATCGGCGCTGATTCCTTGGATGATCTCGATCGGGGCCCACCTGGCCATGCTTCCCCCGGCTTTGCTGGTGGCTTGGTCGGTGCAGACCCTGCGCGATGAATCCAAAGAGATCATCCCGGTGGTGTCGTTGAGCGACACGCCGTTGGACGCCCTGGACACCCAGACCCTTGAACGTTTGGAGCCGGTGGCGGTTCAGGCCCCTGAGTCGGCCCCGCAGACGCCCGAGCCCGACACGACCGACGCGGAATTGCTGCTCGATGCGTTGCCCGGGATTGGCGACCCGGTGGCCGCCGCACCGTCGTTTGACGTGGCGGTCAGCGATACGCCGCAGACCCAGGTGCAGTTCATGGGCTCGGGGGGCAACGCCCGCGACATTGTGTTTGTGCTTGAGGCCGACGGGTCGATCATCAGCGACTACCCCCAGATCGTGAACAACCTGGCCCGCACGCTGCGCGAGATGACCGAGGTGCAGCGGTTTTCGGTGGTCATCTTCGACGGCGAGGGCGTGAAAGAGGTTCCCCCCAAGGGGCTGCGGGCCGCGTCGCCGGCGGCCAAGGCGGCGACCCTCGCGTGGCTGCGCGATACGGGCAACGTGAAAAACAGCGGCACGGGCGCGGTGATCCCGGCCCTGAAAAGGGCTGCGCAGCTGCGGCCCGAGCTGGTGTTCTTGCTGTCGCAAAATCTCTACAACCCCGGGCGGCGCGAATACGAAAAAGAGCGGTCCGAGATTTTGGAAGCGGTCAATGCCTTGCCTTCGAACATGGCGATCAACACCATCGAGTTCAACCAGGTCGACCCGCTGGCGGTCAACGGGCGCACCTCGTTGATGGAAGAAATCGCCCGGCTGAGCAATGGCGGCAAGTGGAACTTCGTCCAGACCAATGTGGAGCCCCTGCGGTGAAATTCTTTTCTTGTGTGTGGATAGCGTGTTGGTGTGGGGTCTTGCTGTTGAGTGTGCCCGCGTCTGCGGATGCGGTGCGCATCAACCAGATCTGGCAGCCGGGCTGCCGGGTGTTGGGCAGCGACGGGGTGGAGCTGCGCTATGTGGATCCGCAGGGGCGCGATCGGCGGCGTTCGCTGGCTCATATTCAGGGCGTGAGGCTTGACGCGTACCCGGATTATTACGACGGCGTGGCCCTGGTGGAACAAGGCCAGGACCAGTTGGCCTTGCGTTTGCTGCGTAGCACGCTGCAGGCCGCGCAGGGCCGTGAAGAGTGGCTGGCCGCCGATGCGGCCCAGCGGTTGGCGGCGTTGTATGACCGTGCGGGCGACGGCGCGGCGGCAGCGCAGGTGTACCTCGACGCGGCCGCCCGCAAGCCCGCGGCGGCTTTCTTGAACACCCCGCCGCGGGGTAGTGTTGCGGGTATGGCCCAGGCCCAGCGCCTGGCGCTGCGGCCGCGCATCGAGCGGATTTATCGTGACAGCGCCGACCCGGCGGCGCGCCGCTCACTTGAATTGCTGAGGCAGACCGTGCTGACCGGCTCGGCGCCTGCTCGGGCGCAGGCCGAGGTTCGCCCGGGTGCCGGCACGCCGCTGGCCATCGCCGCGCCCCGCAGCCCTGAAGGACCGGCCTACGGGGCCA
>JALZVY010000228.1 GCA_023300125.1 Phycisphaera sp.
AGTCTGGAGGTTGCACCTCCAGACTCCCCGCTATTCGTTTTCTCCGTTCGTGTGGCCTCCCGCGGGGTCACGCCGCGACGGCAGGCCACGCCAGTAGACGTCAATAGACGTAAGCGTTCCGCCAACCTTTCATTTACCCACAAATTATCGACTCATTTGAAACCTAATTTCGATGTCGGTCATGCGCGACAACCCACGCCACATCACCATGTTCCTCGGTGGCCCGTCGTTCTTTCTGGCAAGGTAGCCACCCAGTCGGGCGACCTCGCCTAGAAAGTCGCCCAGCGTTAGGCATGGGCCGCGACCCGCGGTCTTGGCGATGTGTTTCAAAATCTTTCGCTCGTTCGGCGTCAAGACCGACGAAGGCTTTGCGTCCGGATGCACACGCTTCACCATCGTCAGTTGAAACACACGCCAAGCCACCACGCAGTACAGCGCGATTGTGCAATATTTCGTCTGTAAATTCATCCCGGTCTTGATCAGCGGACCATGTCCGCCTCTGCTTCCGGTAGGTAGCGTTTGGTCGAAGAAGTCCACTCGTCGTCGATCTCGACCAGGATCGCCGACACGAGCCGCAGCAGCGACTCTGCGTTCGGGAACACGCGGACCTTCACGGTCCGCCGCTTGATTTCTTGCTGGATCGGACGCTCGATCCCGTTGGAGGTTCTCAGCTTTTCGCGTTGCTTTTTCGGAAAGCTCAAGGCCGTCAGGCCCTCAGGCACGTTGGACTCCATCCACGTCGCCAGCTTCGGGGCGCTTTCGCTGAAGTACTTGACCGCTGCCTTCAAGGCCGTCTCGGCTGCCAGTCGATCCGGCGCGTCGAATACTTCCCGAAGTTTCTCGCCGATCTCGCCCCGGGCTTTGACCGTCGGGCAGTGGTGTACCGCGTTCTGGGCCAGGTGGAACTGGCACCGCTGCCACGGAACCGACGGCAAGACCGCCTTGCGGGCCGCGCCCAGCGCGGCGTGGTCGTCGCTGACGCTCCGCATGCCGCGGGCCACCAGGTCGTTGAGGAAGTCGCGCCAGTGGACTGCTGCTTCACTGAGCGCCACCGAGACGCCCAGGGCGCTGCGGCGGCCGTCGGAGAGGATGCCCACCGCCGAGAGGACCGCCACATCGATGACCACCCCGTCGTAGCGGACTTTTTTGTAACAGGCGTCGAGGATGAGCTGCCGGATCTCGCCCAGGGGACGACGACGCCACTTCTCCAGCTCGTCGTCGAGGGTCGCGGCGGCGCGGCTGACCTGGCTGGAGGTCACGTCCTTGAGGCCCCGTTCGGCCATGACTGCGGCGACGTCGCGGGTGCTGACGCTTTGGACGTACATCTTGGCCAGGGTTGCGGTGACGGTGCGGCTGGCCCGGGTACCGCGGGCCAGAGCTTGGTGCCGTTGGCGTATGGGCTCGGCGTTCGTCAGAGCGGGGGTAGGCAGAGGCGCCGATGTGCTGCTCGCGTTCGATGAGCATGGCTTAGTTGAGGAGGGTGGCGAAGGCATCGGCCATGGCGTGGGTGCCGTGGTTGATGACGAGTTGGATCAGGTCGTTGGAAGCGGTGTCGTTGGTGAGGGCCATCGGGTTCTCCAGCAAGAGGGTTAAGTACCTGCCATGGCAGGGTCTGATGGCCCGCTTTTCAAGTTTTGGGTCGCTGTGCGTGATCCCCTCGCCCGCTGCGCGGGCTCCGGGATCACGCATAGCGACGGCGGGGAGACCCAGAGGAATTTACATACGAGACGCTACACAAACGCCCCCGTGCGGCGACCACCTTCAGGTAAAAAACGCATGGGGAGGTGGGGCGTGTATTGCCTGAACCCAACCCGCCTCGCTCGCAGCGGCGGTTGATGCAATTTGCATGCAAATCGCCAGAGTTCAGGGGCGGCGTTCTACGCCATTGCTGGAGCTGGAGCTTCACTCGTGTGCCCGCAAACACGTGGGCACGGTCCTCAGGCCCTGCTCCGTGGCGCAAGCATCAGATCTCAGGGTATGCACGACGTCGTCGTCTGCGAGCCACCTCGAAAGCGGGGAATGCAACCAGTTTGAGACGAGTAATCAACCAATTGCAACCGGTCGCATTAAGCTTTTTCGCTTTTTCGCTGGCAAGGGGGAAGTCGTCCGATCACTGGTTTTTTTAAAAAAGGGCGGTTGAAGTTGCTGTTTTGCTGAAATTACGTTTATAATCAAATAGTTCGAGGCTAGTCTTCTCATCGATGTAGACATGCCTCAAGTGTGGAGCGAATCTGCGGGGGGCAGGGCTTCGCAGTTGACCAAGAGCAGGCCGTCGTCATGTCTGGCGGAATAATCACCTGCAAATTCTGGTTGACTTTACTAGAGACCATTCGGTGGTCGGTTGGTTAGATAAACGTGTTCGTTCTACTGAGCCGCTTATTCCTCTCTCTTTGATTCTTGCTGGCTCTTCCTTTTCATCCCTACATTTCTTGAAAGCTCCCTCATGAATGGCACCACTCCCCCTCTGACTTCTCGCCCCGTCAAGCCGATGCGCGGCTTCACCCTTATCGAGCTGCTGGTGGTCATCAGCATCATCGCCCTGCTCATCGGCATCCTGTTGCCTGCGTTGGGTGCGGCTCGCACCGTTGCGCGGCAAATGGTCAACAACACACACCTCCGCGGCATCCACCAAGGCTTATTTGTCCATTCACAAGAGAACAAAGGCCTTTACGCGGGTCTTGGTCTTGATCCTGATGACAGTCGGATCCTCTTTTCGGGCATCTTTGCGGGCCCCGGAAACCCATTTGAAGAGCTTGGTAGCACCGCAGTAGGTGGCAGCGCCAGCAGTAACGGACGCCTTGGTATCCTCGTATTGGGCAATTTTCTACCTGCCGAATATTGCATCAGCCCGGCTGAGCCAAACAGCAACCGTGTACCTTGGCTGCCGGGTGAAGACTTCGACACCAGCAGGGTTTCGTACAACTTACTGCGGCTCGGAGGTAATAACAGCAGTGCCAACCGAACAAGTGGCCGACGCCAAGAATGGCAGGATACAGCCGACGGCCAAGTCTGGATCGCTTCTGACCGCCAGAGAGTGGGGTCAAGCTCAGCAAATCCCGAGAGTATTTGGACCGAAGCGGACTCTGAGGAATGGGAAGGCGGCCTTACGTGGAACGACGGTCACACCACCTTTCAGGACACTGACGTGTCCGAAGTCACCAGGTTTGGCAATCAAACAAACACCAATGACAGGCTCTTCACAGACGACGACCCCACGGAATTCACCACGGGTCAGAGCGAAGAATCCAATGGGCAGATGGAAGCCGACTAATCAATCTCAGGCTGCATTGTCAGACTTGAATAAGTCGGTTTGAGATGGTCTAGAGCGGGAAGTCTGGAGGTTGCACCTCCAGACTTCCCGCTATTCGTTTTCGCCGTTCGTGTGGCCTCCCGCGGAGATATTGTCAAATCTTGTGGATGCCCCTGCATGATCAGGCGGCTTTGAGAACTCCGTCTTTGAAGATCTTGCCGGCGACGACGTCGGCATCTGAAGAGGAGTTCAATGCGAAGTATGAGACCCTTCAAGGGGTCTGCAGCCTGATGCACCGCTTGGGCCTGTCCTGCCTGCGGCCACGCCCGCAGCACCGCAAGAGTGATCCGTAAGCGATAGCGCAATGGCGTCGTGAGACGCCCTTTTTTCGTCGATCTGACGGCCAGACACGTAGGCAAGAAGCTGGAGATCTGGATCCAGGATGAGGCGTGGGTTGGGCCGCAGGGGACGCTGACTTATATCTGGGCAGAGCGTGGCAGCCGACCGCAACGAATCAAGCAGACTGAATGTAAGTAGGGCTTACATCTTCGGCGCGGTCAACCCGCTCGCGGGCGGTTCGTCTGCGCTCATCAGCCCGACGGTGAGCACTGAGTTGATGAGCAAGTCCTTGAAGATGATCTGCGAGGCGGCGGGCTCGGGGTCGCACGTCGTGCTGGTGTTCGACCGAGCGGGCTGGCACAAAGCCAACGCAGCGGTGGTGCCCGAGTTGATGGCACTCCACTTCCTGCCGCCGTACTCGTCGGAGTTGAACGCGATCGAACGCCTGTGGCAATACCTCAAGAGTCACTGCCTGAGCAACCGAATCTTCGAAAGCCAAGAAGCGATCGTTAGAGCTTGTGCCGACGCGTGAAAGTTGCTGGCGCCCGAGCAGATCATCTCGATCACCAATACCTGTTGGGTGCCGCATGAGAATTAAATAGGATCCGTATTACACCACCGATGCAGTGAGAGATGTGTTTGTGCGCATTCTTGCGGCGTCTTTAAAAAACCCCTGCGGAGATCTGCCGATTTGCATCGAAGCGGTCCTTGTCGCAGCTGATGGCGATAGCGATCGCCTAT
>JALZVY010000229.1 GCA_023300125.1 Phycisphaera sp.
ACATCATCAGGCAGCTTGCGCTCGAAAAAGTGCGCGATCTTCTCGCTCACCCGTTCGGCGCTGGGGTTGATCTCCAGCTGACCGTTGGAGAAAAACGGCTCCACCTCGTTCAGGCAGCGGTTGTTCCACGGCCCCACCACCTGATTCAGCAAGATCTCCAGCTCGTGGAAATCCATCACCGTGTCCATCGCGTCCAGCCCGCGGGCGGCGATGGTCACCTCCACCTTCCAGTTGTGCCCGTGCATCGGCTCGCTGCCGCCTCCGGGCATCTTCAGGGCGTGGCTGGCGCAAAAGATCGACTCGACGGTGGCTTCGTACATCGTGGCAAGGACCCTTAAGGAGGAGCCTGGATCCTACACTCTGTCTCCATGCCCGACCCACACGCCGCCCCATCTGCCGACCCCCGCCCCCCCGCCACCGATCCGATCGTGGGCATCGACCTGGGCACCACCAACTCGCTGGTGGCCCACTGCACCGCCGCGGGCCCGCGGCTGATCGCCGGCCCCGACGGCCGCAGCTCGCTGCCCTCGGTCGTGCAGATCGACCCCAACGCCGGCCACACCGCCGCGGTGGGCCACGCCGCCCGCGATCAGGCCGCCCAGCACCCCGACCACACCCTGGCGTCCTTCAAGCGGCTGATGGGCCGGGGCCTGGACGACGTGGCCGACGATTTGGCCTCCCTGCCCTACACCGTGGTCCAAGGCCCCCACGCCACCGCACGCGTGCAGGTGGGCACGCACGTGCTCAGCCCCCAGCAGCTCAGCGCCGCGGTGCTCACCGAGCTGCGCCAGTGGGCCGAGGCCGACCTGGGCTGCCCTGTCACCCGGGCCGTCATCACCGTGCCCGCCTACTTCGACGACGCCCAGCGCCAAGCCACCCGCGACGCGGGCCGTCTGGCGGGCCTGGACGTCCGCCGCATCGTCAACGAGCCCACCGCCGCCGCACTGGCCTACGGGCTGGGCGAGCGTGCGGCGCCCACCGCCAAGCCCAGCGCCCTGGGCCTGGCGCTCAACGTGAAAACCAATCCCGCGGCCTGCAGCGACGACGCGCCCGCCACCGATGCGCCCGCCGACACCACCGCTCAGACCATCGCCGTCTACGACCTGGGCGGGGGCACCTTCGACGTGTCCATTCTGAAACTGCAGCAGACCGAAAACGGCGCCGTCGATCAAGTGCTGGCCACCGACGGCGACACCCGCCTGGGCGGCGACGACCTGGACCGCGAGCTCATGCAGCGCATCGCCCCCAGCGCCCCGACCACCCCCGCCGACCGCCAAGCCCTGCGCCGCAGCGCCGAAGACACCAAGATTCAACTCAGCACCGACGACAGCGCCGACGTGTCGGTCACCCTGGGCGGCAACGCGGTGCACACCACCGTCACCCGGGCCGATCTCAACGCCCTGGCCGACCCGCTGATCGACCGGACCCTGGCCGCCTGCGCCCGCGCCCTCAAGAACGCCGGCGTGCAAGCCGCCGACCTCGACCGCGTGATCCTCGTGGGCGGCAGCACCCGCATCCCGCGCGTCCGCGAGCGCGTCGCCGAATTCTTCGGCACCACCCCCTACACCGCGCTCAACCCCGATCAAGTCGTCGCCCTGGGCGCCGCGGTGCAAGGCGCCACCCTCGCGGGCATCCGCCGCGACGCGGTGCTGCTGGATGTCATCCCCCTGAGCCTGGGCATCGAGACCATGGGCGGCGCAGTCGCCAAACTCATCGTCGCCAACACCGCCATCCCCGCCAGCGCCACCGAGCGCTTCAGCACCTACGCCGAAGGCCAAACCAAAGTCAAAATCCACGTGCTGCAAGGCGAGCGCGAGCTGGTCGAAGACTGCCGCACCCTGGCCACCTTCGACCTCACCGGCATCCCCCCCATGCCCGCGGGCCTGCCCAAGGTCGTGGTCACCTTCCGCGTCGACGCCAACGGCATCCTCTCGGTGCAGGCCCAAGAAGAACGCTCGGGCCGCCGCGCCCAAGTGCAAGTGGTGCCCCACCACGGCCTCACCCGCGACGAAGTCGCCCAAATGGAAGCCGACGCCTTCACCCACGCCCGCGACGACATGCGCCGCCACCGGCTGATCGACCTGCGCCTCAACGCCCGGCTGGACATCCGCAACATCACCCGCCAACTCGAACGCCTGGGCCCCGACGAACTCGACCCCGACTACCGCGCCCAGGTGCAAGCCAACGTCGCCGCCGTGCAAGCCTTCATCGACGCCGACGACGACACACTCGACCCCGACGCCTTCCAAGCCGCCATGGAAGCCATGGACCACGGCACCCTGCGTCTGGCGGAAATCAACATCGCCAAAACCCTGCGCGACGACACCGCTTAACACGCATCACATTTATCCGACGTGGCCTGGGCCGCACCCATCGCGTGATCACTAAGACGTGATGAATAAGAAATGTCGTCCACGTACAGCGTCAAAACCAAAGCGTTCTCGTAGCATCCCCTGCTTACGCAACTCACCCTGCGGACCGCCTCCAGCCCCCTCCACCCTCCTGCCCACGATGCACCCACGCCCCCACGTCTTGCTGCTTGCCACGGCCGTGCTCGCCGTCCTCACCACCCTCTCGGGCTGCGACGACACCACGCCGCCCGAGACCACCACCCAGCCCCAAGCCCCCGAGATCGACGTGCCCCGGCCCGACATCCGCCTGGGCCTGCTGGTCCACAACCCCGACACCCTCTGGGCCCAACACCAGCTGGCCGAGGCCCGCCAAGCCGCCGACAAGCTGCGGTTCGAACTCATCGCCCTGCCCATCCCCGACGCCGACGCCGCCCACGCGGCCATCGACCACCTCGCCGCCCAAGGCGCCGGCGGCTTGGTCATCAGCAACCCCGACAACACCATCGGCTACGACCTGGCCCAACGCGCCCGGGCGGCCAATCTCAAAGTTCTCAGCACCGGCCACAGCCTCGTGGGCGCCAACGGGCTGCCCCACGGCATCCCGCACATCGGCTTCAACGACGCCAAGATCGGCAACATCGCCGGGGTCGTGCTCGACGCCACCATGCGGGCCCGCGGGTGGCGCAGCCGCCACCTCGACACCACCGCCGTCTGCCTGCTCACCGACACCCCCTCCGCCTCGGCCCAAGCCCGTCTGCAAGCCGCCCGCGAAGCCCTGGAAAGCGCGCGCTTCCCCGCCCAGCGCATCATCAACGCCCCGCAGCCCAAACCCGGCGACGCCCCGGGCGCCGACGCCGCCGCGGTCCTCATGCGCCAGCACACCGACATCCGCCACTGGGCGGTGATCGGCACCAGCGACCGGGCGGTCCTGGGCGCCCTGCGGGCCTTCAAAGACGCAGGCCTGGCCACCGACGCGGTCATCGGCATCGGCACCGGCGGCCTGCACGCCCTCAAAGCCTTCCGCCACGACACCGACACAGGTTTGCACGCCTCGGTCTTGCTCAGCCCCGGGCCCCACGGCTACGACGCGGCCAGCGCCATGTACCACTGGATCGCCCACGGCGTCGAGCCCCAGCCGCACACCGTCACCCCCGAACGCCTGATCGACCGCCGCAACTACCAAGAAGCCGCCCAAGAAGCCGGCATCGAACTTCCCGCCCCGCCGCAGCCAGAGACAGAGCCCGCGCCCGCGCCTTAATCCACATTGCATACAGGCCGCACTCAAAGGCCTAGGCAAGGCGTGGGCAAGGCGTGCCCCCGCGCCGCTACCCTTGGCCCCATGCTTGCCACCCTCACCACGCCCCGCGGCCACGTCTGGTGGCGCTCGCCCCAGCTCCACGCCCTGGGCGTGCCCCACGCCTTTTTGGGCCGGGGCTGGAACGTACAAACCCCCGACGACGCCCGCCGCGCCGCCGACCACGTGGGCCTGTCCCCGGGCCCGGTGCACCTGGGCACCCAGTGCCACGGCAACGTGGTCACCACCCCCCACCATCGCCCGCCCCAGGCCGACGCCCACCTCACCGACCAAGCCAACGACTACGTCGCAGTCCGCACCGCCGACTGCGTGCCGATCTTGTTGGCCAGCGCCCACGGCCACTGCGTCGCCGCGGTCCACGCGGGCTGGCGCGGTCTCGTGGCAGGCATCATTCAAGCCACCGCCCAGGCCATGCACCAGCGCGGCACCCCCCCCGTCGCCGCCGCCGTGGGCCCGTGCATCAGCGTCGACGCCTACGAAGTGGGCCCCGAGGTCGCCCACCACTTCGACCCCCAACACCTCACCCAACCCCCAGGCGCCCGCCCCCACTTGGATCTCCGCCGCGCCGCCGCCGCCCAGCTGCACCAGGCAGGCCTGGCCACCGACCACATCGACATCTCCACCGCCTGCACCCACCGCGACGCCGCCGAGCTGTTCAGCTACCGCCGGGCCCAACAACACCCCGGCCCCCGCGGCCACCAAGCCGCCCTCATCGCCCCGGCCGCCCACCAAAATCGCCTAAATTAGCGCGGTGTCCACGCCCATCACCCTCCGCAACCTGCGCAAGCACTTCGGCCCCACCCGGGCCGTGGACGGCATCAGCCTGGACATCCCCGGCGGCGACCTCTTCTTTCTCCTGGGCCCCAGCGGCTGCGGCAAAACCACCCTGCTGCGCATGATCGCCGGCTTCACCGACCCCGACGGCGGCTCCATCACCTTCGGCCCCCAAGACGTCACCCACCTGCCGCCCAACGAACGCAACACCGGAATGGTCTTCCAAGGCTACGCCCTGTGGCCGCACATGACCGTCCGCGGCAACATCGCCTTCGGCCTCGAAGTCCGCAAAGTGCCCCGCAAAATCCTCCGCCAACGCGTCGAGCAAGCCCTCCACGCCGTGCAGCTCACCCCGCAAGCCGACCGCAAAATCAACCAGCTCTCCGGCGGCCAACAACAGCGCGTCGCCCTGGCCCGGGCCCTGGTCATCCAGCCCACCGTGCTATTGCTCGACGAACCGCTGTCCAACCTCGACGCCAAGCTACGCCTCACCATGCGGGCCAGCATCCGCCAGGTCTGCAAGCAAGCCGGCATCACCGCCATCTACGTCACCCACGACCAAGACGAAGCCCTGAGCATGGCCGACAACCTCGCCATCCTCGACCACGGCCAAGTCGTCCAAACCGGCCCCCCCCGGCAGCTCTACAAACGCCCAGGCTCGCGCTTCGTCGCCGACTTCCTGGGCGACAGCAACTTCGTCACCGCCACCGTCAGCGCCGTCAAAGAAAACCGCCTGCTGCTCGACTCCCCCGCCGGGCCCCTGCACGCCGCCACCCCCCCCCACGCCGCGCCCGAAGTCGGCAGCACCGTCACCTGCTCCATCCGCCCCGAAGCCATCCAATTCGTCCGCGAACGCCGCGCCCAGCCCCAAGCCACCGACCAGCCCAACCAATTCGCCGGCCTGCTCCTGGACACCACCTACCTGGGCCAAGTCGCCCAGCACCGCCTGCGCGTGGGGGGCGGAAACAAGCGGCCCCAAGGCCCGGGCACCACCGCCTCGGCCGCCGACGGCATGGAACTGCGCGCCTTAGAACTCAACCCCCCCCTGCAAGACAACCCCAACCTCCCGGTCCGGGCCACCGTCCACCCCGACGACGTCGTCGTCTTGGCCAAAAAATAGCCCCCCACCGCCCCGTCCAAACCCCGCCTGGACGCCGCTCACCCCGATAAACCTCAACCCCCGTGGGTCTGCCTCAAGACCCCGGCTTGAAACGTCCGATCCCTGTGGTACCCTGTCCCGCCCCCCAGGGGACCGATTCCCGCGTAGCTCAATCGGTAGAGTAGGTGACTGTTAATCACTTGGTTGTTGGTTCGAGTCCAACCGCGGGAGCTTAAAAAAAGGACTTACGGCACATGCCGTAAGTCCTTTTTTTTTCGTCCATTCTGTGGCCTCCCCCCCCCGTAGAGCCCCTCCATGCCAGCCCCCCACTGCCCCGCCTGCGCCTGCGACTACCCCTACGAAGACCGCGACCACTGGGTCTGCCCCGAATGCGGCCACGAATGGATCCCCGCCCCCGACGGCAACCCAGACACAGCGGATACCGATGACGGATCCCCCAGCGCCCTCGACGCCAACGGCAACCCGCTTCAAAACGGCGACACCGTCGTGCTCGCCAAGACCCTCAAAGTCAAAGGCGCCCAAGGCGACCTCAAGCCTGGCACCAAAGTCAAAAACATCCGCATCGTCACCGGCGACCACAACATCGACTGCCGCATAGACGGCTTCGGCGCCATGAAACTCAAATCCGAGTTCGTGAAGAAAGCGTGAAGTGGCCGAGTGGCCGAGCCATTTTATTTGCAGCGTGCCACGGCCTTCAGGCCATGTGTCTTTGGACCTGCACACCCCGCACCCCAACGGCCCAACGTAGGTCAGGCGTACCCGCCTGACTTCCCCGCGCCGCGCCAAACCACAAGACGCAAACGTTTAGAAGGGGTGAAATAGTCGCATCGCTTCAAAAGTAGGGTGGGTTAAGGCTCGGCGAACCCACCGCGCGTACCAAGCGTTGCCGACCTATAGCTGGCGCACTCCGTGGGCCGTGGCCGAACCGATAAAAAAGTCATCGGCTCTATGGGGCCAAGAAAATAAGGCTTCAAGGCGCCAAGGCAGCGCTTCGCTTTATCACAGAGGCCACAGAGAGCACAGAGGACACAGAGAAGAATCAAGGCAACGGCGCGGTTTGGGACGCGGTTTGGGGTCACACCTATGGCCCCCCTGTGGAAACCCCCAAGTCAACACTTTTCGGAAGGTTCGACCTACCCCCTGCGTGGCCTACCCCACGCTTCTCTGGGGGTCACACCTCCAGACTCCCCCTCCAGACTCCCGCTACATCGACGGCGTCGAAAACGAGCGCTACACCTCCAACGTGCAGCTCGCCGCCGACGACCGGTGGTCCCTCGGGCAGGAATACGACAACAGCACCCGCTCCGACTTCTGGGACGGCCAGCTCGACGAAGCCGTCGCCTACGACCGGGCCCTCAGCGCCGACGAGGTGCAGGCCCTGGCCCAGGGGGAGAGCCCGTCCCATGAAGGCCGCGAGTACTTCCACTACAACGCCGTGGGCCACGTGGTGTCCAACACCAAAGACACCCAAGACGTGGTGCAAGTCAGCGTCTACGAAGCCTTTGGCAACCGTATTTCGCAAAGCGAGACCGACGGCGGCAGCAGCAACAACCGCCTGGCCAACACCAAAGAACGCGACGCGACGATCGGCCTAGACAACCACGGGTTCCGCTACTACGACCCGGAGATCGGGCGGTATTTGACGCGGGATCCGATTGGGTATGGGGATGGGTTGAATGTGTATGTGCATGTTCGAAATAACCCGATTAACTTTATGGATCCGCTGGGGCTTAAGACAGTAAGACTGTCCATATGGAGGTCTTTCTTTTCTGAAATTGGAACTCAGATACGTCGAGTGAAGGACCGCATTGATGCCGGTGCATCTGAGAGTATTACGCTGACCGGTCATGCTGTAGGTCTCATCGATTCGGATACTGCTGCGAGGCGATCTTCTACGATCCAAGATTTCACCAGTCAACTACAAGAAGGTGCGTCGCCGCACGAGGTAATGCGTGGCGCGCTCGTTGACATTGCGACAGCTCCGGCCACTGTTCCCTACGCAATAGGAAGTAAAGGGTCGCAAGCTGCACTAGACGGCGATTTGCAGGGCGTAGCAGATAGCTTCCAAGAAGGAGGGACATTTTTTGCCTCGCAAGCATTAGGTGCTGGCAGGGGCGGCAGAGGAAGGGGTAGGGGCGGGGCCGAGAGTGATGCGACATCGACTGGTTTTTCTGAACCTACTCCTGAAGGAATTGCGAATATCGAGAGGCATTTAGATCGAGAGAAAATCCGATCGCTAGACGAAACGGGCAACGCGGCAATGATTGAGAGGCTTAAGGCGGGGGAAAGAACCGAACATGATATGAATTTTTACAATCACGAGACTATCGAAGCATCTATCATGGATGCAGATGCTAGTGTGAGCGCGAGAGACGCGCATTTAAGAACTTTGGAAACGCAGGGGATTCCGTACGATGCGAAAACTGATTCGAAACTCTTCCACCCAGACGTTATTCGAGAGAACCCCAAAATCTTCAATCCCAAGTCGCACCCCGACGCCGACTCTTGAACGCATGAGTAAGGAGTATGTGAATTGTTTGAAGAAATAATTAAGCGATGGGTTGCGGAGAGTGATGGGATAAAACGTACGACTGTAATAAAGGATTCATCCTTAGTAAAGGATCGTATTACGGTCAAAGGGGATTGCCTTGGAGTCGCTAGTCGCAGATGGAAAAAAGCAAGCGTTGTGTTGACTTTTAGACCAAACGATAGATTTGAAATACGCAGTAATTTAGCAATCGATCCAGATTATCGTTGCGTTGAGCAAGTGTCATTTGGCGTGCTCGATGTTATTCTTAGGCGAGAAGGTGCAGCGCCTAAAAATACCCTTGTGAATATTGACGATGTTGTCATTGATCCAGTAGAAACTACTGCGATGGCAATTAGATGGGCAGCAGAAGATGCAGCCAGGTCATTAATCGAGAGTCTGGAACGGGGATCCCGAAAAGGATCCCGAAAAGAGGACAAGACCCTTTAAGGGAAACCGCTGGATCCCGGGAACAGGGCTGACGCATCAAATTGCTCTCCCTCAGATTTGCGCCAAACCCCTTCAGCGCATAGGTTAATCGGCTAGAAGCACAGCCAACTCATTCGTCCACGCATACGTCCCACAACCCCAAGTCAATGGGCTCGCTGCGCTCGCGAGTTGAGCGATGCTGCGCGGCGCACCCGAAACTGCCAGTCCATGTCGACACGGCCAAGAGCCAGGCACCGAGTTGAGCGG
>JALZVY010000230.1 GCA_023300125.1 Phycisphaera sp.
CGGCCGCATATGCGGCCGGGCGTTTCTTTTTGTATGTGGCGTGTGTGGCGTGTGTGTGTGTGGCGTGTGTTTGGCGCGGCGGGCTTAGCTGGCGGCTATGGGGGTGGGGGCTTTCTTGTGCATCCGTTTACGCAGCTTGGCGCAGGGCTGCTCCACTGCGTAGTACATGGCCATGGCGTAGGCGAAGGACAAGACGGTGCACACGGCAAAGCGGGCGGGGAAGGCCATGTCGGGGGCGTAGAGTTCGAAGAACGACCAGAGACCCAGGTGAATGAGGTAGAGGGTGTAGGACAGGGCGCCGATGTAGCGCAGCGGCCCCCAAGCCAGCCAGCGGAACAAGGGGCGTTCGTGGTCGATCACCGCGAGGTAGAACAGGGGAAACAGGGCCACGCCCTGGATGGTGTAGCGCCAGGTTTCGCGGAAGGCTTCGTCGCGGATGACGAAGGTGGCGGCGGTGGCGCCCAGGGCGACGACAAGCATGAGGGCCTTGACGACGGTGTTCAAACGCAGGGGTTTGTCGAGGAAGGGGTTGCCCCACAGGGCGAGCACGCAGCCGTACATGATCGAGTCGAGCCGGGCGTCGGTGCCGTAGTAGACCCGGGCGTGTTCAGCGTGCAGGCCGTGCACCAGGTAGAGCCGCCACAGCAGGCCCAGGACGCAGGTGCCCAGCAGCACCAGGGCGATGCGGCCGCGGGTGAGCCGGGGCATGAGCACGATCATGAGCAGGGGAAAGCCCATGTAGAAGTGTTCTTCGATGGCCAAGGACCAGTAGACGCCGGTGCCCAGGGGGCGCACCAGGCCTTGTTCGATCATGGCCGTGGCGTCGGGGGCCCAGATCTTGAGCATGTTGGTGAGAAAGCCCAACTGATAGAAGACCGCGCTCCAGTTGAACGGTCCCACGGCTTCAAAAAGCGAGAGGCTCATGAGCACCGCGAGGGTGATGTACATCGGCGGGAAGATGCGCAGGGTCCGCCGCATGTAAAAGGCCCAGAGGTCGATGCGTCCGGTTTTGCCGAACTCTTTGCGCATCAGTGTGGTGATGAGGTAGCCGCTGAGAAAGAAGAACACGGTGACGCCGTAGCCGCCGGGCACCAGCTTCTCGAAGCCGAAGTGGGCGATCATCACGATCAGCACCGCGACGGCGCGGATGCCGTCGAGTGAGGGGATATGAAAAAGGCCGCCACGCTCGGCCAGCGGGCGTGGGTCGTAGCCCGTGGGGGGGGTGGCGGGCGCGGGGGGGGGCGTGGGGGTGGACACGTGAGATTCCTACAGGAGGGCGGGCTCCGGTGCGTACACCGGGGCGGGCGCGAGACATATGGATTGTTGTCGGTTCGATGCGGGGTGGGCCTTGGCCGTGGCCTGTCGGTGGCGGGGTAGGTGCTTCTGGCGGGGGGTTATCGGCCCAGGCGCGGTGGTGGCCGTGAGATACGGTGAGCGGGCAAGGGGATCAAGCGTGGACGGGGGGCGTGTCACCGCGGGGGTTGTCCCTTATCGTGGATGACAGTGCTTCACGCCCTTTGTGACTGCCCAGGAGATCTTGCCGATGCGCCCACGCCCAATGACCCTTGGATTGACGATGTTTCGCTTGGCCGCGGCCTTGCTGCTGGTGGGGCTGCTTCCGCTGACCGGCTGCTCGACCAATCCGGCCACGGGGAAGTTGCAGCTCAACACGGTGAGCGAGGCCGAGGAAATCTCGCTTGGCACGGCGGCTCAGGGAGACTTCATCCAGGGCAATGGGGGGACTGTGCCCTCGACGCGGTTGACCGGTTATGTGACGCAGTTGGGCCACCGACTGGCGGCGGTGAGTGAGCGGCCGCAGTTGCCTTGGGAGTTTCATGTGCTGAACACCAGCCAGCTCAATGCTTTTGCGCTGCCCGGGGGCAAGGTGTTTATCACCCGGGGATTGCTGTCGCGCATGACCACCGAGGCGCAGCTGGCCGGGGTGTTGGGCCACGAAATCGGGCACGTTACGGCCCAGCACGTGAGCACGCGGATGACCCGGTCCAACCTCTTGCAGGGCGCGGTGGTGCTGCTGGGGGCCGCGGCGGTGGTGAGTGATGCGGACTGGATGCGGACCCTTGGCGTGGGGGCGTCGGCGGCGGGGGGGGTGTATTTGCTGAAGTTTGGCCGCGACCAAGAAAGCCAGAGCGATGAACTGGGTGTGCGCTACATGACGCAGCTGGGCTATGACCCGCGGGGGCAGATTGAGGTGATGGAGATTTTGAAAGAGGCCTCGGGGGGCGGCCACGGCAGCGAGTTCTTTGCGACCCACCCCCTGCCCGACACGCGGATCGAGCGGCTGGGCGAGCACCTTGAGGATCATTACCTGGACGACATCGCCGCCGGGGCGCAGCGGGTGGGACGCGATGAATTTCAACGCAATGTGTTGGACGAACTGGCCCGGCTGGGGCCGCCGCAGGCCGGGGATGCGCAGTAGGTCTGGGTGTTTGCAGGGTGGGTGACAGACGTAAAAAGCTCTTGTTTTTTATGTCTGAGCGCGCGTGCGTTAAGCTTGGCCTATGCCCTCTGCGACTGACACCCCGACTGACCACGCCAGCCCTGCTTGGGACGAGCGCCGCCTGACCGACCCGCATGCCCAGGACGACAAGGCGTCGCGGGTCGAGCAGATGTTTACGGCGATCGCGCCGTCGTATGACCTGAATAACCGGGTGCACTCGTTTGGTCGCGATCAGGCGTGGCGCCGGGCGGCGGTGAAGCTTGCCCAGCTGGCGCCCGGCGACCGGGTGGCGGACGTGGCTTGCGGCACCGGAGACCTGACCCTGGCTTTTGCGGAGGCCCAGGGACGCATCGAGCCGGCGCCGGCGCCGGTGGTGGGGGTGGACTTTACTTACGCGATGCTGCCGCTGGCCCGAGGCAAGGCGGGGGCGGGGGATGAAGCTGGAGCGGCGGCTCGGTTTGTACACGGCGACGCGCTGACCTTGCCGATGGCCGACGCCAGCGTGGATGTGCTCTCGATCGCTTTTGGTATCCGCAACGTGGGTGACGCGGCGGCGGCACTGGCCGAATTTTCGCGGGTGCTACGGCCCGGTGGGCGGCTGGTGATTTTGGAATTCACCGTGCCCCGCAACCCTGTGGCCCGTCTGGGCTACAACTTTTATTGCGGGTGGCTGATGCCGCGGACCGCGACGCTGATCAGCGGCGACCGAAGCGGGGCGTACCGCTACCTGCCGCGCAGCGTGAGCACGTTTGCGTCGGCTCAGGAGCTGCGGGACATGATGTCCGCGGCGGGATTTGGGCAGGTCGCTTCATCGGGGCTGACCTTCGGGATTGCGGCGTGCCACGTGGGCGTGAAGCCTGTTTGAGGGTTAGGGGGGGCAAAACAGGTGTTTGGGGAACTCTGCAAATCTGTGATGGGTGTGGAGGCGGGCTAAAATGGGCTGAAATGATCCTTGATCATTCTGTGGGCTGGGGTAAGCTATGGTTTGTAACCTCTGATGGGGTTTTAACCACTTGTTTGCTTTCTGTTCATGCCCTTTATCGGAGCGATTCCCTTGAAAAGTCCTTTTGCATCCCTTCAAACCGCTGCTTTGGCAGCGTGCACCGCCTCAGGGCTGTTGGCGGGCCAAGCCTCTGCGGGTTCGGTGGTGTTTGACACCAGCCTGGGCGATATCGTGATTGAGCTGTTCGAGGATGCGGCACCCGAGACGGTGGAGAACTTCCTGGGCTACGTCGAACGCGGTGATTACGACGGCACCATCATCCACCGCAGCGTGCCTGGGTTTGTGGTTCAGGGCGGTGGGTTTGTGCCCGGTGTGGGCGATGCCACCCCGGTGGCCATCCCCGTGCTTGAGCCGGTGGTCAACGAGCCGGGTATCTCCAACACCCGCGGGACCATCGCGTTGGCCCGCGTGGGTGGCCAAGTGGACAGCGGCACCAGCCAGTTCTTTTTCAACCTCGATGACAGCAACTCGTTCTTGGACACGGTCGACGAAGGCTTTACGGTCTTTGGCGAAATCTCCGAAGGACAAGATGTCGTGGACGCCATCGCCGCGCTGGGCATCACCAACGGCCCCGCGGCTCCTTTTGGTGAGCTGCCGTTCCTCAACGACATTTCCACCCCGCCCACGAGCTTTAGCGAAGTGGATTTTGTCCTGATCAACAGCGTGAGTGTGGTGGAGGATCCGGTCGTTGTGGTGACCGATCCGGTTGCTCCGATCGATCCCATCGATCCTGTGGGCGGCCCCGTGGATCCCGTGCAGCCCCCTGCGGATGACGACGGGGGCGTGGCGGCTGTGCCTTCGCCATCGGCCGCGGTCGCCGGACTGCTGGGATTGGGTGCGCTGGCGACACGCCGCCGCCGCCACGACTGAGGGTTCGACGTTTCGCGTTTGTAAAACCGATCCATTGCTTGACCGGCGGCCCTTAGGGGCCGCCGGTTTTTCGTTGGACTCGCGCGGTGCTGTTGTAGGTGGCGTACGGCGGGTGCGACGCGATCTGGGGTTTTGTGGTGCGCGAGGAACCGCGCGGGGTGGGGTGCGTCTAACCCTGGGTTGCCCGCGCCGGCGGGTACGCTGATGTCTCACCCCGGAGTCCCACGATGAAGAATCCCCTTGCTTGGCCTGTCCGTCCGTTTTGCACCCGCGCGCTTTTGGCGGCGTTGTGTGCGCTGCCGCTGGCGTCGACTGGTTTCGTGGCCCAAGTTAACGCTCAGGCGGTGGACGCGGTGGCGGTGGATCTTCCGCTTGAATCGATCACGCTGTTTTCGAGCGGGGTGGGGTTCTTTCGTCACGCCGGGGCGGTGCCTGCGGGCGGTGCGGTGAGGCTGGATTTCACCGCCGATGAACTCAACGACGTGTTGAAAAGCCTGACGCTGACCGGCGCTGCGGGCGGGGCGTCGGTGAACTACCCGGGGCAGGCGGATTTGAACCAGCGGCTGTCGGGCTTTGGGGTCGACCTGCGCGGCGTGTCGAGCCGCTATGACCTGCTGGGCCGGTTGCGTGGCGTGGAGGTGGTGGTGACGCGGTCGGGCGGCGGGGCGGCGCTGGCCGGCCGTGTGCTGGGGGTGGAGACCCGCAAGGTGCCCACGGGCGACGACGCGGTGGCGGACGCACGGTTTGTGACCTTGGCCACCGCGGGCGGGCTGGCGGAGGTGGCGCTGGATCAAGTCGACCAGTTGGAGGTGACCGACGCGCGGCTGGCCAGCGAGATGGCCGCGGCTTTGGAGCTTCTGGCGGGATCGCGCGACACCCGCAAGAAGCCGGTGACGGTGCGCTTCAACCAGGCCGCCCCGCGGGTGGGCTTGAGTTACTTGCAGGCCAGCCCGTTGTGGAAATTGAGCTACCGCTTGGATCTGTCTGAGCGTAAGGGGCAGGATCAAGCGTCTTCGGCGCAGCTTCAGGGATGGGCCGTGGTGGACAACACCACCGACCGCGATTGGAACGCCGTGGACGTGACGCTGGTGTCGGGGCGGCCAGTGAGCTTCGTGCAGGATTTGTATGCGCCCGCGTTTTTGAAACGCCCTGTGGTGCGGCCCCAGCGATACGCGGGGTTGGCGCCCCAGAGCTATGACCAGAGCCTGGAGTTGGCAGATGAAAGGGTGACAAACACGGTGCGGGCGGCAAAAGCGACGCTGCAACGCCCAAGTCGGTTCAGGGGTACGGACGGGGAAAACCACGCGCTCGCAGAGAGTGACGCGGCCGCGTCGTCCGTACGATTTGATTTTGAAGCTCCGGCGGCGGTTGCGGCGGCGGCGACCTCGGGCGCGGTGGGCGAGCTGTTTGCTTACACGTTGTCTGAACCGGTGACCCTGGCCCGCGGCGACTCGGCGATGCTGCCGGTGGTGCAAGAGGCTGTGACCGCGCAGGATTTGAGTGTGTTTAACAACGCGGTGCAGCCCAAACATCCCATGCGGGGGGTGCGGCTGACCAACACCACCGAGCTGAAGCTGGACGCGGGGCCGGTGACGGTGCTGGACGGCGGCACCTACGCCGGTGATGCGCAGCTGGATTTCTTGGCCCCCGGAGCGGACCGGCTGCTGACCTATGCCTTGGACCTGGAGGTGGTGATTAACGCCGAGGACCATCGGCACAGTGTGCAGACCGGCGGGCGTTTTGAACGCGGGGTGCTGATGCTCAGCCGCCGGCAGGAAATTAGCCGCACCTACACCCTGAAAAACACTGCGGCCCAGGACCGCCACGTGCTGATCGAACACGGCCGCAACACGTCGTTTGAGTTGATCGACCCGCCTGCGGGGTTGGAGACCACCGGCGATTTGTATCGCCTGCCCATGGATGTGCCCGCGGGCCAAACGGTGAAGACCACCGCCACCCAGGTGCGGACCAGCGAGCAGACCGTGCGGCTGGGCCGGCTGAACGAAGCCCAACTGGTTGCTCACGCCAACGGGGCGGCGCTGCCTGCGGACGTTGTGGCCCGCTTGAAGAAGGCTGCGGGCTTGAAGCGGGCGCTGACCCAGGCCGAGCGTGCGGTGTCGCAGACAGATTCGGATCGCAAGCGGATCGTGGCCGAGCAGACGCGGCTGCGCGACAACATGAAAGCGCTGGACCGCAACAACGCGCTGTACAAACGCTACCTGGCGAAGCTGAACACCCAAGAAGATCAGCTGGAGGCGCTGCGGACGCGGCGGACCGAGCTGAATAACGCGGTGAAGCAGCAGCGCGACGCGTTCGAGACGTTCATCGCCGGGCTGGGATGAGCCTGCGGGGTGGGGTG
>JALZVY010000231.1 GCA_023300125.1 Phycisphaera sp.
GAAGTGTCGGCGCCAAAACTGAAAAACGCTCACATCTTTCCCGTCGGGTGAGCCCCTTGCGCTCCTTCGTCGAGGCGGTGCCACAGGCGCAGGTGGCGCGACCGTTCATGCTCGGGCTCGGGCACGGCGGTGCCCACAAGCCGGTGCACACGGTCGCCGGCGACAAAGACGTCGAGGCTGCGGACCTCGCCCAGGGGTGGCGCGGCGGATCCGGGCGTGCTGGACTGCAGCGCGTCGATGGGGCGGTCGCACGCCACGGCTGCTCCCAGAAGCGCCGCGGCGATGCACAGCAGCGCCGCGGCGCGGCGGTTTAGCGCAGGTCCCATAGCTGGTCCTTGTAGTCGGGGTTGCGGAAGTCGTCGATGTCGTTGCCGGTCCATTCCCCGGGTGGGCCGGGATAGAAGGGGTCGGTCATCTCGTTGAGGTCCGCGTGGCCGTCGACCCAGGCGACGCTGACGGTCTGGGTGTGCCGGGGGTTGGGGCGGGCTTCGTTGTTGGTCGAGCTGGCCAGCCGGCTGGGCGGCCAAAGGTGGGTGGGGGTGACCGACTGCTGCATGTCGTTGATGCCGCCGTCGGCCATGGCGACCGTGGCCGAGGCTTGGAGCACGTTGTAGACACGCTGGCGGTTCATGTGGGTGTTGAACCCGTAGCTGGCTTCGCGGGTTTGGCCGGCGTCGCCCTCGGCGTTGAGGTTCGACGGGCAGTTCCACACGTCGACGCTGCGAAATTCGCTGTTGTCGCCCGACTGGTTGAGGTAGTAATCCAGCAGCTCTTTGCGGTCCAAGCGGGTCACCGGGTCAAAGCCCACCCATTCGCCGTCGTTGTCGTTGGCAAACAGGAGGGCGGCGGTGGTGATGCTGCGTACGTTGACCAGGCAGACCGCGGCGCGGGCGGCGTCGCGTGAGCTGCCAAGGACCGGCAAAAGCAGGCCCACGAGCAGGGCGATGATGGAGATCACCACCAGAAGTTCGATGAGGGTGAAGGCGCGGCGCGGTGTCGCGTCGCCGCGGGTTGCGGGGAAGGCAGGGGACATGGGGAAAGGTCTCTCAAAAAGCGGGTAAACAACCTCCGCGACGGCGGCAGCGGGCTGCGCGTCGCGAAGGGGCACCGGGGGCGTGCGTTGAAAAAAAGGGGCTGGGGGTGGCCGCCGGGTGAAACATCGCGGGCGCAGCGCGGCGTGATGATGGCCGGGCGTTGCTGCGTGCGGATTTCAAACGGTGGCTAGGCCACGGGCGGGGCGCGGCCGCCAAGGCGCACTTGCCGCCGGGTCAGCGGCGTGCGTGCGTGGTCTGCGGGCGGCAGCAAGAATTCCAGCGTGGCCACCATGTCCGGTGGCGGGGTCCAGCTCGGGGGCAGCTCAAGGTTGGACTTGAGGTGGCAGATGGCGCAGCTGACGGGCGCATCGGCCGGGGGCGACGAGCCGTCGCTGCCGTCCCAGAAGGTGCACAGCGGGCAGTAGGGCTTGGAGCTTTCGCCGTCGGTCACCGCCCCGGGCAGCGTCACCAGCCCGCGGTGGTGCAGGGGCACCACCAGGCAAAAGAACACCGCCACCCACAGGAGCATGGCACTGCGAAAAAGATAGGAGGGGGCGGCGGAGCGCACGGGTGGGCCAAGGTAGCGGGAACGTTGCAAGCTGCCAAACCGCGTAATATCCCTACATGAGCTTTCGCACCTTGCCTTGCGACGTCGACGCCCTTGAGGTGATTCATTTGGCTGATACCGCCCGCGTCACCGGCACGGTGGAGCTTGGGGCGGGGGCCAGCATTTGGTACGGGGCGGCGGTGCGCGGCGACGTGGCGGACATCACGATCGGTGCGGGCAGCAACGTGCAAGACAACGCGACGGTGCACTGCGACTCGGGCAAGCCCAACACGATCGGGGCGAACGTGAGCATTGGCCACAACGCGGTGGTGCACGGGCGTAGCGTGGGCGACGGCACGCTGATCGGCATGGGGGCGATCGTGATGGGCGAGACGGTGATCGGCAAGGGGTGCCTGATCGCCGCCGGTGCACTGGTTCCCCCGGGGCTGGAGGTGCCCGACGGCCACGTGGTGTTGGGCGTGCCCGGGCGGGTGGTCCGCGAAGTGAACGAAAAGGAAAAGGCGTATTTGAAGTGGCTGGCGCCGCACTACGCGGCCCTGGCCCAGCGGTACGCGGCGGGTGAAATCGCTTGCAAGTAGAATCGCCGAGCTATGCACCTTTTTCCCGCAATTGATCTGAGAGATGGCCGCGTGGTTCGCCTGATGCAAGGCGACTACGACCGGCAGACGACCTATGGCGACGACCCGGTGGCCCAGGCCAAGGTGTTTGCCGACGCCGGGTCCACGTGGCTGCACGTGGTGGACCTGGACGGGGCCCGCAGCGGCGAGGCGACGAACCGCCAGCACATCGCCGACATCTGCGCGGCGACCGACCTGAAGGTGGAGGTGGGCGGCGGGGTGCGCGACGAGGCGTCGATCGACGCGCTGCTTGAAGCGGGGGTGACCCGCGTGGTGCTGGGCAGCGCGGCCATCAAGCGGTGGGACTGGTTCAAAGAAGCGGCCCACACCCCGGCGTATCGCAACAAGCTGGTGCTGGGCCTGGACGCCAAGGCGGGCATGGCCGCGACCGACGGCTGGGAAGAAACCACCGGGGACTCGGCGGTGGACGTGGCGGCCAAGACCCGCGGCTGGCCGCTGGCGGCGATCGTGTACACCGACATCGCCACCGACGGCACGCTGAAGGGGCCCAACGTGCCCGCGACCGCGGAAATTTGTGCGGCCACCGACGTGCCGGTGGTGGCCAGCGGCGGGGTGGGCACATTGGAACACCTGGCGGACCTCCGCGGGCTGCCTGTGCAAGGGGCCATCATTGGCCGTGCGCTGTACGAAAAAACCATGACGATCGACGATGCACTCGCGGTCTTCGAGAAAGGACGCAACCCCGATGGATGAGCAGAACCAATCTTCTTCGGTTCAAGAAGACGCCTTGCAGGCGTACTTCGACTGGCAGGTCAACACGATCATGCTGGCCTATGACCTGCATGAACCCGTCGACGCGTCGGTGGACCAAGCGGGCGAGAAGCGCCGGGCCGAGGTTGAAGACGAGGTCCGCGTGTTCACGCTGAGCGTGGTGCCCGACGTGTACAAGAACGACCCCTCATTGGACTGGGGCCCGGACCTGATGCGCACGATCACCCACGCCACGATCAAGCGTGCGGCAGAGATCGCGGGCTGACCCGGATCCGCCACGCCGCCCGTCGGGGCGGCCAAACAACAATCAGGCCAAGGGCTCTATTGCAGGGTCAACGCGCCCAGCTCGATGGACTCGCCCTGCGGGCTGAGGAACCACTCGCTCTTGAGCCAAGGCATGGCGTCGCGTAGGTCGCGCACCGCGGGGCTGATGCCGATCGTGAGTCCGGGCCGGGGCGTGAGGCCCAGCATGGACCAAGGGATCGACGCCCAGACGGTGTAGCCGTCGTCGGTGACGTGGAGGGTGTGGGGCACGGCGTGGCGGTCGGTGCCGAACCACTCGTAGATCTTGCCCTGCGTCGGATCCGCGCTGCTGTCGTCACCGGTGTCGGGGGCAAAGCCGAACTGAAAGTCTTTGGGCTGGCCCCAGCGCAGGCCGTCGTTCTGCGGGTCGATGAACAGCTCGACGCAGTCGCCTTGGTAGAGCAGCTCGGCGGGTTGGGCGTTGCGCAGCTCGGTGTCGTGCACGCGGGCGTCGAAGTGCAGGTGGGTGTCGTCCCAGGTGAAGCTGAAGGTGAGCTCGGTGTCGGGGCGCTCAAACGCGTGCCCGTT
>JALZVY010000232.1 GCA_023300125.1 Phycisphaera sp.
TCCCCGCCGGGCACGCCGAGCTCAAAGACACCCCCTTTGCCGACACCGGCCACCCCATCCTGCTGCCCGGCAACCCCGTGGACGGCAGCGCCGTCATGGTCGCCGAGCCCGGCGCGGCGCAATCGCTCTTCAGCGTCAACCACGGCGCCGGCCGCGCCCTAGGCCGCCGCCGCGCCAACCGCGAACTCGACCAAGCCAAAGTCGACGCCCAATTCGACCGCGCCGACATCCTGTCCAACTGCCGCCAATACCCCCGCGACGAAGCGCCCGCGGCTTACAAAGACTTCGACGAGGTGTTGAAGTCGGTGAAGCTGGCCGGCCTCGCCAGCGAGGTCGCTCGACTAAAGGCACGGTTCGTGATCAAGGATGCGTCGAAGGCAGATGATTGAGTTGGAACCCGCGGGCACTGCCGGACAAGGCAGCGCTTCGCTTTACCACAGAGGCCACAGAGAACACAGAGAACACAGAGGAAGGCGAAATTGAATACCCCAGACCCAACAAAACCACTTCTAAACATCCCCGAAAACGGTTACGAGAATAACGCACAACTCGGGCATCTCGGCGCCTTAATCATCCACGTTTCGTATACCACCGGAGAGTATTTCTCCAAAACATCAATGGAAGGAAGTACACTTGATGCCGCCTGCGGACAGCTAATTTCACAAAGCATTCATTTCGCGGCATCGATTCGCGAAAATAATCGCCACGGCCTTCTTCAAGCATCACTTGCGCTAGCTCGCCCACTATGGGAGCGATCGGCAACCGCCGTTTATTTACAAAAGCACCCCTCGAAAATCGAACAATGGTTCGCTAACTCTAAAAAAGCTACTCCAAGTTTCGCTGAACTAACGGCTGACGCAGGATTTCTCCCCGAAAAGCAAAGCCCGGAGACTAGGAGCTTATTACACAGCTTTGTTCACGGCGGATCCGAAACATGGATGGTCTCCACAAATCGTGGAGAATCCAACCAACGCCAATTTGTTGCTGGACCTATGGAATACGCAGAAGACATATGCGATTTCACCTGCTTTCTGACGGCAAGGGCTTTAGTGGCGATAGACGAATGCACCGCCAAGCTGGCCGGCAATTCGAATTCAAAAAATCACCCAAGAAATGCAGCAGCCTACTTCTGGCAACACTATGCCGACACACAACAAATCGATAGCAACTGACTTCAAAAATATTAACGTCTTTCACGACGCAAGCGACGACCAGACCCTCCGCTCGTCGCTCACGCCGAATCGCATCACCCGTATCCGCTAAGGCAAAAAACCCATCTCACGCAGAGCCGCAGAGTGCGTAGGGGACCTCGAATGCATCTCCCCTGCGAACCCTGCGGCCCTGCGTGAGACTTCTTCCGCCTTCCACCCCCACAGCCCACTCGAACCGCGCTCCCAAGCCCCGCTAAACTACGCGGTCTTATGAGCGACAAAGCACCCGACAAGAAGCCCGCCGCCCCCACCAAGTCCACCGCCCAGCTGCTGGGCGATCGGCGTTTGAAACTCAAACGCCTGCGCGACGAGCTGAAACAAGACCCCTACGGCCAGCGGACCGACGGGCTGATCCGCCTGAACGCGGCCCGGGACGCCTTTAGCCAGGCCGCCGACACCGCCCACAAGGCCGCCCAAGAAGCGGCCAAAGAAGAGGGCGCGGCCCCGGCCGACCCCAACGCCGACGAGCGTGCCGTCGTGGCCGTGGCCGGTCGCGTGGTGCAGCACCGGGTCATGGGCAACCTCATCTTCCTCTCGGTCCGCGACGACTCGGGCGATCTGCAAATCGCCGTCAGCAAGAAGACCGTGGGCCAGCCCGACTTTGGCCTGGCGAAAATGACCGACTACGGCGACATCGTCACCGCCAAGGGCGCCTTGGGCACCACCAAAACCGGCGAGGTGACCCTGTGGGCCGGTGAGGGATTCGAGGTGGGTGAAGACGCACCCGCCTACCGCATCCTCACCAAGTCGCTGGCCCTTCCTCCGGGCAAGCACCACGGGCTGACCGACCCCGAGACGCGCTACCGCAAGCGCTACGTCGATCTCTACGCCAACCCCGAGGTCATGCAGACCATGCAGACCCGGTCGCGCATCCTCAAGGCCACGCGCGACTACCTCACCGACGACCAGCCCGAGCGCGGCTTTCTCGAAGTCGAAACGCCCATGATGCAGGCCATCCCCGGCGGCGCCGCCGCCCGGCCTTTCGAAACCCACCACAACGCGCTGGACATCGACCTGTTTCTGCGCATCGCCCCCGAGCTGTACCTCAAGCGTTTGCTGGTGGCCGGCATGCCGCGCGTGTTCGAGATCAACCGCAACTTCCGCAACGAGGGCATCGACCGCAGCCACAATCCCGAGTTCACGATGCTCGAGCTGTACCAGGCCTACGGCGACCTGTACTCGGTCATGGACCTCACCGAAAACCTCTTCCGCCACCTGGCCTCCACCGTGTGCGGCGGCACCACCCTGCCCTTCGGCGAAGTGCAGGTCGACTACGCCGCGTTCGAGCGCCGCAAGTACCTGGACCTGTTCAACCAGCACAACGACTTTGACCACAGCGACCACGCGGCCCTGGTGGCCAAGGGCGATTCCTTGGGTCTCAAAACCCAAGACGTGGACCACGACGTGCTTTTGAACAGCGTGTGGGAAGAAACCGTCGAGCAGCACCTGATCCAGCCCACCTTCGTGATCGACTACCCCGCAAGCCTGTGCCCGCTGACCAAGCGCAAGCCCGACGAACCCGAGATTGCCGAGCGTTTCGAGCTGTTCGTCTGCGGCATGGAGCTGGCCAACGCCTACACCGAGCTCAACGACCCCGACGTGCAAGAAGCCAACTTCAAAGCCCAAGACACCGGCCTCACCGGCGAAGACGCCGTCGAAGCCGCCACCTTCCGCAACATCGACGAGGATTTTCTTGAAGCCCTCCGCGTGGGCATGCCCCCCGCCGGCGGCCTGGGCATCGGTATCGACCGCCTGGTCATGCTCTTAACCAACCAACAATCCATCCGCGACGTGATCTTGTTCCCCCTCATGCGTCCACAGGGGTAACACGCAACAACTTCGATCCGACCAAGGCGTTTAACGCCAAGAGGCCAAGGAGGCCAAGATCGCCAAGGAACCCGACGCGGAACTGGATGCTTTGGCCTACGCCGTGATCGGCGCGGCGATTGAGGTCCACCGAGCCCTTGGGCCCGGGTTTCTTGAATCGATCTACGAAGATGCGATGTGCGTTGCTCTTTCCCAGCGAAAAATCCGCTTTGAACGGCAGGTTCCGGTTCAGGTCCAGTTCAAAGGGGTCGTCCTAAGATCCGAACATCGACTTGACCTGCTCATTGAAAACCAAATCATCCTCGAACTTAAAGCGGCGAAAGAACTTACCCCGATTTTCGAAAGCACCACCAAGTCGTACCTTAAGGCAACTCGCAAGCAACTCGGCCTGTTGATCAACTTCAATACGGTTGTACTCAAGGATGGGATACGCCGCATCATCCTTACGCCTGACGAGTCATTGTGATCTCCCTGCCTTGAACCTTGGCCTCCTTGGCCCCTTGGCGTTAAAAACCGCTCATGTTCAAACTCCTGCTCGTCCTCAAATACCTCCGCCGCAAGCTGGCCCCGCTGTTCGCGGCGTTGGCGGTGATGCTGTGCACCGCCATGGTGATCATCGTCATGAGTGTCATGGGCGGGTTCTTGGAAAACTTCCGCGCCTCGGCCCACGCCCTCACCGGCGACATCGTGGTCGAAGGCCCGCTGCAAGGCTTCACCGGCTACGAAGAACTGGTCGCCACCATCGAGGCCCTGCCCGAAGTGGCCGCCGCCGCGCCCATGCTGCGGGCCGTGGGGCTGGTGAACTTCCGCGACACCGCCAAGCCCGTGCAACTGCAAGGCGTGGACTTTCAGAAGCTCGAACAAATCGTCGGCTACAAAAAAACCCTGCTGTGGAACAACGACCAGCTGCGCCAGCACCTTCGCGACCCCCAGTCCGAGGCCGGAAAAGCCTTCGTCGCCAAGATGACCCGCGCGTTCCCCATCGACCCGGGCCCCGAGGCCGGTGCCAAAATCCCCGCCCTGGCCCTGCCCGAAGCGGTCATGGGCGTCGAGGTTTATCCCTTCCAGCGCCGCAACGACGACGGCGACTACGAGCTGAGCCGCTCGCGGGCCGGCGAGAAGCTGCCGGTCACCGTCATCCCACTCACCGAAGCGGGCACCGTGGGCGTGCTCGAACCGGTCCGCCGCGAGATCCTCATCACCAACGAGGTCAAGAGCGGGCTGTACGACATCGACGCCAGCGCCGTGGTGCTGCCCTTCAGCACGCTGCAGTCCATGCTGAACATGCAGCCCCGCACCGGCTTCACCGACTTCGACCCCAACACCGGCCGCGGCGGCGAAGAGATCCAGGTCCCAGGCCGGGCCAACCAGTTGGTCATCAAAGCCGCCCCGGGCGCCGACCTGCTGGCCGCCCGCGACGCGGTGCAGGCGGTGATCGCCAAGCAGTGGGAAGACCGCCCGCTGCAGTTCCCCCCCCTGGCCCGCACCTGGGAAGAAGTACACCAAAACATCTTGGGCGCCGTTGAAAACGAAAAAGGCCTGGTCACCTTCCTCTTTGGCATCATCGGCCTGGTGGCGGTGGTCATGGTCGCCACGACCTTCTACATGATCGTGCTGGAAAAAACCCGCGACATCGGCGTCTTGCGGGCCATCGGCGCCAGCCGCGGGGGCATCATGGGCCTGTTCGTGGGCTACGGCCTGGCCATCGGCGTGGTCGGCAGCCTGCTGGGCCTGGCCATCGCCGTGGGCATCGTCACCCACCTCAACGAAATCCAAGCCATACTGAACACTTGGTTCGGCTGGCAAATGTGGGACCCCAAAACCTACTTCTTCGACCGCATCCCCGACACCGTCAACTACACCGAAGCCCTCCGCGTGGTCGCAGGCGCGATCATCAGCAGCGTAGTGGGCGCCATGATCCCCGCCTGGATCGCCGGGCGACTGAAGCCGGTCGATGCGTTGCGATATGAATAACCCACCAAGGCGGATTTAACGCCAAGGGGCCAAGGTGGGCAAGAAATCGGGACGTGTCCTGACCCCAACTCTATTTCGAGCTGCCACCGAAGGAAGATCGAAGATCACTATGGCCACCTTCGATCTCTACAACGAACCTGAACAGGCAGCGCGGCATTATCGTCAGGTCGGCACCTTGGCCCCCTTGGCATCTTGGCGTTAAAACGGTTCCCGCTGTACAACCCGAGCACCCCATGAACCTCACCGCCACGCCTGCCCCCGCCGCCGTCACCGCGCCCCCACCCATCCTCCGCGCCCAGGCCATCGAGAAGACCTACCGCATGGGTGGCAAAGACCTGCGCGTGCTCAAAGGCGTGGACTGTGAAGTGCGCCCCGGCGAACTCTTGGCGATTCTGGGCCGCTCGGGCTCGGGCAAGTCCACCCTGCTGCACCTGCTGGGCGGGCTGGACCGGCCCGACGCAGGCCAAGTGTTCTACGACGGCGAAGACGTTTACCGCCGTCGCGGCCGCGAGCTGGACCGCTACCGCAACCACTCGGTGGGCTTTGTCTTCCAGTTCTATCACCTGCTGCCCGAGCTTTCGGCGCTGGAAAACGTCACCGTCGCCGCGATGCTGCAGCGCGGCGTCGCGGGCTGGATGGGCGCCAAAAAGCAGCTGACCCAGCGGGCCCGCGACCTCCTGGATCAGATGGGCCTGGCCGACCGCATGACCCATCGCCCGTCGAAGCTCAGCGGCGGCGAACGCCAACGCGTGGCCATTGCCCGGGCCCTCATCAACGAACCCCGCGTGCTGCTGGCCGACGAGCCCACCGGCAACCTGGACCAGGAAACCGGGGCGTCGATCCTCGAACTCTTCGACCAGCTCCACGCCGGGGGCCAAACCACCGTCATGGTCACCCACGACCCCAAAGTGGCCGACGCCGCGGACCGCGTGGTGACCCTGGTGGGCGGACGCCTGGCCGGGGAAGAAGTGGCCCAGAGCCCCACCGACCAACCGGCCCCCTGATTCAAAGATTCAAAGGGGCCAGCACCCCACCCCACCCCGCCACGGGGCCGCTGGCCCGTGGGGTCTGCTTCAAACCGGTTTTTTCAGCATTTGCTTTGCCCCTCAGCGGTTCAGAAGCTATTTTCTAGCTTCTACATCTTGTTTGCACGGTGGTCGTCGGCCGCGTTTGGTTTCCTGCAGGAGACCAACCGGTGTCCGGAGGAACGTGCGTTTGCCCTTTCTTTAAAGGAAAACCGACCACCATGAGGGTTCTCCTCACCACCACCAGCTACCAAGACACCCCCGGTGCACACCACCAAGCCCTCGAAGACTCGGGCTTTTCGGTGGTCCATGGGCGCGGTCCGCTGAACGAGGCCCAGATGCTGGCCCTCGTGGAGGAGCACGGCGGGTTCGACGGCGTGCTGAACGGCGACGACGAGATCACCGCCAAGGTGATCGACGCCGCCCTGGCCGCGCCCACCCCCCTCAAGGTCATCGCCAGGTACGGCATCGGCCTGGACTCGGTCGACGTGGCCCACGCCACGGCAAACAAAATCCCGGTGCTCTTCACCCCCGGGGTGAACCACACCACCGTGGCCGAACACGCCTTTGGTCTCATGGTCGGCCTGGCCAAGCACTTCAAGATGCACCTGCGTGAAGTCGAAGCGGGCAACTGGCCCCGCCACACCGGCACCGAACTGGCGGGCAAAACCCTGGGCGTCATCGGCATGGGGCGCGTGGGCCAAGAAGTGATCAAACGCGGCGCCGCCTTCGGCATGCCCGCCATGGCCCACGACCTGCACTGGAACGAAGACTTCGCCAAGCAGTACCAGGTCCAGAAAGCCGACAGCGCCGAGCAGGTCCTCGCCCAGGCCGACGTCATCAGCCTGCACATGAACCTCACCGACAAGAACCGCGGGTTCATCAACACCGCAACGATCGCGCAGATGAAAGACACCGCGATACTCGTCAACACCGCCCGCGGAGGCCTGGTCAACGAAGAAGACATCGCCCAGGCCTGCAAAAGCGGCGCCTTGGGCGGCTACGGCGCCGACGTGGTCAACGTCGAGCCCCTCAAGCCACCCCACCCCTACTTGGGCGTGGACAACATCATGCTCACCCCCCACATCGCCAGCCGCACGATCGAAAGCGTCGGCCGCCAAGCCATGCGGGCCACCCAGAACCTGGTGAATTGCCTCAGCGGCAACCCCGACTTCATCCAGGCCAACACGTTCTGATCAAACCTGGGCCACGCCGGCCCCCCGACGCCTCAGAGCCCCCCAGAGACCCCCTTGCAAGCCGCCGCGGCGGCCCCGTCCCCAACCCCGTATTCTGACCCTTTTACCCCACCCCCCCCAACCCGGATCGAATCATCATGCCCGACAAGAAATCTGACATCGGCCTCATCGGCCTGGCCGTCATGGGCCAGAACCTGGTCCTGAACATGGCCGACCACGGCTACCAGGTCAGCGTCTACAACCGCACCACGTCCAAGACCGACGCCTTCATCGCCGAGAACAAAGAAAAAGAACCTTCGGCCGAACGCGTGCTGGGCTTCGCCGAGCTCAAAGACTTCGTCGACTCGATCGCCAGCCCGCGCAAGATCGTGCTGCTGGTGAAGTCCACCGCCGTGCTGCCCGACGACCGCGACGCGGTCGACGCGACCATCGACGGCCTGAAGCCGCTGCTGGACAAGGGCGACATCATCATCGACGGCGGCAACAGCAACTGGAACGCCACCATCCGCCGCGAAAACGCCCTCACCGCCGAAGGCTTTGAGTTCATCGGCACCGGCGTCTCGGGCGGCGAACTGGGCGCCCGCTTCGGCCCTTCGCTGATGCCCGGCGGCTCGGCCAAGGCTTGGGAAAGCCTGCGGCCCATCTGGGAAGCCATCGCCGCCAAGGTCGACCCTGTGACCGGCAAGCCCTACGAGGACTACAAAAAGGGCGTGCCCATCACCGAAGGTGAAACCTGCACCACCCACATCGGCGCCGACGGCGCCGGCCACTACGTCAAGATGGTGCACAACGGCATCGAATACATCGACATGCAGCTGATCTGCGAGGCCTACCAGGTCATGAAAGACCTGCTGGGCATGAAGCCCGACGCCATGTCCAAAGTCTTTGGCACCTGGAACGAAGGCCTGCTCGACAGCTTCCTGGTCGAGATCACCACCGACATCCTGCAGCAAAAAGACCCCGTCGACCCCAACCGCTTCTTCGTGGACATCGTCCTCGACGCCGCGGGCCAAAAGGGCACGGGCAAGTGGACCAGCACCAGCGCCCTGGACCTTGGCATCCCCGCCAACGCCATCGCCGAAGCCGTGTTCGCTCGCTGCCTCAGCGCCATCAAAGAAGAGCGTGTCGCCGCCAGCAAGGTGCTCAAGGGCCCCGATGCCCCGGCCGTCACCGAAGGCAAAGAAGAGCTGATCGCCGCGATCCACGACGCTCTTTACAGCTCCAAGATCTGCGCCTACGCCCAGGGCTTCCAGCTCATGACCGAAGCGCAAAACGAATACGGCTGGAAGCTGGACTTCGCCGAGATCGCCAAGATCTTCCGCGGCGGCTGCATCATCCGCGCCCGCTTCCTGCAGAAGATCACCGAGGCCTACCAAAACAACCCGGGCCTGCAGAACCTCATGCTCGACCCGTTCTTCACCGACGAGCTGCACCGCTGCCAGCAAAACTGGCGCAAGGTCGTCAGCCTCGCGGTGCTGCACGGTGTGCCCACCCCGGCGTTCAGCTCGGCCCTGGCCTACTTCGACGGCTACCGCTCGGCGGTCGTCCCCGCCAACCTGCTGCAAGCCCAGCGCGACTACTTCGGCGCCCACACCTACGAGCGCACCGACCAGCCCCGCGGCAAGAAGTTCCACGTGGACTGGCCCGTCGAAGGCCGCCCCCAAGAAGAAGCCTAAACCGCTTCCCGCCAACGTCCATCACTTCACCGCCCCGGCACCCGCCGGGGCGGTTTTTTTATAGTCAGCCCAAAGCCCCGGCAGCATAAAATCACCCCATGCCCACCTACGAATACTTCTGCCCCGAAAACGGCCGCTCGGTCGAGGTCCTGCACGGCATGAGCACCACGCTGCAGACCTGGGGCGAGTTGTGCGACGCCCAAGCAATCGACCCCGGCACAACCCCCGCCCACGCCCCGGTCGAGAAACTGCTGGGCACCGGCATGGTGCTGACCAACGCCCGGGCCGACCTCAACGACTGCGCCGGCCCCACCCCCCAAGGCGGATGTTGCGGCGGCGGGTGCGGGGCTCTGTAGAGCATCCCGCCCCCCGGGGCCAAGCGATGCCGCACGTCATTGCGGTATTCTTTTCGGCATGCCTGCCCGGAGTTGCTTGCCCCGCGGTGCTTGACAGGCACGAAGCACTCGGGCCCATCGCTTCGAAGCCTCCGTGAATCCCCCGCCATCACGCCAGGCCCCATCCCCTGCACCCCTTACCGGTCCCTGCCATGCCCAAGCTCAAAAAACACTTCAAGTCCGCGTCCGACATCAAGGTCGGCGTCATTGGTTATGGCGGCGCCTTCAACATGGGCCGCAACCACCTCAAGGAAATGAAGCGAGCGGGCATGCGTCCTTTCGCGGTGTGCGAGCTGGACCCCGAGCGGCTGAAGGTCGCCTCCAAAGACTTCCCGGGCATCGAGACCTACACCGATCTGGACACGATGCTCAAACAGAGCGACGTGAACCTGCTGGTCCACATCACCCCCCACAACCTGCACTACAAGCTGGCGGCCAAGTGCGTCAAAGCCGGCAAGCACGTGGTCACCGAAAAACCTTTTGTGCTCACCACCTCCGAGGCCGACCGGCTCATCGCCCTGGGCCAAAAACACAAGGTCGTGGTCAGCACGTATCACAACCGCCACTGGGACGGCTGGATCATGCGGGCGGTGCGCGAGATCGTCGAGAAGAAAACCATCGGTGAGGTGTACAAAATCGAAGCCCATATGGGCGAGTACGGTATGCCCCGCGACTGGTGGCGCACCAGTCGCAGTGTTTCGGGAGGCGTGCTGTACGACTGGGGCGTGCACCTGCTGGAGTACGCCCTGCAGGTCGTGCCGTCCGAGGTGGTGGAGGTCAGCGGCTTTGCCCAAGAAGGCCACTGGGCCGGGAAAATGAAACCCACCCAGCCGTGGAAGCACGACGCCAACGAAGACGAGGCCACCGCCGTGGTCCGCTTTGCCAACGGCGCGATGTTGAACCTCAGCGTCTCGCAGCTGCGCAGCGACCCCAAGCCCAGCCAGATCGCTTTCTACGGCACCGGCGGGGCTTACGAAATGGCTTTCTGGAAAGGCTGGACCACCCGCAAGCCCAACCGCAAAGGGGAGCTGGTCGAAAAAACCGGCAAGCACCCCGGCGACAAAGGCCATCTCTATTACCAGAACGTGGCCGACCACCTCACAGGCCAGGCCGAGCTGGTCATCACCCCCCAGTGGGCCCGCCGGCCCATCCACATCTTGGACCTCGCGGGCAAGTCGGCCAAGCAAGGCCGAGCGCTGCGGGCCAAGTACGGCTAACCGATCCCTGCAAGCGGCACCGCGCAGGGCGCCCGGCCATCAGCTTCCGTCGCGCATCCCACACACGGGCGCATCCGTATCGCGCCGCACCTCGGCCACGTCGTCGGCGTCGATGCGGTGGCCCTCGACCACAAAACCATCCAGCGATCCGTCGGGCGACTGCAACAGCTCTTGCACCGCAAAAAAACAGCGGTCGGTGTGGCGGCGGATCGCCAGCGGCGGCGGGTCGGCGTCCATGTCTTCGGGTTGAATCGCGGT
>JALZVY010000233.1 GCA_023300125.1 Phycisphaera sp.
TACCCCCGCCGCGGCCCTCCCAACCGCCTGCGTCTTCTGCCTTGCTCCGTGATCTCCGTGGCCTCCGTGAACTCCGTGATTCGCGAAGCGATGTCTTGGCAGGGTGAGAGGGTTTCTCCACGTGATCCGGTGGCGGCTCGACTGGCTGAGCGACACGACCTGGGTGTCTTGCGTTGTCCCCCATCTCCGGGACACCGGCAAACGTGTCAACGACGGGCCAGCCATGGGAACGACTGCGTCCGGCGTGAACTACGACTCGGACGTGGGGTCGCAGCGTTCGTCCACGCGTTGGCGCATGTAGGCGATGTGCAGGCGGAGGTTGTAGAACTCTTCCATGTAGCTGAGCGGGACGTCGGTTTCGCTGACTTCGTCGTCGAGCTCGCGGAGCTGGTTTTGGTCGGCTACGAGGCGGGCGGGGGGCAGGTCGGTGCGGACCAGGTCGTCGTCGATGACGCGGAGCTGGCGGTACCAGCGGTAGATGCGGCGGCGGATACGCCAGCGCAGGGTGGGCGGGGCGATCCGCATGAGGGGGATGAGGACTGTGAGCATGGGGATCAGCAAGATCGCCAGGCGGTCGACGGTGGAGGCGATCCAGAACGGCAGGGTGCGGTGCAGGATGTTGGGCCCGCGTTCGAAGAAGTAGCGGGCTTCGGCGGCGATGGGCAAATCGGCGCGGTCGAGGGTGGGGAAGGTGCCCGGGGTGCCGACCAGCCGCGGGTGTTGGTCTTCGACGGCCGAGCGGACCAGCAGCTGCACGACGGCGCGGTGGGTGTCGGGGCGGACCGCGAGGTAGGCGGTGGGGGCGAGGGTGGGCAGATCCGCGGCGGGCAGGTCGCGGGCGGGGTCGATCACGCCGCGGGCCAGGACCACCGGGGCGAGGTAGGCGGCCCGCTGGGCGAGGCCCGGGGACTGGGCGAGGCCGACGATGGTGAGGGTGGGGTCGGCGAGGATGTCGGCGACTTTGGGGGCGTCGGGGGCCAGGACGAAGAAGGCGGCGTCGCAGCCGTCGCTGCGCAGGCTCTCCAGTGGGGTGCGTGCGCTGTCTTGGGCGGTGATGACCACCTGATCGGTGAGGCCGATTTCGTTGAGCAGGTGCTGGGCCAGCTGGGCGGCGCCGCTCTGGGGTTGGCCGATGGCGATGCGCTGGTGGGTGAGCAGCTCGACGATGGCGGGGTTGTCGAGCACCGCGACGGGGGTGGAGTCGGGCAGCAGGGTGCGCTTGACCGCGAGCAGCAGCAGTTCGTAGTCGACGCTGACGACGGCTTGCAGGTCTTGAGCGTCGGCCCCGACGGTGCCGCCTTGCACGATGGCGGCATCGACTTCGCCGTCGACCAGCAGGCGCAGGTTTTCGGCGCTGCCGGCGGTGGCGACGGGTTCGAGAAAGACGTTGCGCCGGTCAAACGAGGTCGCGATGCGTTGGCCGATGCCCTCGTAGCCCCCGCCCGGGGCGCCGGTGGCCAGGCGAACCGTGGACGGGGGGGCGGGCTCGACAAACTGCCAAGCCACCCAAAAGCACGCGGCGGTGAGCAGCATGGCGGGCAGCCAGACTTTGAGCAGGTCTTGTCGCCAGGCGTTGCGTGCGGCCCGCTGTTTCAGCGGCCGCAGGGGCGTGTCGGGCTTGGGCGCACGATCGGGCTGGGGGCTTGGGCTGGAGCTGGGGGGGGGCGTTGGGCTCATACGCGGATCATCGTAACGCCCGCGGCTTTAGGGATTGGCGGTCGCTGGGGCCGGGGCGGTCGCTGGCACGGTCGCTGGGGTTTGCGCGGGGGTTTGCGCTGGAGTGAGCCGCGGGCCGAAGCGGCTGGGGGTGATGCAGCAGGCGCCCGGCACCTGATCGGTCTGAGGTTCGGCGTCGGCGGCGTCGGCGGGGCTGGCGGGGTAGACGTGCTGGGCGATGGCTTGCACACGCTGGGCGTAGTCTTTGGGGAATTGCCACACGCCGGTGTCGGTGCCGTATTCGAGCCCGCGGTCGCCGGGGCTTAGGCGGTGGGCGAGCAGCAGCAGCAGGTCGCTGGCCACGCCGGGGTTTTGGGTGTGGTGGCTGTGGCCGATGCCGTAGGTTTTTTGACCGGTGGTGTCGATCATCGAGACGTTGGCATTGGCTTTGAGCCAGCGCCGCTGGTCGTCGCTGAGGTGGTCGGCGGTGGCATTGCCCGCCCGCAGCACGCCGAACAGCAGCCGCGTGGCCCAGCTCAGCGCGTGGTCGTTGGGTGAGACGTACAGGGTCAGGTGCTGGGCGACCTGGTCGAAGCCTTCGCGGAAGAAGACTTTTTGCAACACGTCGGCGTCGATGTCCGGGGCGACCAGGACCACGTCGCCGATGCGAAAGGCGTCGCGTAGTTCTTGGGGGTCTTTGTCGTAGGCGATGAGCCGCAGCTCGCGCAGGGTGCTTGAGGTGAGGTAGGTGCCCATGGAGTGGGCGACGATGTTGATGCGCTGGGCGTCGGTGTGTTCGGCCAGGAAGACCAAAAGCTGGCGCAGGTCGCTGGCGGAGAACTGGGCGCTTTCGCGGTCGGCGAAGTAGTCCAGCAGGTGCTTGCGCGAGGGCCAGGCGAAGGCGACGACCGCTCCCCGGCGACCGTTGTAGTGGTGCAGGCTGGCGGCGGTTTCGACGCAGTCGGTGAAGTTGTTGAAGTAGCCGTGGATGTAGAGGTAAATCTCGTGATGGTTCGTGGCGTCCATCTCGGCGTTGAGGGCTTTGGCGAAGCGGAAGGCGGCGCGGCCCGGGTCGTTGCGGGGGATAAAGCGGGTTTCGAGTTCGGTGGCGTCTTCGCCGGTTTGCTGCTGCACCAGGCGGGGCGGGGCGGTGGTGAGCAGGGGGCCCAAGGCCTGGGGGGTGTCGAGGGTGAGCCGTGGCCGCTGGCCTTCGCCCGCGCCGCGGGAGTGCTGGGCGAGCTGGTCCCAGACCAGCTCTTGGTCTTGACCGATGTGGGTGTCGATGTGTCCCAGGCTCAGCGCCGCGGCACGCTGGGCGCCGTAGACCAGGGGCTGGTCCTTGGTCAGTGGCTGGCGGTTGGTGGCGTAGAAGATGCGGGCGCTGGTGTCGCGTGCGGCTTCGGGCAGGGTGGCGAAGGGCTGGGCGCTGGTGCCGTTGAACATGGCCGGCGGGCGCATGAGCCGCGCGTGGCAACCGGCGGCGGTCAGGGCGAGCAGCGCTAGCAGGGCGGCGCGGGTGAATGCTGTGGGGCAGGAGCCAAGGGGGTTGGCCATGGTGCGGAGCGCCGGGAGGTAAAAAAGTGGGCTGGGTTTAAGGCTGGGCGGCGTCTGTGGGCCGCACATACACATCGTGGCCGGTGACCGAGACGACTTCGATCTGGACATCGGGGTCGATGCTGCCGCTGCGGGCCAGGCACTCGTGGCGGCGGCCGTTGAGCATGCACACCCCCACCGGGCGCAGGGGTGTGAGGGTGTGGCCGGTGTCGCCGGGCTGGAGCGAAGCGGAGGCGTGGTCGTCGGCCGACGCGTCGTGGGGATGGGGTTGGGGATGGGGTTGGGCGGAGGTGCCTTGGGAGGGCTTGGGCTCGTTGGAGTGGGTGACCCACTGACCAAAGGGGGTGTCGGGCCAGATCTTGATGGCGAGCACCAGCAGCACGGGCGTGGCCATGAGCACCACGGTGGCGCCGATGATGCCCAGGGTGGTGTTGATTCTAAATAGACAAAACACCCCGGCCACCGCGGACAGGCCGGCCATGACGGCCACCAGCCCGCCGGTGGGCAGGAAGACTTCGATGAAAAACAACGCTGCGGCGACAGCCAGCAGCACCAGCCCATACACCAACCACTGGCCGGTTCCGCCGATGGGCGGGAGGGCCGAGGTTTGCGCGAGCACGGTGGCGGGGACGGTGAGCAGCGGCGGCATGGATGCAGTTTAAGCCACGGGCGTGCGGGCGGGCCGCGCACCGCGGGGAGCGTCGGATGATGCGCACCTCATGGCCCTTGATCCTCGCGTCCCACCAAGGCATCGCTTCGCGAATCACGGAGGCCACGGAGACCACGGAGACGGGGAGACCACGGAGGAAGGCAGACGCTGGTCAAGGCTGCCTTTCTCCGTGGCCTCCGTTTCTCCGTGCTCTGCGTGATGGTCTTCGCGGGCCTGCGGAAATCCAGACGTTTGGCCTAAAGAAACCGAGATGCCGCGGACGGCTCCGCTGCCCGCGGCACCTGGGCGAAGGTGCCCGGGCGACCTTCCATCGGGATACGCACCTCAGTGATCGAATTGCGCGTCGAAGGCCACGTCGCTGCTGGGGAAGTCGATGGACCGAACGAAGTCGGCGGCTTCGGCGGCGCCGTACTCGCGGTCCATGCGGCCGTCTTCCCACTCGACGCTGAGCGGCCCGCGGTAGGCGATGTCGTTGAGCGCGACCATGATGGTCTCGAAGTCGATGTCGCCGTGGCCGAGGCTGCGGAAGTCCCAGTGGCGGTGGGGGTCGGTGAAGGTGGTGTGGCCGCCGAACACGCCGACGCTGCCGTCACCGTGGCCCCACCAGGCGTCTTTCATGTGCACGTGGTAGATGCGGTCGGCGAAGTGGTGCAGGAACTGCACGTAGTCCACGCCTTGGTAGCCCAGGTGGCTGGGGTCGTAGTTGAAGCCGAAACGCTTGTGGTCGTTGACGGCTTCCATCGCGCGGTCGGCGGTGGCGGTGTCGAAGGCGATTTCGGTGGGGTGGACTTCGAGGGCGAAGTTGATGTCTTGCTTGTCGAACTCGTTGAGGATCGGCAGGAAGCGCTTGGCGAAGTCTTTGTAGCCCTTGTCGTAGTAGGACTGGGGCGTGGGTGGGAAGGCGTAGTTGGCGTGCCAGATGCTGCTGCCCGAGAAGCCGGTGACCACGCCGGGGAAGCCGTCGCCTTTGGCGCCACGGCCCTTGCCGCGGCCGGGCTTGAGGTTCAGGAAGCGACGCAGCGCTTTGGCGGCGGTTTTCATCTCGGCCGCGGCGCGGGTGCGCACGCCTTCGGCCTTGCCGTCTTTCCAGACCCGGTCGGGCAGGATGGCGCGGTGGCGCTCGTCGATGTTGTCGCAGATGGCCTGGCCCACCAGGTGCATGCCCAAGGCGTAGGCGGTGAGGCCGTTGTCCGAGAGGATCTCCCAGCGCTGGCGGCAGTACTTGTCGCTTTTGGCTGCCTCGACCACGTCGAAGTGGTCACCCCAGCAGGCGATTTCGAGGCCTTCGTAACCGAAGCCCGCGGCTTTTTCGCAGAGGGTTTCGAAGGGAAGGTCGGCCCACTGGCCGGTGAATAAAGTGACAGGGCGGGGCATGAGGCGGGTCCTGGGGGGGCGCGGGGGAAAGGCGGGGAGGAATTGTAGCCCGTGGGGGCTGCGCCGGGGTTGGGAGTTGGGGATTGGGGCGTGGGGATGGACGCCGCGGGGCTGGGGGGCGTGCTTGTGTTCAGGGGCCCCAATCCCGAACCCCGAACCCCCAACCCCTTAGTCCCCGTCGCGGGCCTCGCGGGCGTCGGCTTGCTCCACCGGGCCCGGGGCCAGGGCGATCATCCGCCGACGCAGCTCGGCGGTGATGTCTTTGGGCGAGTCGCTTGGGTTCGGAATGAACGGGGCGCCGAAGTGCAAGGTGGTGTGGGTGGGGCGGAAGAAGTGCACGAACATGCTGCGGCTGCGGGGGGTGCCCTCGATCCAGCAGGGCACGATGGCGGCCTTGGACAGGCGGGCGCAGGTGGCCACGCCGGGCTGGAAGCGTTTAAGAACGCGTTTTTCGTATTGCAGGCTGCCTTCGGGGAACATGCCCACGACCCGGCCTTCTTTGAGCCGGGCGACAATCTGCCGCACTTGTTTGGTGCCGCCTTTGTGTTTCTGGGCGCCTTTTTCGATGTCGAGGCAGATCGGATCGGCGGCACGCCACAGCGGTTCCATCAACCGGAAGCGGTAGCTGCTGAGCATGAGCCAGCCGATGAGCCGCGGGCAGGCGGCCTGCATCACAAAGGGGTCCAGCGCGGTGGTGTGGTTGCACGCCAGGATGACCGGGCCTTCGTGGGGGATGTGGTGGCGGCCTTCGAAGCGGGCGCGGTGCACGACAAACACGAACAAACGCGCCAGGCGGCGAAACACGTTGCCTCCGCTGGTGGGCATGGGGCCCGAACGCAGGTAGCGGACCAGGGTGATGGCCCCGACGCCCACCAACACCGGGCCCAGCACTTCGAGGCCGTAAATCACCACGTTGTCGGCGTTGTCTTGGCGCCAAATCACAAAGTAGATGGCCACGCTGAGCAGGGTGCTGGCCATCGCGTTGAGGCCCAGCACGACGCCACGCACGTGGTTGGGGGTGGTGCTTTGCAGCAGCGACAGCACGGTCACGATGGCGAGATTGCCCGCCACCCCCAGGCAGAAAGAGCCGGCGTAGGTCAGGGGTTTGAAGGGCAGGAAGGTCACCACCACGATGCTGATGCCCGCGGCGATCAGGGCGGTGCTGATGATGATCCCCGACTCTTGGCGGGTGCGGATCAGGGCGGTGAGCGCGGCGCCCGCCAGCATGCCAAAGCCCAGCAAGGCGCTGACCCAGGCGACTTCTTTGAGAAGCTCGTCGTCTTGGACGCCGTAGTGGACCTTGCACAGCCCGATGACGCCGGTGTACATGAGTGCGGCGGCGCTCCACACCAGCACGTCCAGCCCAATGAGCCGCACCACCCGTTTGTGTCGGAGGGTGTAGCGCAGCGCGTCGGTGAGCGAGGGGTTGAGTTGGTCTTCGGGGGCCACGGGGCCGGTGATGCCGGTGTGGGCCGGGCGGGGGCGCATGAAGGCGAAGAACCAGCCTGAGATCAGATAGAAGCCGGCGCCCATGAGCAGGCCCATGCGCACGCTTGAGGCGTCTTTGGAGTCGATCAGTGCTTCGCCGACGATGTAGCCGACCATCGAGAAGACCACCCCGATGACGGTGACCAGGCCGTTGGCGGGTTGCAGCTGGGTGCGGTCGACGATCTGCGGGACAATGGCGTTGCGTGTGGGGTTGAAGATGGCCGCGAAGGTGCCGATGCCAAAGAGCATGGCGTAGACCTGCCAGTGCGTGTGGTCGGGCAGCACCGCGGTGCCCGCGACCGTGGCCAGCGACACGACGGCCCAGAGCAGCAGCAGGCCGCGGGCCTCGTCGCAGACGAAGAGCACCCACTTACGCGGCAGCCGGTCGGCGATCCACCCGCCCAGAAGGGCGAAGAAGACGTAGGGCAGGAAAAACCAGAAGTTGATCGCCGCGTTCACCGACGTGGAGTTGGCGTCGCCCGCCAAGGCCCCGAGCAGGGCCAGCGAGGCGAGCATGATCATGCGGTCACCGAAGCCGCTGGCGGCGGTGGAGGTCCACATCAGCGTGAAGCTGACGTTGCGCCACAAGGGGGTGAGGCGGTGGCCGTGTTGGGGCGCCGGCGCAGGGCCGGGGGCGGGAGCACTCATGAGCGTTTGAGGATATCCGCGGACGGCCTTTGGCGGGGCGGGCGGAGTGGGCGTGGAGCGGCGGGGTCAATGGGCCAAGCGGTGTGTCGACGCGGCGTTACTGAGACAGGTTCATGAGCGGCAGGGGCATGGGGGCGTCGCCGTCCATGAAGTACATCTTGGCGGCGGGGTCTTTGCTGATGGATTTGAGGGCTTCGAGGGCCTGCAGCTTGATGTAGGCGGGGTTTTCACTGATGGCTTCGTTGATCTGGCGGATTTCGTAGGCCTGGGCCTCGGCGAGTCGCTCACGCATGAGGGCTTGCTCGTTGGCGGCTTCACGCTCGGCCTTGGCCTGCACGACCTTGGTCTGCTGCTCGAACTCGGTGCGGGCCAGCTGCTGCTCGGCGGCCTTCTTTTCTTCGATGCGGGCCCGCAGTTGGGCGGGCAGTTGGATGTCGCGGATGAGCACTTCGGACACCAAGATGCCCTTGGGTTCAAGGAAGGCCATCATTTCTTGGAGGAGGTTGTCTTGGATCCGCTGCTGGGTTTCTTCGTTGAAGAAGTCTTCGGCGTTTTTGATCGTTTTGCCCTGCTCGCGGATGAGGCTGCGCAGCGCCGGGACCAGGTGGACCTCGACGGCCTGCTCGGCGGTGCCGGTGTCGGCCAAGATTTCGTAGGCCCGCGTGGCGTCGATGCGGTACTGGACCGAGACGTCCACGTCGGTGAGCAGTTGGTCTTGGCTGGGGACCGCGGCGGTTTCGAGGTGGGTTTTTTGCCGGCCGTCGAATTGCACCCATTTCAGCAGCGGGTTGACCGGGAAGTGCAGCCCCGCGGGGTAGGGCTGTTCTTTGACCTTGCCAAAGAGGCTGGCCACGCCGACGTGGCCGACGTCGACGGCTTTGAAGCTGCACGAGGCCAGGGCCAAGACCCCGACGACCAGCACGATGACCGGGATGAATTTGGCGGGGATCTCGACTTCGCCGCGGCGGCGGGCGGGGCTGGGGATGGGCTTGTTCATGGGCTTAGTCTAGAGCGTTGGGGTGTCTTTGGGTTGCGATGTGGCGCGGGCGGGGTCGCGGGTGTGGGAGGTCGCGGGCGTGCGAGGCCGCGGGCTTATTTGCCCACGCAGAAGGTGGCGAAGACCCGGCCGATGACGTCGTCGGGGGTGAGCTCGCCGCCCAGGCCCGCCAGGGCGTCCAGGGCGTGGCGCAGGGCGCCCGCGACCAGCTCGATCTCGCCGAGGCTGTGGGCGGCCGGATCCACGTGGGCCGCGGCGGCGGTCAGGGCTTCTTGGGCTTCGCCCAGCGCCGCGGTGTGGCGGGGTTGCAGGGCCAGGGTGTCGGCGG
>JALZVY010000234.1 GCA_023300125.1 Phycisphaera sp.
TCGCGGCCGCGAAAGCCCCAGGCCACGCCCACCGCGTAAAACCCTGCCGCCCGGGCGGTCAGCATGTCCACATCCGAATCGCCCACGTAGATCCAGCCCTCGGCCGGCACGCCCGCTTCGGTGCACACCTCCCACGCCCCCGCCGGGTCGGGCTTGGGCGCACAATCCGCCCGATGCCCCCGGGTCGCGACGAAGTCCCACCGCCCAAACAACGTCTGCACCATGTCCACCGCAGCCGAATCCGTTTTGTTACTCAGCACCGCCATCGGCACCCGGGCCGCGTTCAGCGCGTCCAGCAAATCGGCAATGCCCGCATACGGCCCCGTGTGGTCGTAGCGGTGCTGGGCGTAGTAATCCAAGAACGCCTCCTTGGCCGCGCCCCCCAGGCCCGCGTGCTCGGGGCCCAGCGCATCGGCCACCAGCTGATCCAGCCCCCGCCCCACCAGCTGGCGGTAACGCTGCACCGGATACCCCGGCCGCCCCACCGCCGCCAACGCGTGGTTGCCCGCCGCCGCCAGGTCCTCCAGCGTGTCCGCCAAGGTGCCGTCCAAATCAAACATCACTGCGCGATAGGTCATGCCCCGAGTCTACGCAGACGCCCCGCCCCAGCCCGGCCCAGCCCGGCCCGCCCCCATCCTTGGGTCGTATCATCCACACGCGGGCGTCGCCTTCGCAGCGCTTCCCGCTCCTCCGCCACGCCGCCGCCCCCTGAACACCCACTCGCCCATGATCCTCCTGCCGCCCGAACACGCCGACATCGACACCCCCACCGGCCCCATGCGTGTGCACGTGCTGCGGCCCGAGCACCCCAACCCCCTGCCGGGCGTGGTCATGTTCTCCGAGATCTACCAGGTCACCGGGCCCATCCACCGCACCGCCGCCATGCTTGCCGGCCAAGGCTACGTCGTGGCCCTGCCCGAGATTTACCACGAGTACGAAGACCCCGGCGTGGCCTACAACTACGACGCCCCGGGCACCGAGCGCGGCAACACCCTCAAAACCACCAAGCCTCTGAGCGCCTACGACGCCGACGCCCGGGCCACGCTGGACTTCCTCGCCCAGCACCCCGCGTGCAACGGCCGCCTGGGCACACTGGGCATCTGCATCGGCGGCCACCTGGCCTTCCGCAGCGCCATGCACCCCGACGTGCAAGCCGGCGCCTGCTACTACGCCACCGACATCCACAGCCGCAGCCTGGGCGAAGGCAAGAGCGACGATTCACTGGACCGCATGGCCGACATCCCCGGCGAGATGCTCATGGTCTTCGGCCGCCAAGACCCCCACGTGCCCGCCGAAGGCCGCCGCACCATCTACGACGCCATGACCGCCGCCAACGTCAACTTCACCTGGCACGAATTCAACGGCCAGCACGCCTTCATGCGCGACGAAGGCCACCGCTACGACCCCGCCATCGCCCACCAGGTCTACGGGCTCACCTACGACCTCTTTGCCCGCCGCCTCAAGTCCTAGCGCCAAAAACCCGCTTCGTCTTGCCGCGCCACGCCCGAAAGCCCCCATGAAAATCTGGATCGACGCCGACGCCTGCCCCACGGTCATCAAAGAGCTGCTCTTCCGCGCCGCCCAGCGCACCCACACCCGCGTCACCCTCGTGGCCAACAACGGCGTCACCACCCCCCGCTCAGATCTGTTCGACAGCATCGTCGTGCCCACCACCCCCGACGCCGCCGACCACCGCATCGTCGAACGCATGGCCACAGGAGACCTGGTCATCACCGCCGACATCCCCCTCGCAGCCGCCGTTGTCGAGCAAGGCGGCACCGCCTTAAACCCGCGCGGCCAACACTACACCGCCCAAACCATCGGCGAGGCCCTGGCCACCCGCGACCTCATGACCGACCTGCGCAGCGCCGGCCAGCTCTCAGGCAAAGAAGCCGGCGGCCCCGCGGGGCTGGGCCCCAAAGACAAACAAGCCTTCGCCAACCAGCTCGACCGCCTGCTCACCCGCGCCGCCCGGCAGCGCCAACGCCCCTAAAAAACCGATCCCCACCCGCTCAGCACAACCACACGTCTATAAAGCCCCGCTGCACACGCATCTGATTCCCCCCCCCACCAATTTTCAATCCCCCACAGCGCCCCATGCATTTAAAAGCCACCCTCACGCTATTCACCCTCCTGCTCACCCTCGGCGTTCCCAGCCAAGGCAGCGCTCAGACCGCCGTGCAACAAGCTAAAAAAACTGCTGAACAAGACGCAAAAACCGCCACCCCACCCCCCAACGTCGTGCTCATCATGACCGACGACCAGGGCTACGGCGACCTGGGCTGCCACGGCAACCCCGTGCTCAAAACCCCCCACCTCGATCGCCTGCACGGCGAATCGGTGCGGTTCACCGACTTCCACGTCAGCCCCCTGTGCACCCCCACCCGGGCCGCACTCATGACCGGCCGATACCCCGGCCGCACCGGCGCCTACCGCACCAGCGCCGGCCGCACCCTGCTGCACACCGACGAACGCACCATCGCCCACGTCTTCGCCGACCAAGGCTACGCCACGGGCATGTCCGGCAAATGGCACCTGGGCGACAGCGCCCCCCACCGCCCCCAAGACCGCGGTTTCCAGAACGCCGTATGGCACCGCTGCGGGGCCATTGGGCAAATCTCCGACCACTGGGGCAACGACTACTACGACGACTTCTACGAACGCAACGGCACCCTCGAACAATTCGAAGGCTACTGCACCGACGTCTGGTTCCGCGAGTCCATCGACTTCATCGAAGCCAATCAACACCAACCCTTCTTCCTATACCTCGCCCCCAACGCCCCCCACAGCCCCTACGTCGTCGACGAAGAATGGAGCGCCCCCTACCAAGACGCCATCACCTGGGGCGGCGGCGCCGAGTTCTACGGCATGATCGCTAATCTCGACCACAACGTCGGGCTTCTGCGTGAACGCCTCGAAACACTGGGCCTTGCCGAAAACACCATCTTCATCTTCATGACCGACAACGGCACCGCCAACGGCGCCAAGTTCGTCAGCCCCGACCGACTCAACAGACACAACACCGAGCCCGCCGAAGGCTACAACGCAGGCATGCGCGGCAAAAAAGCCTCGATCTACGACGGCGGCCACCGCGTGCCCTTCTTCATCCGCTGGCCCGCCGGCGGGCTGGTCGGCGGCCGCGACATCGCCTCCCTGGGCGCCCACATCGACGTGCTGCCCACCCTCGCCGAACTCTGCGGCTTCCAAGTCCCCGCCAGCCACGCCGCCGACGGCGTCTCCCTCGCCCCCCAGCTTTTGGACCCCGCCGCCGCACCCGCACGCGACCACCTCATCAGCCAATTCCAAGGCGGCATCCGTTTCTACGGCCACCCTCAGCCCTGGAAAGATTCCTACATCATCCAAGGCCCCTGGCGCCTGCTCAACGGCGAAGAGCTCTACCACATCGACAACGACCCGCTGCAAAAGCGTGACATCGCCGCAGACCACCCCGAACACGTTCAGCAGCTGCGCAGCCTCTACCCCCCTTTCTGGGAATCCGTCTCCCCCCGCATGACCCCCGTCTCCATCGACGTGGGCAACCCCGACGAAAACCCACTCGAACTCACCTGCCAAGACTGGTACATGCCCCAAGGCAACCCGCCGTGGCGCTTCAGCATGATCGAAAAACTTCCACGGGTCACCGCCCCCTGGCACCTCAACGTCAAACACGCCGGCCGCTACCGCCTCACCCTCCGCCAGTTCCCCAAAGACGCCCAGCGCCCCGTCGTCGCCACCCGCGCCCGCATCCAACTCGCCGGCCAAACCGCCACCTGCGCCGTCGAACCCGGCAGCCTCGGCGTCGCCTTTGAAATCACCCTCCCCGCAGGCCACACCGAACTGTGGACCTACCTCCAAGACGAAACCGGCGAAGCCGGCGGCGCCTACTTCACCGAAATCCAGGCCCTGCCCCCAGGCGAGTGACCCCAACCCAAGCGGCATCGCCGCGGTGTTCTCCATCTCAAGCGCCGCCACCCTGCCCACCACGCAAAACGGGGCCGCCCGGATCAGGGCAGCCCCGCGTGGATACTGAACCGGCGGTCAAGCCATTAAGACCGCTTGGACACCTTGTTGTTCTTGCCCTTGTCCTTGGTGACCGCCCCGTTGGTCGACACCCGCGACTCTCGCGACTTGGGCCCGAAAAGAATCGGCATGCCCGTCGTGTTTTCCAAGCGGATTTTCTTGGCCTCCGCCTCGCCGATGGGCGCCGAAATCTCACCCGCCGGCGGCGGACGGAAACCAATCATGATCGGCAGCGGCTTGCTACGACGCTTGTCGCCACGCTTGATCCGCACCTGATGGCCTTCGCCACAAATGGTCGCCAAGGCATGCACTTTCTTGTCCGACACCGCAGGGGTCAGCGTCAAATCAACCACGCACCGCTCCGACGCATCGCCGACCAAATACATCAGCGGGCCATACTTCGCGTCACCTCGGCTGTTTTCGACCACCGCACCACGCAGGTAGTAACCACGTTCACACTCGATGGCCTCGCAATTTTGGATCAGCGCCGGTGCGCCTTTGACCAACGAAAACGCGAAGCCCACACGCATGCCCTTCGCCACACAGTTCTCCACCGTCACCTTGCCGGTCACCCTGCCCGTGGGACCACCTTTCCCATAGCTGCGAAACCCGCATTCATTGAGCGACTTCATGTACCCGCGCTGAATCACATTGGGCTTGTAAATCGTCTTGAAACCCGCATCAAATACAGGCCCCGACGTCTCGGCCAACATGTCGTCGGTGGGCCGCAGCTCGCCTTCCGCGTAGCAATCTTTAAACAAAATGTCGGTGCCGCCCTGCACAAAAAAAGCGTGGCCAAAGGCCCGTGTGAAAACCTTGCACCCCAAGACCTTGGTTTTGCGGCCACACACCAGCAACCCGCTGTGCTTTCGCCCCTTCAAAACAGCCTTGTCGCCCTTGCCCATCAAGTCGCCATATCCATAAGGCGACGAACCGCGAACATGCAGCACCACCTCTTTAAGCGTCACCACGTCGCCGTGGACCGTCATGGTCGTGCCCCCACGCACCGTCGGATGGTCACCGATGTCCTTGACCGTCAGGCCCTCGAGGGTGACGCGGTTTCCACTGATGAGAAACTCACTGATCCGTGCGCCCTTAAAGGCCGTCAAAAACTTCGTGTCCACCTCAATGGTCACGCCCGTCAAATCAAAATGATTGTTGTTGCCCGAAAAGCCGAAGAGATGGGCCTCGCGTTTTTTGGTGCCGCGACGCTCCGCATCCGCAGCAAAACGCTTGCGAAGAACATCCAGGTGTTCCGCGGTCAGCAATTCGGCAAGCTGATAAACCCCCGGCTGCATCTTCACCCGGTTGCCGCTGCGCTCCGCATAGTCCTGCAGCTCGGCCATGCTCGAAATCACCGTCGGCGCCTGCTCATCTCCCTGAGCCGCCGCCGCCCCAAGCCACCCGCACATCACCAGCACGCCCAACCAGCGGCCGCACAACACACCACACCAAGACTTCACAGGGGTTTTCATCGATCGCTCCGTATTCATGGAATTATTAGGGGAATTTCAGGGACATAACCCACACACCATAGCCCCTCCGCCAGCCGCACCCCGCCGCGGGCGGTATGGCGTACCACAAAAACCCGTCTAGTATCCTTCAACACGCCCACGGCCTTGTCCGAGGCGATCGCCGCAGCCCCACTGAAAGACAACCCCCATGCCCCACACCCCATCGCCCCGCACCCTCTTGGCCGCCGCCCTGCTCCTGGCCGCCGGCCCCGGCCTCACCGGCTGCGAATCCGACGCCCAGACCGGCGCCATCATCGGCGCAGGCATCGGCGCGGTGGCCGGCCAGGCCATCGGCGGCAGCTCCGAAGCCACGCTCATCGGCGCCGCCGTAGGCGGCGGCGCCGGATACCTCGTGGGCAACGAAGCCGACAAAAAAGCCCCCCGCAACACCCGCCCCGAGCCCGTGCTGCCCCAGTCCTCGCCCACCGAGCCCGAGTAAATACGCGCGCCGCGGGCCACCTGGGCCCAAGCTTCAACCCAAGGCCAAGCCCCAACCTCTTTTCACCATGGTCGCGGACACGGCGCCCCACCACCTCTCAGCGCGCACAAGCCACCGCGCTCACACCTGCACCAGCTGCGGCTGGGTGCAAGCGATCAACCCTGCCGCCCGGCGCGCATCGCGCTGCAGCCGGTGCGGTTTCAAAATCACCCACCCCCGCAGCGCCGGCCCGCTCGAAGCCACACTCTGGTCCTTGGCCCTGCTGGCCCTGTTCACCGGCATGGCCCAAGGCATGTTCATGGCCTTCGGCTTTGCCGGCGGCACCAACCACATCGGCGTGGCCGGCGGAGCGCTCGAAACCATGCGCCTGGGCTCCACCGTCGTGGGGGTCGCCGTGCTCATGTGCACCGTCGTGTGCCCGGTCATCTGGGCCCTGGCCATGCTCTACGTCGCCACGGGCCTGCTCGCCCGCAGCCCCGGGCCCGGTACCACCGCAGTGCTGCGGCTGCTTGGGCACATGCGCCCCTGGGTCATGCCCGAGATCTTCCTGCTGGGCGTGATCGTCGCCCACGGCAAGCTCGCCCACGACGGCGGGCTCAGCTACGGCCAAAGCTTCTACCTCTATCTCGCCGCCGCCGCCGTGTGGCTGCTCATCGCCCTGCGGATCAAACCCGGCCGGCTGTGGGAACGCGTCATGCCCGCCGCCATCCCCGCCACCCATCCGGCGGACGATCTCGTGGGCTGCCAAACCTGCGGCATGGCCCAGCAAGGCCACGCCGTCGCGGCGCACTGCCAAGCCGCATGCGTCCGCTGCCACGACCCGCTGATCACCGACCCCAATGGCTCGCTGCGGCGCTGCGTGCTGCTGCTGGTCCTGGCCATGCTTATGCTCTGGCCCGCCAACACCGTGCCCATCATGCGCATCGCCCACCTGGGCCCACCCGAGCCCGCCACCGTCTGGGGTGGCATCAAAGTCCTGTACTTCGGCGGCTCACCGGCGCTCGCGGTCTTGGTCTTCGCCGCCAGCATCTGCGTGCCGGTGCTCAAAGTCGCGGGGCTCGCCACCCTCGTGCTCTGCCGCAGCCCCCGCAACCCCCACACCGCCCGCCGCCTGGCCAAAATACACCGGGCCATCGCCACCGCCGGCCGATGGTCCATGGTCGACATGTTCGTCATCACCCTGCTCATCGGCCTGGTGCGCCTGGGCGGCCTCGCCTCGGTCGATCCCAAGCCCGGCGCCGTCGCCTTCTTGGCCGTGGTGCTGCTCAGCATCGTCGCCGCCGAAGCGCTCAACGCCAAAATCTTCTGGAACCACACGGACACCCAACGCAATGGCTAACCCCCCCGCCCCCTCAGCCACCGGCGCCGCCCTGCCCACCGCCGTCCCGGTCCGCCGCCGCACCTCCTTCGCCTGGCTGCTACCCCTGGTGGGCCTGGGCCTGCTGGGCTACTTCTCCTTTTGGGCCTACGAGCAGCAGCAGTTCAACGTGCAGCTCGACGTCACCGACGCCTCGGGCATCAAAGCCTTCCAAACCCCCGTGCTCTGCCGCGGCGTCGAAGTCGGCGGCGTCACCGCCGTCACCCTGCACCCCGGCGGCCGCGGCGCCTCGGTCCAAATCCGCCTACAACCCTCGGGCCTCAACCTCGCCACCGCCGACTCAGACTGGTGGATCACCCGCCCCGAGCTGGGCCTCACCGCCGTCCGCGACGTCGAGTCCCTGCTCGCAGGCCCCTCGATCCAATTCCGCCCCGGGGTCGAGAAAAAAGCCGACCACTTCACCGCCCAAATCGGCCCGCCCGCCGACGCAGGCATGAGCGACGGCCTCCGCATCCTGCTCCGCAGCCCCGACCGCGGCGCCGTGCGCCCCAGCACCCCCGTGCGCTACCGCGGCATCGCCATCGGCCGCGTGGTCAGCATGCGCCTGCCCCAAGACGGCCGGTCCGTGCTCATGATCGTCGAGATCGACCGCCCCTACGCCCACCTGGTCCGCAACAACAGCCGCTTCTGGCACCGCCACGACGCCACCGCCCAAGTCACCCGCCTGGGCCTGGGGCTGAGCGGCTACCAAGCCACCTTCCCCCGGCTCAATGCCGCCCTGGACATCAGCATCGACCTCGCCGTCCCCGACCCCGCCGGCCCCCCGGTCTCCGACGACTCGGTCTTCGTACTCGAAGGCAACCCCCCAGAAAACCACACCACCTGGGCCCCCAAGCTCGGCACCCCCAGCTCCCAGCAAATCGCCGCCCAAGCAGGCGAACCCGACCCCGCCGACGACGCCTACGAACCCGCGGCCCCCGAGAAAAAACGCGGCCCCATCGAAGGCCTCTTCGACCTCATCACCCCCTTCAACTAACCCCCTCACACAAGACCTCACACAAGACCCCAAACCCGCTGCCCGGACATCGCCCAGTCGCAGCCGGGCGCATCCAGATCAGTGCCCCTGCAACCGCAAAGCCACGTCCACCGTCTTTGATGCAGCACACCCCAACACGCGCACCCTCCACGCCGCAGAACGGCACGCCCCGTTGCAGCTAAAATAGCCCGCAGCCGCAGTACCGCGGCGCGGGCCACACGCACACATACAAGACTCAGTCATCAAAGGATGTCGCATGAAGCACCTTGGAATAACAAGCGTTCTGCTGGTTCTCACAGCCTTCACACCAAGCCCCCACGGGTGGGCCCCCGCATACGGCGACATCCACGCGGCCAGCATCACCCCCACCGATGTCCATCGCGAAGTTCAGGCCGTCGCAGACCACATCGAAGCCATTCGGTTTTACATGGGCAGCCCCACGACCGGTCGCGCCTCCATCGACATCCAAGACGCCGCCCCACACGAAGCCATCTATCTGGCATCCACACTTTTTCAAAAAGTGAATCGTCTCAGCTACGAACTGATTCGCGAAGTCAAAAACGAGCCCCAAAATCCCGTGGGCGACATCGCACCCGAAGACGTCATGCAGATCGTTCAAACCGCGAACCAAAGCCTCGCTGAGATTGTCGACATCCTCGGCTTGGTGGTCACGCCCTCCGCACCCCACCAAGACCAAGCCATCACACCCACCGATGTCTGCAAAGAAGTCATCCAACTCAACCGGCAAATCAACCTCCTTCTAGAAAAAAAAGACCTCCCCGCCGACACCTACCAAGAACTCACACGGGCCATCGGATTTGCCGCACGCATACGGTCCCAATGGCCCGGCGAAAGAATCCCACCTCCCCCCGCCTTGCAGCCAGGAAAACGGCCCGCTGACGTCTACCGACGATTGATCCAGCACCACCGCATGGTGCAAAAAATTGCCCACCGATCCAACATCAAAGTCCTCCAAGTAGAAGCCA
>JALZVY010000235.1 GCA_023300125.1 Phycisphaera sp.
AAGATCCGCTGGCGGGCGGAGTGTTGCGGCAGTGGGCGGCGCCCGGTGGTGGACGGGTGCTGTGGAGCAGTGCGGCCGCGGACCCGGATGGCGAGGACTATTTTTTTAATCGCGATGCGGGCGTCTGGCGTGTGGGCACCCGCGAGCTCCCGCCCGAACTGGTGGCCTTTGCCGATGAGATCGACGAGGTCGATTAGCCGCGGATCGCCGGTCGGTAGGATGTCGGGCATGACCGAGATCACCGCCGATCGAGATGAAACGACGTTGACCCTGGGTGGGGTGGCATTTCGTGTGTCGCGGCCGCACCGGTTTGGGCTGGTGATCGAAGGGGCGGTGGATCCGACGCCGGAGCTGGCGGAGGACTATCTGCACGCGGTGTTGTTGGCCGAAGACCACCGCGAAGCTTTTTTTACGTTGATTGAAGATGAGGGGTTGGTGGTGTGTCGGGGGATCCGCCGCGAGCACGCGACGTACCGGCCGGTGGCGGGCAAGTCGAGCACCGGGCGGCTGAGCCAGGCGGAGTACTACCACCACGACGGGTGCAGCGGGCCGCAGAAGCCGCGGTTTGATGAAATCCGGCTGCCGTGGGGGGCGCAGGCCCGGCGGGCGACCACGGCGGTGGCACGCTTTGGGGATGTGGTGCGGGCGCAGCTGGCGGCGCTGCCTGAGCGGATGGTGGACGACGCGGTGGCGGCGTGGCGGGAGGCGTTCGCGGAAGGCGGGACGCGTCCTTCTTCGGATCAGTGGGACACGATTCAGGGGCGGGTGACGCGGCGGGTGCGTAAAGAGTTGGACGCTGCGGGGGCGCGGGCGTGGTTTGCCCAGGTGGACCGCATGGCGGACGCGTATGTGCTGCCTTGGCAGCCGGGAGAGAGCCGGTTGATGGTGAACGATCACGCGGATTTGGCGCGGACGATGCAGCACCGGCGTGCAGAGCCGGCGGTGCGGGAGGCGGGATCGGCGACCGCGTCGCTGGTGAAGCGATGGACGGCGGAGGAGTATCCGGGGCTGCCTTTAATGAGATGACGTCAACGCGGTTGAGTCGGGGGCGTGGAGCCCGATCGTTTGCTGGCGCGCGAACGCTTGTCGGTGTACATCGCTTGGTCGGCGCGTTCGACGGCGTGGGCGAGGGGTTGGCCGGTTTGGTGATGGCTTAGGCCGATCGAGGCGTACACGTTGGCTTGTTCTAGCCCCTGGGTGAGGCGGTCGACCAGGGCTGAGGCGCCTTGGGCGTCGCATTCGACGCCGAGCACGAGGAACTCGTCGCCGCCGACACGGGCGACCAGGTCTTGGTCACGCAGGCCGGTGAGTAGGGCGTCGGCAGCGGCCTTGAGGACCGCGTCACCCGCGGCGTGGCCTTGGGTGTCGTTGACGGTCTTGAGCCCGTCGATGTCGATTGAGACCACGCAGGCGGGGCTGGCGTAGCGTTGGCAGCGGCTCTGTTCAGAGGCGAGCAGCCGGTCCCATCCGCGGCGGTTGTACAGGCCGGTGAGCGGGTCGCACATCGCTTGGTTTTCGGCGCGGTCTGCCCGTCGGGATTGTTCCAGCAGGCGTTGGTCGCTTTCGAGCACCCGGCTCAGCAGCCGGGCGATGAGCTCGACCAGGGGGAGCTCGTCGGCGATGGTGTCGGGCTGAGGCTTGGGGTCGATAGCGCACAGGGTGCCGAAGAGTGATCCGTCGGGGTGGTTGAGGGGGACGCCGGCGTAGGCCCCGATGGGGACTTGCTGGCCGATGGGGGCTTTGGCGTAGGCGGTCACCGCGTCCGAGGCCGGAGCGATGCGCGGCCCTTCGCCGCGGATCATGCGCGAGCAGAAGGAATCGGCCCACTTGAGCACGGTGCCTTCGTGCACGTTGTAGCCATGGTCTTCGGTGTGCAGAACGACCCAGTCATCGCCTTCGGTGCGCGTGACCATCCAGAGGTCAAAGCCCAGGCGGTCGTGTAAAAACGCGAGCGCGTCGCGGGCGGCGGCCTCGAAGTCGCTGGGCATCGAGGTGTTGATCGGCGAGTCGGATGCCATGTGAGACAGGTTACCTGACCGCCGGGTGGGTGCAGAGTCAGTGTCGCACGCCTGCGGCAACCACGCCGCTGCCGGGCTTGATGCTGACCACGCCGGTGTCGGCGTCGAGGCTGAAGGGGCAGGTGTTGCACTGGATTCGGCGCTGGCTGGGTTCCACGTCGGCCAGCCGCGGGTCGTCTTGGCCGCTGGCAAGCACCGGCTGGTCGTTGGCGTCCAGGCGTTTCTTCAAGAGGTCGAGGATCAGGTCGTCGATGCCCAGGGGTTCAGCGACTTGATAGGTGCTGCCGGGGTGGGCGGCAGCGGCCTGCGCGGTGAGGCTGGGGATATCGCGTGTCCAGTGTTTTCCGCGGGCTAAAAAGAAAGGGAGGATGACGATGTGCGTGGCGCCGCGGGCTACGCATGCGCTGTAGGCCAAGGCGATATCGGGCATCGCGAGCTCCATGTGCGCGGGCTCGACGATGGGCGTGTCGGAGAAGCGGGCGGCGAAGAGCCGGGCGACTTCTTCGAGCGAGGCGTTGGACTGGGCGCGGCGGCTGCCGTGGTCGCAAATGATGACGCCGGTGGTGGCGGCGGTGTCAGAGGGTTGTTGGCTCATAGGGGGACGATAGCCCAGGATCGGGCACGCGGGGTGAATGAGGAACCCAAAAGTGGGGCGGTGGGTTGAGTTGGGTTGGGTTGGGGGCGGCGTTGGCAAGCTGAAGACCGCGGGCGGCCCTTTGGGGCACACCACAGTGGCTTTACATGCTAGGATAATCCCTAGGCCTGCTGCCGACTTTTTCTTCTCGAAAGCCTCCCATCTTAGATTCAGAATGCCGGTCCGCGGCTTCCGATGTTTCTTCTACCCCGACACCTCGACTCGCTGCACCGGACACGGTGGAGTGGGGGCGTGTGAACTGGGTTTACGCCATCCCGATCGTGGGAATTCACCTGTTGGCGTGTGCGGTTTTTTGGCCGGCGCTGTTTTCGCGGACGGGGTTGATCGTGGCCTTGGTGGGGGTGCACGTGTTCGGCCAATCGATCAATGTGTGTTATCACCGGCAGCTGACCCATCGCAGCTTTAAAACGCCGCGGTGGTTGGAGCGCGTGTTTGTATTGGGGGCGTTGTGCTGCTTGCAGGACACGCCGGGAAAGTGGGTGGCGACGCACCGTGTGCATCACCGCCACTCAGATGATCAGCCGGATCCGCACAGCCCGCTGGCGGGTTTTATTTGGGCGCACGTGGGGTGGCTGATGGTGCACAACCGAGTAACCGAGAGCATGGCGACGTATCAGCGGTACGCGAAGGACGTGTTGAGCGATCGGTTTTACATGACGATGGAGAAGTGCCCGCTGATTGTGTTTTATGTGTATGCGGCGCACGCGGTGTTGTTTTTTGCCGCGGGCCTGTTCGTCGGCCGGTGGACTGACGGAACCTGGGACGCGGGCGTGTGGTTCGGATTGAGCTTGCTGTTTTGGGGGGTGTTTGTGCGGACGGTGCTGGTGTGGCACATCACCTGGAGCGTGAATTCGTTGACGCACTTGTTTGGTTACCGCAATTACAAGACGAATGAAAACAGCCGCAACAGCTGGCTGGTGGCGTTGCTGACGGTGGGTGAGGGGTGGCACAACAACCACCACCACGACCAAGCCAGCGCGAGCAACCAGCACCGCTGGTGGGAGCTGGATGTGAGTTACTACGAGATCAAAATGCTGCAGTGGGTGGGCCTGGCCTGGGACGTGGTGCCGCCGCGGCATAGGCGTGAGGCTGCGTCAAAGGGGGTATTGGTGGACGATGTGAGCGGGTGATCGCGGCAATACTTTGATTTGCGGTATTTGCACGGCAAAGATGAAGTGACGCGGGAGATGCCTGGGGCAATCCATGCATCGCTTCAATGCGCCGTGTGTGAGGCTTTCGCAGCCGTCGGTGTGGCCTGGGAAGAGTGGCCAAGGTGCTGAGAAGAAACAGGGCCATCGCCCGCACGCTTTGTAAAAGTGTGGGGCCGGTGAGTTGTGGTGGTCTGTGGTGTGAGGCCGCGTGTTATTCGGAGGGCGCGGTGTCGGGCGTCGTGAAGCCCAGTCCCATCAGGTGTCCCTTGTCGCATTTGAGGACCACTGAATCGTCCAGGATGCGAATGAGGCGGTGGCGGCCGACGGATTCGCCAATTTTGATCAACTCGCCGTTGATCTGAGCCTGGCCCCGATGTGACTTGTTCCGTCCAACGATGGCGGTCAAGACCAGGGGTTCGACTGGCTTGGCGCGGGGTGCACGTTGAGAAAGTACTGCTGGTGGGCGGGTCTGCTGCTTGTGCGCTGCGCGGTAGGCCGTTTGGCCCGGGCCGCGCTGAGCACGGGGAAGGATGGGCGACGATACGGGATTTTTGCTGGAGGAAATCAGCTCATCCACATCGGTGGGGCCGGTGCTTTGGGAGGAGGAAGTGGCGACGGCTATGGAACGATGAGGGCTGGCAGAGTAAACGTCTGCCATCGCGCCTTGGGGGGGCTCGCGAAAGACCGTGACGTAAAGCAGCCCGCCGAGGCACGCCAGCAGCATTCCGGCGCCGACCGAGCCGGAAAAGGCTGGGCGCTTGGAGGTGGTGGTATCGGATGTGGCGGGCGTGTCGAAGCCCAGAGGCCGTTGGGCTTGGGATTCAGGGGCGACCATGGGGTCGGCGGGGGGTTCGGGCCGGCGCGTGGGTGAGGCGAACTCCGACGCGGAGCGCACCGACTGGGCGGCGGCCTGGCCGTCGGTGGAGAAAACTGCCGCGGAGGTGTTGACGTCGCCGGGTTGATTGAAGCGGTCGTTGGGGTCGGTCAGGGCCTCTTTCCACGCCTCGGCACCGTTGAGTGGGTGCATCAGTTCGATGTCGTTGGTCGTGAGGCTTTTTTGATCGGCGAGCTGCCGAGCGGCTTCCTCGGTGGGGGCCTGGATCACGGTCTGGACTTCGACACCACTCATCCGATCCGTCCCGCGCACGGCGTAGAACATCTGTGTCGGCACCGGTGGGAGCGGGCTGGGCTGTTCGTGGTTGGGGTGGGCATCGCGCATGATGACGGGTCCTGGAAGACCCCAAAGTCATCGGCCGGATATGGCGTCATGTTTACAGTTGGTGGATAATCGATGGGGGTTTACCCGATTTTGATCGCGAAATCCCGCATGAAGTTCGCCAGCGCCTCCGCGCCAGCCTGAGGCATGGCGTTGTAAATCGATGCTCGGCATCCTCCTACGCTGCGGTGGCCTTTGAGCCCGTCCAAGCCCTGGGCTGCGGCTTCTTTGACGAAGGCGGCTTCGAGATCTTCGTCGGGCAGGCGGAAGACGACGTTCATGGTCGACCGATAACGTTCGTCGACGGGGCAGCGGTAAAAACCACCGCTGCCGGAGATGGCGTCGTAAAGGACGCCGCTACGTTTGGCTGCGGCTTCTTGAGCCCACACGACGCCGCCCTGTTCTTTGAGCCAGTCCAGGACCAGCCCCACCGCGTAGATCTGGAAGACCGGTGGGGTGTTGAGCATGGAGCCGCCTTTGACGTGATTGGCGTAGTTCAGGTAGTTCACTTGCTTGCCGTTGCATTGCTGCAGCAGTTCGTCGCTGATGATGACCACGCAAACGCCCGCAGGGCCGATGTTTTTCTGAGCGCCTGCGTAAACCAAGCCGAAACGCGACCAGTCGATGGCGCGGGTGAGGAAGTCGCTGCTCATGTCGGCGACCAGCGGCGCTTGGGTGTGCGGAAAGTCCTTCCACTGCAATCCGCCGATGGTCTCGTTGCTGGTGAGGTGGTAGTACACGCTGTCAGGCGACGACGATTGGCTCGCGGGGTCTGGAAGGGTGGTGTAATTGTTGTCGGTGCCGTCGTAAGCGAGTTGAACTTGCCCGCCCGCGGCTTTGGCGTCGGCGATGGCCTTCTTGGCCCAGGCCCCAGAGTGGGTGTAGTCGGCGGTTTGGCCGCCGTTCAGAAGGTTCTGCGGGATCATGCCGAACTGGAGGGTGGCTCCGCCGCCGACAAACAGAACGTGGTGGCTGTCGGGCACCGCCAGAAGATCACGGACCGATTGCAATGCTCTTTCGTGCACGTCGACCACGGCTTTGGAGCGGTGGCTCATCTCGGCCAGCGACATGCCGGTGCCGCGGTAGTCCGTGAGCTCGGATTGGATCTGCTCAAGCACCGGCAGCGGCAGGGTGCAGGGGCCGGCGGAGAAGTTGTGGATGCGATGTGGGGCGGTGCGGGGCGCGGCGGGCATGGTGTCATCCGGAGGCGGGCTGGAAGCGGGCTGGGCCCGCAGAATCAACCAGCTTAGCAGCGCAGATTCGGTCGTTGGCAGATACAGCCCCGGTGGCGAGATGCGGCGCCGTGGCGGCGAAGTGGCGGATGGCGGGGCGTTGTGCCCGGGCGCCGGGGCACAGCGCTTGTCAGGGGGTGTTAGGCCGCGTCTTTGCGGTCGCGTTGGCTTGGCTTGGGGCTTGTGTGACGCTTACACAGCATCCAGCCCAAGAGCCCGGCCCCGATGAGGCCGGCTCCGAACCGCCCTTGGTCGGTTTCTACCTCGGCCAGGTCGGTCGGGGGTGTAGAAGTCGGGATGTCCACGGGCACGATTTCGATTGCGTGATCGTTGCTCAAAGCTTCGGAGGGGCCGTCGCTCTCTGTGTTGGCGATCTCGATGGTCAGGGTGTCTTGTTGAGTTGTTGCGGTACGGTAAATCAAACCTTCAAGGGCCTTTTTCACGACTTGGCGTGGGCCTGTGACGGTGATTGCTCCGGCGGAGGTGCCGTCTTGTTTGCTGGAGGGTTGGCCGTCGGGGTCCTGTCCGGCAGCACTCTCCAAAGCAATGCCTTCATGGTTACCCAAAGTTAAGATGCCGTGTTCGGCACGAAGTGTGACTTGAATGATTTCCTGGGGATCACCTTCGCTTGGCAAACGGATCGCGTTGCCGTTGTCCTCTGTGAATTGCAGGCGGCCTCCGACGGCGAGCAATGATTGTTTTGCCGTGCTTTGCGGCTTGGTGTCTTGAGTGGAGCTTTGAGGACCTTCAGGACGGTCTTTGGTGTTTTGCGATGCGAAGGGGCTTCGGCCATCCGCAGTAGCCCACTGAAATGCTGTGGGAACGCCCTCGTAGAGGGTGTTTGCAGAATCGGGCGTAAAAGCGGTGGGGGGGGGTAGATACGTGGCGGCCGGTGTTTGCGAAGTGGCCTGTGATGGTGACGAAGCGACCGTGACCGCGAAAGGTGGGGATTGCTCGTTGATTGCGGCGCGGGTTTGCTCGAAGTCTTCCGAGGCGGCCGCGAACACAGATGACGGTGTGACGTTGGCGATTTGCAGGTCGACCCTGGCGGAGACGGTGTCTCCGTTGGCATCCACAAGGGTGTACGTAAAGGCGTCGGCTGCGGGGGAGCTATTGGTTGCGACGTAGGTGAACGTGCCGTCGCTGTTGAGGGTGAGCGAGCCGCTGCCGGGCCCGTCGCCTGCTTCGACGAAGTAGGTGTTTCCGCCGTCGCCGGAGGGCGTGTCGTTGGCTGAAACATCACCGGTGACGACATTGTTTTCGTCGGTGATGAATTGATCTGCGGTGGCGATGGGCAGGTCGTTGATGGAGGTGACGGTGATGGTGGCAGTGGCGGTGACGGCGTCACCGTCGGCGTCGGTCAGTGTGTACGTAAACGAATCCGTGCCGTTGAAGTTAGCGTCTGGCGTATAGGTGAAGGTGCCGTCGGGGTTGAGGTTGACGGTGCCGTTGGCGGGGCCGTCACCTGGTTCGATGGAGTAGGTGTTGCCTCCGTCGCCGGACGGTGTGTCGTTCGTACTGACGTTGCCGCTGAGGGCGACGTCTTCGTCGGTGTTCAGCGAATTAGCCACGGCAGCGGGTGCGTCGTCTACTGAAGTGACGGTGATGACCACCGTCTGAGTGAGGCTCTCGCCACTGGCGACGTCGGTCACGGTGTAAGTGAAGCTGTCGCTGCCGTTGAAGTTGGCGTCTGGCGTATAGGTGTAGGTTCCGTCGGTGTTGAAGTTGAGGGTTCCGTCGTTGACGTCGGTGGCCAGGGCGTAGCTGAGTGTTCCGCCGCTGGTGGTTGAGTCGTTGGTGGCGACAGATCCGGGGCTATTGGTGGAGTCTTCGTCGACGGTGAGTGTGTCGTCGGTGGCGGTGAGGTCGGTGACGGGGGCGACGGTGAGTGTGGCGGTGGCGGTGCTTTGTCCGCCGTTGCCGTCGTTGACGGTGTAGGTGAAGGTGTCGGTGCCGATGAAATTGGCGTGGGGGGTGTAGGTAAAGCTGCCGTCGGTGTTGACGGTGGCGGTTCCGTTGGCTGGGCCGGCGGCCAGTGCGGCGGTGAGGGTGCTGCCTTCGGGGTCGCTGTCGTTGCTCAAGAGGCCGTTGGCGGCAAGCACCGCAAGCAGGGAGTCCTCGTTGAGGGTGTAGGTGTCGTTGGCGGCGTCGGGGAGGCCATTGTTCGCGGTGTTGACCACGATGGCGGTTTGATCGGTGTCGCTTAGTGGGGCGGGGTTGTCGGCGTTGGCTGGGTCGGAGGTGGTGTCGAGGGTGATGTAGGCGCGGTCGATCCGGATGCCTGTTTCGCGGCCTTGGAGACGGAGGGTGTGTTCGCCTGCTTCGAGAAAGAACCTTACGGGCTGATCGCCGTTTTCGGTGTTGGCAATCGGGTTCCACTCGTAGTCTTGAGTGACGGGGACGCTGTTGTAATTCACCACTCCGTCGGCTCGGGTGATGCCTTGGGACTGGGTGACGTCGGATCCGTCGATACTGACGTAAATTGAATTTTCTGCGATTCTTGGGATAAAGGTGTCGAGGCGTACTTCATAAAGCCCTGAGACGGGTGCGAAGAATGGCAACTCGATGCCGGGTTGTGAGCTGGGGTCTCCGAAACTGAGGCGTCCGATGTACTGGATGGCGCTGCCGCCCGAGGGTGTTCCTTCGGTGGTGAGCGCGTAGTCTGCACCTGCTCCGTCGATTCCGTCTTCGGTTTCGAAGACTCGGTTGAAGCGTCCGGGGTCGTCGGTGCGGTTGAGGTGTTCGCTAAAGACTTGGAGATCGACGTTTCCGCTGAATCCGGCGTCGGGGGTGAAGATCAGCCCCTCGAGGGCGCTGTTGATCTGGCTTTGGGTGCCGGCGATGGACAGGATGGGGTCGTTGTTGCCGTCGCCGGTGAGGAGGGTGAGATCGGTGGTTTGGCCGAGGGTGAGGGTGCCGTCGGTGACCGAGAGGACGACGCGGAGTAGTTCGTTGGGTTCGATGTCGGGATCGGTGACGGTGACGGCGTTGCCGTTGGCCGTCGAAAACACCAGGGGGGTGTCTTGTGATGCAAGCTGGGTAGGGGGTAGGCCGACGGTTGGGCCGGTGTTGACGTTGGCCTGAGCGAACAAGACCAGGGGCTGGATTTCGGCGAAGAGGGTGCTTTGGATCAATCCGCTTGGAGGTGGGCTGATCTGGCCATCGTCTGGGCTGACGGTGATGGAGAAGGCGTTGTCGTCGTCGTTGAGGTCTTGGGTGGTGTCAAACCGAGAGTTGGTGGGGGCGTAAATGAGGGCGGCCCCGACGGTGGTCTCCAGGACATAGTCGCCTGCGGTGTCGACTTCGAAGGTGAGGCTGGTGCTGTTGGGGGCGCTGCCGTCAACGAATCGGGGTGGGGCGATTTCGGCACTGCTGGTGCTGTCCAGCAGTCGGAAGCGTGTGGGGCTGGCCACGTCGCCGCGGAGGATGTCTTGATCGGTGCCGTCATTGGCACCATGCAAGTCGGCGTCGTGGATCGTGATACTGACGCTGCCGTTGGGCGAGGCGTCGAGCATGGCTTGGGTGATTTGAATCGAGAGGGCGTGGGATTGAGAGGAGTTGCCGGTCGTCGAGGTGGTGGGGGGCTGGATGACCGGGGCGCTCGGGCCTTGGGCGACATAGATCAGGACATCTGGGCTGGGCAAGGCGACGGCAGACCAGAGCGTGCGCACCTCAAGAGGTTCGATGCCTTGGAAGTCGTTGGCTGGTCTGGAGCGGGGGGCAGGCATGGTGGGATCAATGCATTAACGGGCGCAAGGCAGGCGGGCCGCTTCGAGCGGGGGTGCCAGGGGCTATGGAAGTGGCGCATCGGATGCCTTGGGAAGGGGGATGAAAGGGGCTGGCCCGCGTGCCTCATTTTCCCAGAGGCTTAGGGGGGATTCACTGAAACGCCTTCGCTGTATCAATGACTTAGGGGCGTTGTGTGCGTGATCGGACGTCGCTGGATTATCAGTCTTGGATGAGTGTGTTAAGTCGTCATGGCGTGCTCGGATGACGGGTCGAACGCGCAGCACACGGTTTTTTGCCGCTGCGCGGGAAAGATGGGTTTGTGGGCGCCTAGGGCATGGAGTGGTGGCGCCCAGAGTGGGCGCACGCAGGACCGCCGTGCGCCGCTCGTGGGGGGCGGGCTTAAGAGGTCGTGGTTTTCAGCAGCAATCTGCTCTATGCCTGGCGGTGGGCTTGAGCCACGGCGGCGGCGACGCGTGGGGCGACCGAGTGGTCCAGCGGGTCGGGCAGCACGCGGTCGGCGCTGGGGTCGGTGACTGCGTCGGCCAGGGCCAAGGCGGCGGCAAGTTTCATGGCTGGGGTGATGCGCGGGGCCCGGGCATCGAGGGCGCCGCGGAAGATGCCCGGGAAGGCCAGGAGGTTGTTGACTTGGTTGGGGAAGTCGCTGCGGCCGGTGCCGACGACCGCGGCGCCGCCGCGGAGGGCTTCGTCGGGCATGATCTCGGGGGTGGGGTTGGCCATGGCCAGCACGATGGGGTCGGGGTTCATGGTGCGTACGTCGTCGGCGGTGAGCAGGTTGCCGCGGCTGACGCCGATGAAGACGTCGGCGTCTTTGAGCACGTCTTGCAGTGATCCGGAGCGTTCGGATCGGTTGGTGTATCCCAGGAGTTGGCGTTTGGATTCGGAGAGCCCGGAACGCCCGGCGTGGATGGCGCCTTGGGAGTCGCAGACGACGATGTCTTGGACGGGCATGCAGACGTTGGGGTCGTGGCCGACGCAGCGCAGCAGCGTGGCGATGGCGGTGCCTGCGGCGCCGGCGCCGTTGATGACCACGCGTAGGTCTTCAGGGCGGCGGCCGGTGACCCGGGCGGCGTTGAGCAGCGCCGCGAGCAGCACGATGGCGGTGCCGTGTTGGTCGTCGTGGAAGACGGGGATGCCCAGATCTTGCAGGCGGTTTTCGATCTCGAAGCAGCGGGGTGCGGCGATGTCTTCGAGGTTGACGCCGCCAAAGCCCGGGGCGATGCGGGTGACGGTGTCGACGATCTCGCTGGGGTCTTGGGTGTTGAGGCAGATGGGCCAAGCGTCGATGTTGGCGAATTCTTGGAAGAGCATGGCTTTGCCTTCCATGACGGGAAGCGCGGCCTGGGGGCCGATGTCGCCCAGGCCCAGCACCGCGGATCCGTCGGTGACGATGGCCACGGCGTTGCCGCATACGGTGAGGTCGCGGGCGCGGGCGGGGTCTTGGGCGATGACCCGGCAGGGCTCGGCGACGCCGGGGGTGTAGACCAAGGAGAGGTCTTCGCGGTTGGCGATGGGGGTTTTGCTGGTGACGCCGATTTTGCCGCGGAGTTTTTGGTGCAGGGCGAGGCTGCGTTGGTTGACTTGGTCGTCGGGCATGGGGGTCTCCTTGGGGTGGGCGTGGGGCGTGTTACACGCCGATGTCTTCGTTCCAGAGGTCGGGCTGTTCGCGGACGAAGCGGGCCATGAGTTGGGTGCAGCGGGGGTCGTGAAGCACGGTGAGTTCGACGCCGTGCTGGCGGAAGAGGTCTTCGGCGCCCAGAAAGTTTTGGTGTTCGCCCACGACCACGCGGGGGATGCGGTAGAGCAGGCTGGTGCCGGTGCACATGATGCAGGGGCTTAGGGTGCTGGCAAGCGTGAGTGTGGGCCAGTCGCGGCGCCGTCCGGCGTTGCGGATGCAGACGACTTCGGCGTGGGCGGTGGGGTCATTGGTTTGCACTCGCTGGTTGTGGCCGCGGGCGACGATGGTGCCTTGGGCGTCGGCCAGCACGCTGCCGATGGGCAGGCCGCCTTGGGCGTAGGACGCTTGGGCCTGTTCAAAGGCGGCGTCGATGAGGCGTTGGTCGGCGGCGGTGGGCATGGGGCGGGGGGCAAGCAGGTGGGGGGTTAAAAGTCGTTCTGCAGGGCGGACAACACGGTAGGGGCGGCGGCTTCGAGCATGTCGAGGACGGTCTCAAAGCCTTGGGCGCCGCCGTAGTAGGGGTCGGGGACGTCTTGGGGGGTGTCGACGTCGTGGTCGTGATCGGGAAGGAAGGTGCCTAGCAGCCGGGTGCGGTCCGGGTCGGCTCCCGCGTTCATCAGGTCGTCGAGGTTGCTGTGGTCCATGGCGACGACCAGGTTGAAGCGGCCGAAGTCTGCGGGGGTGACTTGGCGGGCGATGGAGGTTAGCGCGTGGCCGCGGGCGTCGCTGGCGTCGCGCATGCGGCCGTCGGCCGGGCCGCCGGCGTGGTGGTTGATGGTGCCCGCTGAATCAACGAAGAAGCGCCCGGTCAGGCCTTGGGCGGCCAGATGGGTGTTGAAGACCGCTTCGGCGGCTGGGCTGCGGCAGATGTTGCCTAGGCACACAAAGAGAACCGAGGGTGTGGCGGGGTCGGTTGGCATCGGAAGCGTTCACAAGGCGATGGGGCTGGGCAATGCAGTACTGTGATGCGATGACCTTACACCGTAGACGGATTGTGGTGGCCATCCCAGCGTTGTGGGGTGCGGATGGACGCTGAGTCCACCCCCGAAGCCTTGCGGGCGGCCCTTGGCTGGCGTGATTCCTTGGCGCAGCAGGTGACTGAGGATGAGGTGGCGGCCCGGTGGGTGCCGGCGCGGGTATGTCGGGTGCAGGCACGCCGGTGCAGGGTGTGGCGCACCGATGGGCCTTCGGGGCAACCGCCGGTCGAGCAGAACCTGGCGGTGGCGCTGTTTGGTGAGGCGGGGTTGCCGGCGGTGGGCGACTGGGTCTTGGTGGACCCGGAGGCGGTGGCCCGGCCTCGGCGGCTGGAGTGTTTCAGTGTGTTGACGCGGCGGGCTCCAGGATCGCGGGTGGCGGATCAGGTGCTGGCGGCCAATGTGGACACGCTGCTGGTGGTGACCGCTTGCAACCAGGAATTCAGTGTGGGGCGCATCGAGCGCTATTTGGCGTTGGCGGCCGGGGCCGGAGACACCACCGAGCCGATTCGTTCGGTGGTGGTGCTGACCAAGTCGGATTTGACCGACGATGTGCAGGACTATGTCGAACAAACCCGGGCGCTGGGGGAGGGGATGCAGCGGTCGCTACGCATCGAGGTGATGGACGCCCGCGACCCCCAGCAGGTGGCGCGGCTGACGGACCTGTGCGGGCCGGGCCAGACGGTGGCGGCTTTGGGCTCGTCGGGGGTGGGCAAGTCGACGCTGATCAATGCGATTTCGGACGCCCAGCAGAAAACTGGGGCGGTACGGGGCGATGACAACAAGGGCAAGCACACCACCACGTCGCGCTCGCTGCACCGCCTGCGTGCGGGCGGGGTGGTGGTGGACCTGCCGGGCATCCGTGAGTTGCAGCTGGCCGCGGACGGCGGGGGGCTAGACGTGGCCTTCGCCGAGGCGGCCGAGGTGGCTTTGCAGTGCCGGTTTCGCAACTGTGGACACAACGGTGAGCCGGGCTGTGCGGTGGCCGCGGCGCTGGCCGACGGCACCCTGGATGCGCAGCGCTGGGAGCGTTACCGCAAGCTGCGCGACGAGCAGGCGGCCTACGACCTGCAGAAAGCGCGGCGGGGCCGGGGCCGGCGGCGGTGATGGAGGGGGCGTTGGGGGCTTCGATGCGGTGGCCGATGCGCAGAGCCTCCGATAACAGAGGATCTGTGGTGGGTGGGCCTCAGTTGCTAGATGCGGGGCGGGTGGACGGGCGATAAGCGAATGGCGTCTATGAGGATCCACCTTCCTCGGCGCCTGCTTTTTAGATGAAGAGGACCTGAAGATGCGTGTGCTGAACCCTGCTGTGTGGGCTTCCCGTTTTCTAGCCGCGGCGCTGCTGTTGCTGGCGGTGCTGCCGGCTTCGGCGGCTCCGGTGGTCTCGAATGTGAGGGCGGAATACCGTTTTGGGCAGGTGTTTTTGACCTGGAACGAGTCCAACGTGCCGGAGGGCACGACGTTTAACGTGTATCTTTTAGATGCACCTGCCGACGAAGCGAGCCTGGCCCAGGCCGACTTGGTGGGGCACCACGTTGAAAAATACAGCGCGACCGACTGGTGGCTGGATCCTGCGTCGTTCAACGACGCGGCCAGCACGCCACCGGTGGGCTTTGTGATTGAACAAGGGGCTGAACCTCTTAATCCGCGGTCGGGCTTGTTTGTCCACACGGTGACGGACGACAACACCGATCAGATGTACTTCGCGGTGACCCCCACCGACCCCCAGGGCAATGAGGACCGCCAGGTGTTGCTGGGGGCCAATGCCACCCGTGAGGCGGCGCGTGGTGCGGTGGAGATGCCCCGTGCGATTCAGCTGGGCAGTGCGCCCGCCGCGGGCTCGGGCTCGGGCAAGGGCCTGACGGTACGCCTGCACGGCCGGGGCGCCGACGGCTTTGGCGGGCCTTCGGGGGCCAATTTTGTGATGTTCGGCACGATCAAGCACGGATGGCGGCAGGGGCTGGCCCGCCGTTTTACGGTCTATGCCAACCCCAACACGGTGGAGATCGATCCCTGGGACCGGATTTGGGTGGGGCGTTCGCTGGCCTCGTCGGGGGACCGGCGTGACGGGGGCAAGGCGATCAACACCTGGTGGTATGGCTGCAACAACAAGATCTACGACCCGGACCTGGTGAGCAGCGGCGTGGTGGTGAATTACACCGAGCGTTTCCTGCTGTCGTTGGTGGATTGGGCCCACGCCCACTTCGGCACGGACCCGACGCGGACGGGCCTTGAGGGATTCTCGATGGGCGGCAGTGGGGCGATTTCAACGGCTTTTCACCATCCCGAGGTGTTCAGTTATGTGCTGGCCCGCGTGCCGCTGACCGAGTACAGCGAACGCCAGGGCTTTCATGGCATGCGAAGCATCGAACGTTTGAACGGTTTGGTCGGGGGTTTTCCGGCTGACGTGTCGATCCAGAGTGACGAAGGTCTGTCCGCGTCGGAGCGGATGAGCTCTACCCGGATCGCTGCGGAGTATGACGGCGAGTTGCCTTACCTGGTGCTGTTCCACGGCCGCCGCGACGAGTCGATTCCGTGGGCCAACAACCCGCCGTTTTACGAAGCGATGACGTCCAAACGCCGGGGCTACATGGTGTATTGGAACGACGGGGGCCACGACATGTTCCGTGACCTTCCTGCGGATGTGGAGCACCACCTCAGCCGCCTGCCGGTGTTTGGGACCGACCGGGCCTATCCCGCGTTCAGCAACTTCACGGCCAACAGTGACGCGGGCAACGGTTCGTTTACCGACGGTGACATCGAAGGTTCGATCAACCGCGGGCTGCTGTGGTCCGACGTGCAGGACACCGCCGACCATTTTGGCATCACGGTGACGGCCGACGCGGCGGTGAGCGGCGTGCCAGGACGCGTGGACATCACGCTGCGGCGTCTTTCGGGCTTTGTGATCACGCCCAATGCGAGCGTGCGAGCGACGGTCGACGGCCAGGCACGCACGGTGCGTGCCAACGCGGACGGCTTGGTGACTTTCGAAGGCATTGAGATGTTGGGCGTGCCGGTTCGCATCGAGTTGTCGCGCTGAATGGCGAGGCACACTTATCGGGCAAACCCAACGCTTTGCGCACGATTTAGGCAGAGCAGTGGTCGGCCTAGATGAAGCGGGCATAAGCAGCATCTGGGAGAGCGTTGTTCATGTTCGTGATGCGAGAACTTGGCCTGATGCGTGAGCGCCGAGGGCCTGTTGAAAAAAATGTTTATGGGATGGGCCCGAAGGGGTCATGGTAAGATAGAGAACCCCCGATGAGAGGGAGCCCGCTTGGGTTTCCCCGCACCGCCGATCAGGACTGAAGCACATTGCGATACCGTTTCCGAGGCTTATTGCGCGACACCGGCAAACCGGTGGAAGGTCACGTTGAGGCACCTTCGGTGGATCAGGCGTATGCCCTGATGGGCGATAACAACATCGTCTGTGAGTCGCTGCGCGAAGATCCGCGGCTGGGTGAATCCACCCGTGCCGAGGCCGCGCCCGCATCTGGCGGGGCAGTGCTGGGGGCAGGGTCTGGAGACGGCGACGAGTTCACCAGCGCGATCGATTCGGCGCTCGATACCAGCTCGACGCAGGTCAACGTGGATGACCTGTGGCGCAAGTACCGCGGTCAGCGTGTGCGGGTCATCGATCGTGACAAGATCCGTAACCGCGTGATGAGCGTGGTGAGCAAAGCCATGGTCGGCGGTGCCGGCGCCGGGGCAGCGGGAAGTGGCGAGACGCAGACGCTCAAACGTGTCGAAGAAGCCCTGACCAAGATGTTCGGGGACAACCAGAACCTGACCAGCGAAATCTCTGCGGGGCAGGCTGCGGCCCAGGCCGCTGGCCCACCCAGCGCCCAGATGGGCCAGCTCACCGACATGGTGCTGGACCTGCAAAAATCCATGGCTGAGCTCAAGGCGCTGGTACGCAAGGGCGGCGGCGGCTGGGGCGGTGGCGGCGGCGGCGGTGGCGGCCGACGTGGGGCGATGATCAAGTCGGTCAAGGACCCGAAAAACGACAAGGTTCTGCTGGAAATTTTCGAGACCAACGTGAAGCTGCAGAAGAGCGTGGCGGGACGTGTCGCAGGGGATGCGCCCGCCAAGGCGGGGCCGTCCGAAGCGGCCAAACGCCTCGCCGCCCAGTCCCAAGCCAAGGATGCCGCCAAGAAGGCGGCCCGCCCCGACTAGGGTCACCTCTAGGAACGTGCAGCTTTAAGGTTCAGACCTTGGGGTTGACGGCCGATAGGAAGACCCGACGCACGCACATTGCCCCGTAACATGGGGTGAACGTGTATTGAATTGAGCGACCCGCCGTGTGGCGGGATGCACCGACCCCAACACCCGGACCCCCTCCGGATGCCCGTGCCCCACCGAGGGCCCCCTTCGATCAGGAGACCGCTTCGATGAGCAAGAACGTAACCACCGACGACAGCGCCACACCCGAAAACGCCTTGTTCATTGGCATCGACTTGGGCACCAGCCGCTCGGCCATCTCGGCCGCCAACGGCCTGCGTAAGAACGTTGAGTCGTACGTCGGTTGGCCCAAGGACGCGGTGTCGCTGAAGCACCTGGGCGGCCGCGACATCATCTTTGGTAAAGACGCGCTGGACAACCGCTTGAGCTTGGACCTGTACCGCCCGCTGGGCATCGGGGTGATCCAGGAAGACAAGGACGGCAGCCGCAACCTGGAAGCCGCCAAAGAGCTGATCAACTACCTCGTGGAGATGGTTGAGCCCGCCCGCGGCGAGCAGGTCTACGGCGTGGTGGGTGTGCCCTCCGAAGCCAGCGGCAAGAACAAAGAAGACATCATCGAAGTCACCAAGGGCATCTTTGATGCGGTGATGATCTGCACCGAGCCGTTCTGCGTGGCTTACGGCCTGGACCGCACCAGCGACGTGCTCGTGGTCGACATCGGTGCGGGTACCACGGACTTGGTGCGGATGCACGGCACCGTGCCTGGCCCCGAAGATCAGCTGAGCCTGGATATTGCGGGTGACGCGGTTGACACCAAGATGATGGAACTCATCAAGAAGAAGTACCCCACCGCTTCGGTGTCGATGAACATGATCAAGCGCTTCAAGGAGCAGTACGGCTTCGTGCACAGCGGCAACGACAAGATCGAAGTGGAAATGCCCGTTAACGGTAAGCCCACCAAGCACGACGTCACCGATGAGATCCGCGACGCTTGCTCGATCCTGATCGAGCCGATCGTCGAAGGCATTCACAAGCTGATCGCCACGTTCGATCCCGAGTTCCAGGACCGTCTGCGTGACAACATCATCCTCGCCGGCGGCGGCGGTCTGATGCGTGGCCTGAACAAGGCCATCGAAGACAAGCTGGAACGCGTGGGCGGTGCCAAGGTCACCGTCGTCGAAGAGCCGCTGTACAGCGGCAGCAACGGCGGTCTGAAGCTGGCCATGGACATGCCCATGGACTACTGGCAGCAGCTCAAGTAAGTCGCTTGCCTCCTTGCGGAGGTGCGTCTGAAACACGGTTTTAATCCAAGGCCCCGCCATGTTTGGCGGGGCTTTTTTTTGCGCGCGGTGGCCGACCAACGTGGGCGGCACGCTTAGAAAAAAAGGTTCATCCGGTATTTCCGTGGAACCGACCTGGAGACAACGAGGCATTTTTAACCGCCAAGACGCCAAGAACGCCAAGAACGCCAAGGAATGCACCTGACGGGATTCCTTGACCGCAGACGGGGTGAAAAACCTTCGGCGGAGCGTTTCATGGGACTCTCCGCCGGCGACAGAGTCTTGGCGTGGACGCAAGGCGTTGAGCCATCGGCCACGGCATTCCTTCGCGTTCTTGGCGTCTTGGCGGTTCAATCCGGTTTTCGTTGTTCCACAGAAATACCGGAAGAACTGAAAAAAAGCCCCCGCCGGATGAGCGGCGGGGGCTGTGGATGTCACGGGCGGAGGGGGCGCAGGTCAGGCGTGGTTGTTCTTGTCCAGCGTGTGGGTGACGGCGCGGCCAAGCTTTTGGGCCGCGAGGTGGATGGATTTGTAGAGGTCGTCGCTGGCTTCTTCGACGGTCAGTGGTTGCATGCCGGCGATGCGGGCTTCAAGCACGCAGCGTTTGTCGTGGCCGCCGTGTTTTTGGCCGTTGTCGTCGCGTAGGTGGGCTTCTACGCGGGTGATGCTGTTTTCGACGTGTTTGAGCGCGGCGTGGACCTCGTCGTTGACCTTGGCTTGAAGGGCGTCGCTGGACTGAACGTCTCCGGCATTGATTTGGATCAGCATGGGCAAAAGTTCCTGAGGTCATGACATTCGCGGCGGGATACGCTGTTTTGACTATATGCCAGCCGCGGAGGGTCGCGGGGTTGAGCGGCGGTTGCGGGTGTGTACATCCATGGGATATGAACAATCCATCCTGTCGCGGAGGTGGTCCGCGACAGGATGGATTGGCAGGCGTTGTTGGATGTTTTGAGGTGAAGGGGCGGGCTGGCTGTGCTCGGGTTTCTTCCGCCGGCGGTTAGGCGGCCTTGCGGAGTTTGAGCGTGGTGCCGGTGGTGTGTTGGATGCGTTGGCGTTCGCTGTCCAGCTCGCTGGCGAGTGTTTCGGTGGCGGTGCGGATGCGACGCAGGCTGGACCATTCGCCGTCGAGGTCGGCCCGGGCGGCTTTGAGTTCGGTGCGCTCGAGTTGGGCGCGGGATTGCAGGTCGTTGACCCGGGCGAGCTCTTGGCTGAGTTTTTCTTGCTCCAAGGCGAAGGCTTGGCGCTCGGTTTGGAACGCTTCACGTGCTTGCTGGAGGGTGAGGCGCGACTGGTCTTGGGCGACACGGTCGGCTTCTACGCCCGTGGCCAACGCGTCGAGGGCTTGGCTTCGGGTGTCGATTTTTTCTTCGCGTTGCTTGAGCTTGGCCGATTCGGCGCTTTGCCAGGTGCGCAGGGATTCAAACTGACGCTGCAGGTCTTCGATCAGCTTGCCGCCGTCGTCGATGGGGGTTTCGTGAGGGGTTTTGGGGCGCTTCTTCATGGCGTGCTTCCTTGGGGGCGCGTGATGCTTGGCGGGCGCAGTGCGGCAACCGGGCGGGGCCGGGCCTCTGGTGTGGAGGCTCATCGACAGAGAAGCTGCGCTGCTTAAGCGGTGTGGGGTGTTGATTCGGTTTGTGCGGGGAGGCGTGTTTTCGGACGCTGCGAGGGCGCGGGGCCCGGCTGGATCAGCGCAGCGCGGCGATCCACAGCGGAATGGTGGCCAAGCTGAGCACGCTGGTGGCGATGCCCACGCGGGCGGCGACGGCGGGCTCGCCTCCGTAGAAGCGGGCGATCACGACCGGGAAGATGGCGCTGGGCATGGCCGCGTGCAGCACCAGGACGGTGCGCAGGGGCTGGGCTTGCTGGGCGGTGCCCACGAAGATCCAGGGCAACGCGGCGGCGGCGGCGACGAAGATCAGCGGCAGCAGCCCCAGCCGCAGCACGCAGCCGCCCACTGCGGTGGCCCAGGCGTCGCGGGCGCGGGAGGTGGGGTCGGCCCGGCCTTGGGTCCAGGCGTCGATGAGCAGGGATCCGATCATGAGCAGGCCCACGGGCACGGCGCAGTCGGCGAGGGTGCCCATGGCTTGGTCCAAGAAGCCCGGCAGCCACTGGCGTCCGCCTAGGGAAAGCAGGCTTAGGGCGATGACCACGGCGATGGCTGGGGGGTTGCAGATACGCCGCGCCGCGGCCCAGCCGACGCTGCCGCTGACCACGGCCACGCCGATGGTCCAGAGGGCCAACTCGGTGCCCACATTGGTGACAAAGAGCACGCCCAGCACATCGGCACGCTCGGCGGCTCCGGGGTGCATGGCTTGGGCCAGGGGGATGGGCAGGTAGCCGTAGTTGTGCAGCCCTGCGGCGAGGGCAAAGGTGCGGCGGGCTTTGGCGGTGCGCAGGCCCAGAACCGGGCCCAGTGCCCAAGCGGCGGCGCCGGCGACGGCGATGCTGGCGGCGGCGGTGGAAAAACCCAGTAGCGGAGGCAGCCACACGTTGGCGGCGGTGTCGAAGGCGTTGCTGTCGAGGATGCGGTCGATGATGAGGGCGGGAATCAGCACCCACACGACCAGCTTCATGAGCGGGGCTTCGGCTTCTTGGGTGAGCAGCCCGGTGTGGCGCAGCAGGGCCCCTAGGGCGATCACGGTGAAGACGGCGAGGGTGGCGGTGAGGACGATCATGGTGGGCCGCGAAGCGGCTGGGGTTGGGCGTTGGGGATTCGGGGTTGGGGGCCGAGATCCGGCTCGCTTGGGTTCCTGGCCGCGTTGATTCGGCGTGCGAAGCTTAGCGAGCGCTCAGACGTGAGGCGTTGAAGGCTTCCATGCGGCGGCCCGGCCCTCGTCCACAACCCCAATCCCCAATCCCCAATCCCCAATCCCCAATCCCCAATCCCCAATCCCCAATCCCCGAACCCCGAACTCGAACCCGAACCGCGTTAGCGATTCATCATATGCGTGGCGACCTGGTCGAAGAAGGCTTGAAGCAGCGCGATGTCGGCGTCGGAGAAGCCGGATTCGGGCAGGGCGGTGTTCATGAGCTGCATCCAGCGGTCGCGGGCGGCGCTATCGATGGCGAACGGCGCATGACGCATGCGCAAGCGGGGGTGGCCGCGCTCGCGGGAGTAGGTGTCGGGGCCGCCGCAGCGCTGGATGAGAAAACCCAGCAGCCGATGGTGGGCGCCGTCCCAGTCGTCGTCGGGATACATCGGCCCCAGCAGGTCGTCGGTGCGTACCTGGGCGTAGAAGCTGTCGACGAGCCGGGTGAAGGGCGCGTCGCCCACGCGGGGGTGCAGGTCAGAGAGGGGATCGGCGAGGTTCATGGCCGGTGAGATTAACCGCCGCCGGGTGGCTTAGCCTGCGGCGCGGACCAGGCGAGAGGGCCGCTCGGGGCCGTGGACCGCGGCCCGCAGGCGGGTGAGCTGGTTGATGCAGCCCCGTAGCGTGGCTTCGTGGTCGGAGCCTTGGGGCCCGGCTTGCAAGGCGCGGGCACGGGCGAGCATGCTGTCGATCCGGTGGGCTTGGCGGGGCCCACGCCCCGAGACGCTGCCGCGGAGGCCTTCGAGGTCTTGAATCAGGCGATTGACGGCTTGCAAGGTGGCGGGGACGGTGAGGCTCATGCTGCTGCTCCGAGAGAACGGGAAAGAGGCCCAGACGGGCCGAGAAAGAGAGGCCACGAACCCTGTGGCCCGGTGACGGGTGAAGTCGGCCATGGGGGGGCGGGCCGGGCCACTTTTTTCGGCTGATTTTCTGAGGCAACGCCACTGAGCGTTCCGCTTGGATGGGGCAAAATCATGTGCGGCGGGGGGGGCGATGGGGAGGATCTGGATCCCAGCGGTATCATGCTCCCCATGTTTGAACCTCCTGCGCTGTCGACTCCGGGGCTGTTTGTGACCGGCACTGGGACCGATGTGGGCAAGACCACGGTGACGTGCGCCATCTTGGCGGCCTGGCGTGAGCAGGACCGGCGGGTGCGGCTGGGGGTGTGCAAGCCGTTTTCGAGCGGGTGCGCGCGTGACCGTGAGGGGTTGGTGTCTGAAGATGCGCAGTCGTTGGCGAAGGCGGCCGGGTGCGCGGCACCACGGTCGGTGGTGAGTCCGGTGTGTTATGCGGCGCCGGTGGCTCCGGCGGTGGCGGCCGAGGCCGAGGATCGAACGCCGGACTGGTCGGCGGTGTCGGCGGCGTTGACGCAGTTGGATCAGGATCACGACGCGGTGATTGTCGAGGCGGTGGGGGGGGTGCGGGTTCCGCTGGATCCGGCGTACCCGCGTTTTATGGTGGCTGAGTTTGCCCAGGCGCTGGCGTACCCGGTGGTGGTGGTGGCCGATGGCGGTCTGGGCACGTTGAACCACACGCTGCTGACCGTGGAGTGCCTGACGAATTTGGATTGCCGGGTGGTGGGTTTGGTGTTGAATGACCCCAAGCCCGGAGACCCGGGTGCCGATCCGTCGCGTGACACCAATGCGCAGTGGCTTGAGCGGTTGACCGGGGTGAAGGTGCTGGCTCACGTGCCTGCGTGCAGGCCCATGAAGCCGGGCAGCGGTGATCCCGACGCCCGCGCGGTGGCGGCGGTGTCAGGGGTGGATTGGTCGCAGGTGGTGCGGGCGCCCAAGGCCTGAGGCTGGGCTGAGGCGCTGGGGCGATGCGGTGCAAGGCAGATACGAAATCTGTTTGCGTTTAGTCGTCGCCAAACAGGGTGCGAAGGCTTTTGCGGATGCCGTTGAGGGCGGTGACTTCGGTGGTGGGGTCGCTGAGTGTGCCGCGCACCTTGATGGCGATCAGCTCGTCGCGAAATATCTCGACCAGGTCGCTGAAGGGCCCGACGTTCGGGCCGTCGGTGTTGCGCGAGGCCATAAGCAGCCGCAGACGCTGATCGGACAGGGTCATGGTGCCGGCCCCGGTGATCGACAGCCCGTCGCCAGAGATCGAGAGGTCGTCAAAGCGGAGGGTGTCGCCGTTGATCAGGAAGTGGGCCGAGGCGCGGTCGAGTGGCGACCCCGAGGGCAGGGAGAAGTTGGTGGCACGCAGGATGGCGTTGCTCAGTGGGCGGTTGAACAACTTGGGGTCGCGCACTTCCAAGGTGCCGCGTCCGCGGATGTCTTCGGGGCGGTCGATGGGGATTTCGAGGGTGATTCCCGCGGAGAGCAGGTCGCCGGCGGGGGCACGGGCGGCGTTGGCGAAGGCCAAGGTGTTGGGGCCCGTGGCCTGCGCGGCGGCGGGCGTGCCCGCGGCGATAAAGGGGCTGGTCGCGACGTCGATCAAGTTCAGCCGCACACGGCAGGGGTGCTGGTCGGTGAGCGGGATGCATCCTTCGCCCACGAGCACCCCGCCGTAGACCGATCCCAGCAGGGGCCCGAAGGTGAGGGTGTCGGCCCAGCGTTCGTTGTCCAGGTCCACCGTGAGCGGGCTGATCAGGCGGTCGGACACGCGGGCGGTTTGCAGGTTCAGGCCCAGGTTGATGGCGGGGTGGACGCGGTCGGCGCCGGTGCGGACTTTCACGAGCATCTCGCCGTTGATGTCGGTGACCGGCACGCCCAAGTTGATGCGGGCATCGGTCAGCCCGAGCCGCGCGTCGAATTCGGTGTGGTCTTCGTGATCGCTTGCGTCGGGGCGTAGCAGCAGCCGTGCGTCGTTGAGGGTGACCTGGCCGTTGATGGACACCGCCACCAGGGCGTCGAAGACCGCGGTGGGCAGTACGGCTCCGGCGGTGGTGGAGGGCAGGGCGGTTTGTCCGGAGATTTCAAGCACGCTGTGGGTGCCGGGGATCAGGCCCACGTCGCCGTTGACGGTGGCTTGTCCGGTGGGGAATGTTCCGGTGATGCCGTCGAGTTCGAGGTGGCCTGGCCGCACGGTGGCCCGGCCGGTGATGGCTTCAAATGCAAGCGGCGTGTCGTTGTAGACCAGGCTCAGGGTGCGGGGCTCGACTTCGAGGGTGTAGTCGGTGTGGGGCGCGGTGGAGCCTTCGCGGTGGTCGGGGGATGCGTTGGTTTGCTGGAGCTGCAGCCGCAGGTCGCCCACGCCGTCGAACTTCCAACTTTCCATGAGATCGAGCACAAGACCTTTGGCGTCGGTTTCGTCGGGGATCAGGTCCGCGAGTGCGGGGCCGAAGGTGGTGTCGCGGGTGCCGCCTTGCACCGTGAATCCCCGCTGTCCTGGGGCCCAGTCAAAGCGTGCGTTGAGATCCAGGGTGCCGCCGGTGCTGAGTGTGCCGTGCAGCGCGGTGATTTCCGCGTGGTCTTGGGTCACTTCGAACCCGGCGTCGAGGTCGTGGATACCCAGCGTGCCTGAACTGGGCCGGGCTTGAGCGCCGGTGAACCCGCCACGCACGACAAAGCGGGCGCGGCTGGCGTTGGGGGGCCGCAGCACGCTGACCTCTCCGCGGGCTTCGCCGGTGAGACGCAGCGGGCGCAGGTGCTGCTGGGCGCTGGCCGGCAGGGCGGCCATCAGCAGGGCGTCGGCGGGGGCCCGCACGTCGGTGATTTCCAGGTTGGGGTAGGGCGGGCCGCCTTTGTGGGGCTGGCCGATGTGCCCTGAGACTGTGGCGCTGGCTCCGGTGGGGCCTACGAGGGTGAGGTTTTTCACCTCGGTGTTGCCCGGGGTGATGACGACCTGGCCGCCGGTGGCGGTCATGGGGTAGGGGAATTGGCCAAAGACCATGCCCATGCCCGCGGGGTGCAGGGTGGTGCGCACTGAAAAAGTGCGGTCGGGGCCTGGGGGGCGATCGATCAGGACGTCGACTTTGACGTTGCCCCCCAAGGCGAAGGGGGCGGGCGTGGGGGTGGTGTTTGCCGTGGCATCTGCCGTGGTCTTTGCCACGTCTTGGGCCGCGGTGTGTGAAGCGTCGTGTGCGGTGTCGTTTGGTGTGTCGGGCGTGGGGCGGTTCAGGGCGTCGCTCACGCCCGCCTGAAGGTGCAGGGCGTCGAGTGGGGCTTGGTCGAAGAACAGGTCTGCGGCTTGGGCGTTTTTGCCCAGGGCGGTGCGGACATCTGCGTCGTAAGGCACGTCGCGTGCGGTGACCAGCAGGCGCACGCCTGCGTCGCGGCGGGGCGGGGCGATCTCGCCGTTGAGGGTGATGACACCGCCGGCAGGCCCGCGGCCGGTGAGGCCTTCGAGGCGCACGGCGTCGGGGTCGAAGCTCACTGCGCCGCGGATGTTTTCGACCGGGAAGGGGAACTTGGCGTAGGTCGCACGGGCGTCGATGATTTTGACCCGTCCGCTGACCGCGACCTCGCCGCCGGGGGTGGCGCGGCGGATTTGGGTGGTGGCTTGAAAACGCCCGCTGGGGTTCATGTGGGCAAACAGCCGGGCGGCGGCGGTGGGCAGGCCCGAGACAAACAGAGGGTTGCGGTCGATGGTGAACGGGTCGGTTTGAAGGGTGAGTGCGCCGGGGGTGGCCGCGTCGATGCCCCAGGTGCCGTTGAGGTGGTAGTGCACGCCTTCGATGGTGCCGGTGAGGTTTTCGATCCGCACCGAGTTGTGGTCGGCGATGAGCCGGCCGTTGACGCCGGTCATTCGCGGGGCGTAGCGCGGGCCCGCGGCGTTGGGGGCGACTTCTTGGTCGAAAAGTGCCAGCTCGGCGTAGGGCGGGGTGAGATTGACGTTGGCCAGTTCGAGCACGGCGCGGTTCAGACGCACGCGGCCGGCCGAATCGGTTTCGAGGTTGACCGCGGCGGTGGGCACCTGCCCGACGGGTTCGAGCCGGTCCCACAGGGCGCGGAAGGCTGGCGGGACAAAGGGCCGGTACGACGCGTTGAAGGCCAGCCCCGCGAGGTCCAGATTCATCCCGGGGTTGCGGGTGTCGACCCACCCTTTGAGCTGGGTGTCGGCCACGGCGTCGCTGCCGTAGGTTTGCAGGGCCAAGTCGTAGCGTCGCGGGTGGTCGGCTTGTTCGCGTAACTCGCCGGCGATTTGCAGCACCGCGTCGGTGTGGTCGACCCCGGCAGAGTCGAGGGTGGCGAAGCGTGCCTGGGCATCGACCAGGGAGATGCTGGGCGGAAGACGCAATTCCACCCCGGAGCTGCGGTCGTCGCGCCGGGGCAGGGGCAGGTCTTCGATGTTCAGCCGGCCTGTGGCGGGGTTTTCCACGAGGTGGATCCGTGGCCGCCGGATCTCGATCTCGCTTACGTCGACCACGCCGCTTAACACCCGGCGGAAGTCCAGCCGCACGGCGATGCGTTGGCAGTCCCACAACTGGGCGTAGCCCGGGGCGTAGGTGTGGGGTTTGGGCAGGCTGAGGGTCATGCCCTCGAGGGTGACCGAGCCGTCAAACGAAAACTCGGCGCGGTCCAGTTGGGCCACGCCGCCGACGGCCTGGCCGATCAGGCCCGCGACCAGCGGCGTGAGTTGTTTGGGGCGGGTGTAGTGATATCCCAGGGCCAGCAGCACTGTGAGCAGTGCGGCCAGGGCAAAAGCTGCTTTGACACACAGACGGCGCCACCGTGCTGCCCGGCGGGGGGGCTGCGGGGCCAGGGCGGGGGCCGGTGTAGGGGCCGCAGGGTCGGGCGGGGTTTGGGTTGCGGGTCGGAGTTCGTCGGGCATGGCGATCCGCTGGTATGGTTCCGCATCTTGGGGCCGGCCCGGATTGTGGCCGGTCGCCCCGGACGGTCCTCATTCCTTACTCTCGCCGAAGAAAGCAAGCCCCCGATGTCAGACACGCCTGAAACCTCCAAGGATACCATTACCTACGACGACTTCGTCAAAATCGACCTGCGGGTCGCCACGATCGTTGAGGCCCAGGCACATCCCAATGCGGACCGCCTGTTGAAGCTGCAGCTGGATTTGGGGCCCCTGGGGCCGCGGCAGATCTGCGCCGGGGTGCGGGCTTTTTATGACCCTGAAGAGCTGGTGGGGCGGCAGATCATCGTGGTGGCGAACTTGGCGCCGCGGAAGATCCGCGGCGAAGAGAGCAACGGCATGCTGCTGGCGGCCAGCGCCATGGGCCCGGGCGAGGACGATCAGGCCCCCGAGCAGGTGGTCGACGTGGTGCTGTTGGCTCCCGGTAAGGCGGTTCCCGCCGGGTCGTCGGTGGGCTGATCGCGGCCACGGTCACCGATTGACGCCCGTTGCTCTAGGGCGATGGGCCCACAAAAAAACCCCACGCGGCCTTTGGGCCGGGTGGGGTTTTTTAATCGGGGCACGCCTGTGAAAACCCAGGGGCGAGGTGGGTTTCATTTGTCTTAGTTGCGGTAAGCCTCAAGGTCGAATCCCGTGCGCTGGGCGATGGCTTCGGGGCTGAGCGGGTATGGGTCGCTGACATCACGCAGCAGCAGGCTCACGCCGATGGGCGCGAGGTCATTGACTTCGCGGGTGTAGGCGTCGGTGGTGAGTGGTTCGTAGGTCTGAGCCCGGAATAACACGACGCCCGGGGCGCCGCCGGCGTGACTCAGAGCCAGGGCCACGGTGCGGCGTTCGGCGGGCAGGTCTTGCAGGTTGTCTGAGCCTTCCAGGCCGTCGACCAGGTCGAAGGCGGCGGCAACAAAGCTGGCGTTGGCGCCGACTTCGGGCAGAACCGGCGGCGAGCCGTCGAGCCCGCCAACACGCTGGAAGTTCGGCACGTCCACCGCCGCGGTGCCGCGGTCGAGGGCCACGGCGTCCACGCCTTTTTCCACCGCGGAGGCCCGCAGGGCGTCGGTTTCGGTGGCCAGGGTTTCGTATGCGGCCAAGGTGCGGGCGTCGTTTACAACTTGGTCGCGGACCTCGTCCAACTCGGCCGGGGCGTGGTTGGGATCCACGCCGGTGAGCAGGTGCATGTAGACCCCTCCGTCGAAACCTTGCAGGGGCCGTCCGGGCAGGCCCACCTGGGTGCGGAGGCTGCGGGTGACGTCATCGGGGGCGTCAACCAGTTCGCGGACTTGGCTGACGTAGGCGGCGAAGCCGATGCGGTTGTCGCCACGCACCGCGGACTGGCCGATGCCTGGGGCTTGGGACAATCCGCCCAGCGGGGTCCAGGCGGTCTGGTCGCCCATCACCGTGGCGGCGACGTTGAAGTTTTCTTTCACCCGATCCGCCAGGGCTTCCAGATCCATGTGCTGGTGGTCGTCGGGGAGGGTGTAGTAGCCCAGGTTTTCTTCGAGGCCGCGGACCGATTCGGCCACTTCTCCGGCGAGAAAGGCTTGGATGCGGTCGGCCAGGTTTTGCACGCCCAGGTCGGTCAACTGCTGGGTGATCTGTCGGCGTACCTCGGCGGTGGGGCGCTCGGGGGTGTTGCCTTGGTCGTCGGCGTAGGCGGTGCGGTTGGCGTTGTAGTAGGTCTTGACGTCGAGGTAGGGCACCTGGACGGCGCTGCGGACCGCGTCGCCGCTGATCGCGAGATAGTGGCCGCGCACGCGGTCGGGGTAGCGGTAGCCAAAGGGCATGGGCGAGCCTTCGCCCGGCAGGTTGTCGCGGTAGGTGCTGAAGACCTTGTCGAGCTGGTCGGCGGTGGGGGCCGGGGCCGAGGCGGGGTCAGGACGGAGGACCACCAATCGGCCCGCGAGGCTTGAGGCGTTGTCGCGCACCGTGCGACGCAGCAGCGGCGTGCTCACACGCAAGGAGCCGTTGGATTGCATGGCCACCCGGGGCGCGAGGAAGCGCTGGTACATGTTCACGTCGCCTTGGACCTGCTGAATGGCATTGGACACCAGTTGCACCCGACGAAGGCCCGCCGAAGGCGATGCTTCGCTGCCGGGATCGGTGAACGCCACACCGTCGACCAGGCGGCGGTAGTCTTCGGCGATCAGATAACGCCGCACCACGTGGCGGATGCCTTGGGGTGTGGTGCCGTGGCGGGTGGCCATTTCATTCAAGCGTTCTTGGTCGATTCCCAAGGCGCCCATGGCCGCGTTGACTTCGGCTTCGCTGGCCCACAGGCCCATCGACTGGGCGTCTGCGTGCAGGAGTGTCCAGGCGAGCTCGTCGTCGGTGACCATGCCCACCCGCAGCGGCAGGGTTTCGAGCAGGCGGATCTCGTTGGAGGATTGGACCAATGCGCCACGGCGTATGGCCTCGCCGTTGACATAGCCCTCTTTGGCGTTGGCGCCGTTGGGGGCGAACATCTGGGCGGCCTGAGGGACCAGGAAGGCGATCATCAGAATCACCCCGCCAACGACGAGGATGATCTTGTTGTAGGTGCGGAAGAACTTAAACATGGGGGGTTCTTGGCGTGTGAATGAACAGGTGAGGGGCGGTCTGAAAGGGGCATCAGTATAGAGGCGGCCCGGCCCTTCGGCGGGGCGTGGGGCCGATTCTGGGGCGTTGAATGGGCTTTCAAGCCTCCGAAGGCACCTGCCGCCGGCTGGCCGCGGGGGGCGGGGTTTTAGAACACCCGCGGGTCGCGGCTGCCGCCGTGGGGGATGAGGGTAAAGCCGATGCGCTGGTCGTCGTCCAGCTCGTCAAAGTCGACCTGCAGACGCAGGGTCCACTGGGGAAGCCGGCGGTCGAGCACCACCGCCAGGTTTTGGGTGCCGTTGTCGCCCAGGTCCACGGTTTGGAAAGCCCCCACACGGTATTTGGAGGTCAGCGTGTAGTCGAAGCCGACCCGCAGCAGGCGGCTGTCCAGCGGCTCGATCTCGAAGTACGCCAGCTGCGTGCTGAGCCGGGGCGAGTGCTCCAAAGTGATGCCGGTGCGCCACTGGGCCACGCGGCCGGAGTCGAAATCGTGGGTGAGCTCGGCCGCCACGCCCAGGGTGTCGGTGACCAGCCACAGCAGTTCGGTGTAGAGGTGGTCTCCGCCGACGGCGAACTCGGGCCGGAAGTCGTCGAAGCGTGGCAGCAGGGATTCGGGATCGCCCGAGTCGCGCAGTACCAGGTCGGTGCGGAGGGTGAGCCAGTCGACGGTGCGCTGGGTGTTTTCGATGCCGCGCCGGGTTTGCAACGTCTGGGTGAGGCCCAGACGCAGGCCCGTGCCTTCGGCCAGCCGCTCGACCTCGGGGTCGAAGATGGGCAGGTCGCCAGCGTCGATGGTGCTGTCCGCGGCGAAGAGGGTGAGGGTGGGTTCGACGATGTGGCGCAGGCCGTTGAGGTTCAGCAGGTCGCTGCGGACCGCGGGCAGGGCTTTGGAGAACTGCGTGCCCACGCGCAGGCCGACTTCTCCGCGCAGCCGCACCTGGTCGTCATTGGTGGCGTTGTTGAAGCCTTCGAATGAGTCGTCGTAGGCGGTGACCCGGCCCACGGCATAGGGCGTGAAGTTCCACGCGCCGGCTTGGCCGCCTTTGAGCGGCAGGCTGATTTCTTGGCGGAGGTCCAGCCGGGTCACCGTGTTGGTGGGCAGGTTCAGGGCCTGGGCCTGCTCATCGAAGGTTGTTTCGGGGTTGATGCCGAAAAGCGCCAACGAGTCGGCGGTGTCGAAGCCGCGTTCTTCGGGGGCGTCGTCGCCCGGGCGGATCCGCAACTGGCCCAGGCGGGCTTCGCTGAACCAGGTGGCACGGCCTTCCAGAAGCGTGCCGCCGATGACGCGGTGGGTGGCTTCGGGCAGGCGTTCAACGGTGAAGCCGCGCGACTGCAGCAGGTCTTGTTGTTCGACAAACTCGCTGAGACGGGTGGAGGCCAGCAGGTCCACCGCGGTCGATCCGCTCTGGCGCTGCAGATGAATCGAGGTCTCGTAAGGCTTGGAGGCGTCGGCCTGGCTGGAGAAGAAGGTTTCCAAAAAGCTGGGGTCGCTGACAAAGGCGCCTTCGAGCGAGACGCGGTAACCGCGGCCCACGGGTTGGCGGTGGCGGGCTTGGAAGAAGCCGCGGACGGCGTCACGCTGGGGCACCACACGGCCTGCCACGTCGTCTTCGCCGCTGTCGTCCACCAGCAGGTAGCCGCGGTGATCGCCTTGGATCTGGTCGTCTTGATAGCGGCCGCTCGAGCCCAGGCCCAGGCCGTGGTCGCCGCGGAAGTCCAGGTCGGCCTGCCACTGCGAGCCTTCGGGCCGCGGTCGTCCCAGCAGCGAGAATACGTCCCAGCTTGAAGTGATTTCGAAGCCGTTGTTCGACGAGAAGTCGCCGCCCAAGCGGCGAAGCGGCGTGTCCAGGCCGCGGGCGGCGAGGTAGGGCCAGTAAAAAATCGGCTGCTGCCCGGCGTTGAGGGTGGTGCCCCGGGCGGTGAAGAAGCTTCCCTGGGCTTCGCTGGCGGGGTTGTCTTGGGCGCCCGGGCCCGCCTGGGGCTGGGCGTAGCGGCGCAGGGTGAGTTCTTCGGCGCCGATCGAGAAGTGTGGCACCGCGAACGCGCTGTTGCTGAGCGTGGCGCCGCGGGCCACGTAGTCTGACGCGGAGGTTTGGCGGATTTCTTGGGCCCGGACATACAGCGGAATCTTGCGCTTGCGGTCGTAGGTGTAAAACGCCGCGTCCAGCAGCGTGGCCTGTTTGCGTTGCAGGTCGTAGTACACGCGTGGGGCACGCACGGTGTAGTCGCCGTCGTTGATGACCACGTGGTCTTCGAGGTAGATGCCGGCGATTTGGTCGACCTGCACGCCGGCGCCCGCGGGCGTGGGCCCGCCCGAGACGAGGTTGGGAGGGGCGTCTTCTTCGCTGCGTAAAAACAGCACCACGTTGTCGGCGCGCAGGGTGATCACGCCAAGCGGTGGCGGGGTTTGGCCCCCGGGCGAATCTTCAGCGGGGGGCTGCTCTTCAAACACCAGCTGCACGTTGCCCGCCAGGGTTACGGCGGTTTCATCGTCGCCAGGCCGCACCGACCAGCGGTCCATGGTGTAGGCCACGACGCCGCGTGCGGGCAGCACGCCCGAAGAATCCACGCCGCCTGGTGCGGCGGGGCCTGGTTTGGCCGGGGCGCTGGGCGTGGCCG
>JALZVY010000236.1 GCA_023300125.1 Phycisphaera sp.
CGCTGCACCCCTTCAGGAATCACCAGCCGCGACTGGCTGCGGGTAAAAGGCTGTTCATCCACGTGAGGATGGCCCAGAGGCCGCGTAAACGCGTCGCGTTGGCGCCGCTTCACCACCGTGCCATCGGGCAGCACCACATCCCAACCATTGGCATAGTCCTCCCACCCCGTGTCCGGGTGGCTCACCGTGACCTCAAACGACCACCTGCCGTCGTCGCCCCGGGTCGCCACCGCCGCCAGCACATCCGCATCGCCCACCCCCGCGTCATCGGCTTGCGGCGCTTCCGGCTCGGAAGCTTCCACCGCCTCGACCACCACCTCCACCGCGGCCTCTGGCGCCACGTCCCCCGGCGTGGTCACGGCTTCCACTGCACGCTCGCGCACCGGGGCATCGCTCAGCCCATCGCCTCCACAGGCCACCGCACCCAACACCCACAAAATCAACACAACGCGTAGCATGTCAAACTCCAAAAAGGACGCAAAAAAAGTCACTTATAAGCATACCGCAAAGCGGCCTTAGGCGACTCGCATCCAATCGACAGTGGCAACCAACCCCACCCTGCCCGCGAACTAAAAGATCAGTGCACGCAACGCCCTCAGGCCCGGCAGCCGCAGGCTTTGTCCTCACCACGCGATCCGTGCTTGTGGAAGCAGCGGCACGCCAGCAAATTCGAGCTGTGGCCCAGGATCAGAAGCAGGCTTCCGAGCGTGGTCAACACACTGCCGGGTGGCAGCATGATCGTGGACGACCCGGTGCTCGCGCTTTGCACGATGCTCGGGCAGCAGGCGTCGCTGCATGCCTCGGTTGTCGCCGGGGGGGTGCCCCAGCCCTCAAACATCTGCGGCGCAGAGAACTGAACCATCGGCTGGGTCGTCACCATCGGTGCGATCAGACCCGCCACAATCAAAACCGCCCCCAACGACGCCGCGTACAGCGTCAGCTTCTTGCCGTGCTTGCGGTAGCCCTTGTACAGAACCCACAGCGCCAGCGGCACCACGAGGGCCGCCAAAAGCCAGTGCACCGCCGGGTGCGACCAGATGGAACCCGCAGTGGGCAAAAGCAGCAGCAAAAACGGCGCCGCCACACAGTGAATCGCGCACAGCACCGACGCCCCAATGCCCACCCGGTCCAGCCAGGAACGGTGCACGCCATCCCCCGCACCAAGACCCGACAAGGGCCCGCTCAGATCCAAAGGTCTTGTCGTGGACATATGCGATTCCTTCCATGAGCCTGATCGATATCACCGTCAGCCCAGTTCAGCTCGTGCAGGCTGTCGGTCCCAAAGGCCGATTCACGACCGAATGATAATCAATTATCAGAATGCCCGCCACCCACCCCAACACACCGCCCCTGCCCTCAGCCGCACGCCGCAAGCCGATGACCGCCCCTGCCAACCGCCCAGCGTCCGCCACCTTGCTTAAGGCTCTTCACGCGCGCAGATCGTCCGGGGAGGGCGGCATGAAGCCCAACCCAAACCAGCCGCCAGTGGCTACTTCAGCTCACTGCTGGGCGTGGTGTCCGCCGCCAAGTCACCCACGGCAAACTGAACCCCCGCGAGAAAGTGATTCAGCACCAAAGGGTTCCAATACATGTCGTGATTGTGTCCCAATGACGAGTAAAACACCCGCCCTTGCCCCACGGCCTGCACCCAGGCCACGGGGTAGTCGTCATCACTGCGGCGACGCGGCCACTTGGGATTCGGATCGCTGCGGTTGGGATCCACCCGCAGCAACACGCGCACCCGGTCACGCGGAAACGGCTCTTCACGAAACTCGTAGAGCTCTTCTTGAATCTCCATCTCTGCAAGGCCCTCAAACACCGGGCTGATCAGCGCGTGCTCTGAATCTTCAACCACCAGCAACGTGGTCTGCTTGGCACTCCAAGGGTGCCACCAAAACGTGGCCCCCAACGTTTCACCAAACGCCGGGTGGTCTGGGCATCCTCCAGCGGTGTGGTGAATGCCCACCAACCCGCCCCCGCCGTGGACGTACGCGATCAGGTTGCCCAGCAAACGTTCTTGACGCTGCTTAAGGCTTTCCCACTGCGCGTCCGTAAACTGATCACGCAATGACTTGCGCTTCCAGTCCGTGGGCATGAAAAAGTCGTTGCCCGCATTCAGAAGCACCACCGCGTCAAACGCCGCCAAGGCCTCAGGCTCGAAGTGAACCGGATCGTCACTGATCACCGCGGTGTACGCCCCGGTCTGCTGGCCCATGGTGTCCAACGCAAGCTGCCCGATCGGAATGGCCGAGTGCCGATAGCCCGACGTCGCGCTGTAGACCAACACCCGCCGTGGCTTCTCGGGCGCGGCCAGCGGCTGCTGCGGCACCGCCGCCGCGACCTGCATCGCCTCTTTGGGAGGCACGGGTTTGTCGTTAAACACCGGCTGCCAATCAATCACCTGCGCAGAAGCAGGCAAACACAGCAACATCACCCAAAGACCTAGCAGTCGTGCGTTCATCATTACGCTTTCAGTATCAAGTGTGGAAAACCGAACCAATACTAACCTGCCGCCGCTTGGGCCGGCCCAGAGGTGATCCACGGCAGGCCCTTGGGGCGGGTTTACGCCGACCCGCCGTGGCTTTGGCCGCCCAGAGCATCCTGGACCTGTGTGTCAGTCGCCATCATGCACCCCACAACGTTCAAGGGCTTCAGCCACGCGGCTGAAGCCCTTGAATCGCTGATGCGCAGAGGTTTACTTGGGGGCGGCATACATACCCACCGTCACTTCAAAGTAATCGTCAGCTCCTGGCCTGTCTTAACGCGAACAGGCGACTTAAGCTGAATCACGGCGGTGCCTTCATTCATTTCCATGGTGGCTCTCAATGCCTTGCCATTGCAGACCACGTCCACCTGCGTCATGTCCGCTCCCAGCGGATTCAGACGTATGGTTTGAAGCGACAGGCTGCCGTTATCCATCCTCAGCGTGGCCTGCATCTGCGTGTCGTCGACGTTTTGGCTGTACGACCCCCATCCTTCTGCGGCGGTGAAGGCCGCGCGGAAATCATTGGGAGTCATACGCGGGGCAAAACCAATCTCACGCTTCGGGCCGTGGTATTCAAACCCAGACACTCCCAGGTAGACGCCGTAAGCGGCCATCGCACGTGAATAGTGGTCGCCGCATTCGATTTCGTTGTAGGGGTTTCGCTTCTTCGCGGCATAGCGATCGTGAATCGCACGGGTGACCGCCAAGCCCCGCTGAACTTCTTCACTGTCGGGCTGGCCTTCATAGACCATGTGCGATGCCACCTGGTATTCAAACCCGCTCATGGTCTCGTCGAAATAGCCGCCCGCGCCAAGCCACGTTTCGAAGGTCTCTTTGCGGCGTTCCATCCCCGGCACGGCGACTTCACTTCCGCCTTGAGGCCAGGCGGTCATAATCATGCCCGCCTCGCCCACGTCGGCGTAAACACGAGCGCCCTTGATGAAGGTGTGTTTGCGGGCATAGCCTCCGGCATCGGGAGCGAAGTTGTATTTCCAAAGCGCGTTGAGGGCCGAGTCCGTCTCCGGCTTGGGCAGCACGCGGGGCAAGCCCACCTGCCAGGCCCATGATTGCCCCAGCACCTGGTCAATGTGGCTTCCCACGTTCGAGTTGATGCTTTCAAAGTTTGGCGGGCGGTGAATGAAATACTCGCCGTTGTAAACCTCGTTGACGATGTTTTTCTTGCCGCGATTGGCGATGGCCCGACATGTTTTGGCAAACTCGCGATCGCCCATTTCCTCGGCCATCTGGGCACCGGCCCGCAGTGAAGCGCAGTACAGCGATGAAATCCATCCCATCGGCCCATGCCACGACGCATCCAGTGTGTGACGCTGGGAACCGAATAACACCCCTTGCTGCTCGGGATCCTGACTCAGAAGAAACTCAATGGCTTTCTTGGTCTTAGGCCAAACGCGCTTGAGAAAGGCCGGATCAGCCGACATCTGATGTTCACGCAAGGTGCGCAGAATCGTGCCCGCCTGTCCATCAGTCGCCGCAGATTTACCTCGGACCCCCCGGTACGGAATGCCTCCACTTGCGTTCATGGCCGAGCCATAGTCCACATGCTCGCGGATGTGTCGCTCTAGCTCTGGGAAAACACGCCCCATCGCATGGGCATAGCTCCAAACGTGGGTGCACGTTCCAGCACACGAATCAACGCCTTCCCAACCCCAGGGTTGGCCGTTGTCAAACCAGTGGAAGGTCTGAGTCGCCAGGCAGCTGATCGGGATAAAGGTGCGGTCCAACAGCCAGTGAGGAAGCGTGGAGTCGTACCACGTTTGGTTCCAACGCCGGGTTCCATCAACCAGGCGATTAAAATCGTTTCCGATCACCTGCGCGACGTCGGCCGCACTGGAGAACAGCGGTCCATAGTGACGGTTAATCGTCGTAAAATCTTTGATCCCAGCCATGTCGCGGGTCACGCCTTCCTTCTGTTGGTGCAGAGGGAAGTACCAGCTCACCAGAAACTGAACCTCGCGCGTCTCGCCGGCTGCCAGCGTTAACGACTGCCCCAGTGTGCCCACCAGTGGCTTGTCGAGCTTATGGGTGACCGAGCTGTCTTTTTCAAAGATCTCCGCAAAAGCCTCTTGGTTTAATGGCAGATCAGCTTCGGCCGCTCCGAGTAGTGTTGCTTGGCCAGGATCGATCAAGCTCAGCGCCATGGAACCGTAGCCATGATGTTTTTCAAGGCCTTTGCCCTTGGCGGGATGAACGGTTTGGTGCAGCGTCACAAGGCCCTTTTGCTGCATCAGGCTATTGCGGCGCTGGCCCAGATCGGCCGCGTCGTCATACGGGCACGTGGCGTTCTGCAGCCACCCCATCAAATCCACTTCAACGGTTTTGCTTCCCGTGTTCGTCACGGTGTAACTCATCACCGTCGCGGGCAAGGACGAATCCTTCGCACTCAACGGGATAAACGGCGAAAAAGCCTCCAAATCAACTTGGACCGGGAATTGCGGGTCTGCGTACGTCACGCGACCGATCGGGTACTCGCCACGAAAGCTCACCCCCGGAAAACCCTCCGAATCCAGCGTGCGCGTTTGGACGGCGTCATTTTGCTTGACGCGAATGGCGAAACCCTGCTCGACCTCGGCCCCGTTGCGCTTGCTGTACGTACCGGTTTTGGAATCCACTGGCCCGGTGTAGTGACCATTCATGGTCATCAGGCTCAGCTTGAGTCCCCCAACGTTTTCACGTGTGTAGTTGCTCTTGAAAATATCCCACAGCCACAGGCGGCCGTCTCCCGCAAGATAGAGCTGGCCACACCCAATGCCGCCAATGGGCATCCCGATGTATTTCAGATCGTCTCCACCCCACACCTCAGGTGTGTCGCGGGTGGTGAGGGATTCGATCCATTCCGCTGACAGGTTTTTATCCTCAGGAATCTTGGGAAGAACGGGCTTTACTTTGACTTTTACGTCACGCTCATCGCCACCCTCTCTGAAATCATCAAACGTGATGTGCCCCCAGCCCCCCACGTTGAGATCGACGATTTTGAGAAAGACGTCTTCTCCCACCAACTCGGGGATACTCCAAACAACCCGCTCCATTTCCTGGGAACCGTTGCCTGTTTCTGTGCGTACTTCGGCCCCGTCTTCGGTACACAGCGCAACGTAAACACCCCGGCTTCCGCCACCGATGAGAAAATTCACCCGGGCCGTGGTCACCTTGAAGGTCTCTGAACGCAATTCCCCAACATACGAATCACTCTTGCCGCCTGAAGGAGTCTCAAGCGTGGAAAGATGCCACTTGCCCTTGCGGTTATACGCCTTTTTACCCCCATGAAACGTCGCGCGGTCGGTGACGATTTGGCCAAATTCTCCGGAAACAATTTTCCAGCCCGTGAGGTCTCCGCTTTCAAAGCCAAACTTCGCAGCGGGCTCATCGCCCTCGGTCTCAACTGCACCGGTGGAGTTTGCCGTTACGAGCAAACAGCCAGCGATCGCGCGTAAAAGTTTCGTTTTAATCATTTTGTGCATTTTAACCTATTAGCCTTGCGCGTCGAACGGATGACATCAGCCACGGTTTGGGAACCGACACTCAAAGTGCAGCGATTTGAACCGCCGTACCCATACGGCAGATCGGGGAGTTATAACCCCCGTAAAAAAGGCGGTGCGACAAAAAACGACCCTTCAATGGGTTGAGCCCGCGGCTCAAGGCATGCCGGCTTGAACGTCCCGCTCAAGGCGCACCACGCGTAGGTCGGCTCAACGGTGGACCGTAGCCACTGACGAACGGCGCGATGGATAGCCTGCAAAAGGACCTCAAGCCTCTTGAATGTACGCGGAAACAGGGTTTGAAAGCTTTGTTCCGCATGACGTCGGGGCGACGCCATACACGAAACCCCACCCTAAGCGGTCGCTATGCCCGAACTCACGTATTATCCATGAGCGATTGCTCTTCGCGTAGGGCAGGTGTATCTGACGCCCTCACTCCGCGCCCGACGCAAAAACCCCTTGGGGCAAGCCACGCAGGTCAGGGTGAAGTGAGGTACGCAGGGGGCCGCTCTCGTTGTTTGATGACCCCATGTGCTTTCCGATCACTTTGACGCCGAGGAAATCCATGCGCATCCCAACCACGCTTCTTCCCACCCGCCTTCTTCTTGCTGCCGCATCGGTGTTGGCTCCCGTCGGCGTATCAAGCGCCGCGGCCGAGAAACCCGCCACCTTCGCCGACGACGCCGCGTTTCTCGGCCGCCACACCGAGGTGATCATGCTGCAAAACGGCGCCGCGGCCGTGGCGGTGGCCCCCGCCTACCAGGGCCGGGTCATGACCAGCACCTTCGACCGCGCGGCCGGCCCCAGCTTCGGCTGGATCAACCGCCCGGTGATCGAGGCGGGGCTGTTGTCCGACGCCGAGCGTGAAGGCAAGCTCGAAGAACACATCTACATCTTCGGCGGCGAAGAACGCTTCTGGTTGGGCCCAGAGGGGGGGCAGTACGCCCTGTTCTTTGAGCCCGGATCTGAGTTCGATTTCTCGGTTTGGAAAACCCCGGCCGCAATCGACACCGAGGCCTACGCGGTGGTCCAGCGCGAAGCAACGACGGTGAAGTTCGCCCACCAGTGCGAGCTGGTGAACTTCCACGGCACGCACTTCGACGTGGGCATCGAGCGCACTGTCACGCTGCTGGATGCCGGGGCCGTTACGACGACCCTGGGCAGCGCCCCCGACGACCGTCTGCAGTGGGTGGGTTATGAAACCGACAACCGCATCACCAACCGCGGAGCCGCGGCCTGGACCGCTGAACGCGGCCTGATCTCGATCTGGATGCTGGGCATGTACAACCCCTCGCCCGAAACCACCGTGGTGATCCCCTTCAAACCCGGCGACGCAGCGGAGCGGGGCCCCAAGGTCACCGATGACTACTTCGGCAAGGTGCCCACCGAACATCTTCGCGTGGAAGACCAAGTGATGTTCTTCCGCGGCGACGGCACCCGCCGCGGCAAGATCGGGGTCAACGCGCAGCGCTCCACAGGTTTCGCCGGCAGCTACGACGCCACCGGCCAGGTGTTGACCCTGGTGACTTATAACGTGCAAGCCGCCCCCGAGGGCTACGTGAACTCCGTATGGGAGATGCAAGAAAAACCCTACGGCGGCGATGTCATCAACGCCTACAACGACGGCTCACCCACACCCGGCGCCCCGCCGCTGGGCCCGTTCTATGAACTCGAAACGTCGTCGCCCGCCGCCGCGCTGAAGCCCGGCGAGACCATGTGTCACGTGCAGCAGACCCTGCACCTGCACGGCCCCGAGGATCTGCTTGATCCGATCTCCCAGCGCCTGCTGGGCGCCGGCCTGGCCGAGATCAAGACCGCCTTCTAAGGCGTGGCTTTGAACTCGCGCGATCGCTTTGTAGACGGGCTGAAGTATATGCGCACCTGATGCGGACACCTTGAGGCGCATTATCGCGGCACCAGCAAGCCACCCATCCCCTAACACGAGCTGCGCCACGAAACCGCGGGGCGTGTCAGCTGCGCGGCGTTGGGAACATTGAACTGTTGCGCTCTCACCGAGGCCAACCCAGCACGGCCATGGTGAGAGCCGGGGTTGGTCACCACCGATTATGCTGTTTATGGCATTTGTACCGTTTGCGCTGTGTATGCCGTTGCTTATTCTGCAACATCATCCCGTCACGGCATATGCGTGAACCACGATCAAAACCCGCGACGTGCATGATTCTCTGCCATACCGAACCGTATTCAGGCACGTCACACGGGCCAACATCCATGGCACGTGGAGCCAAAGCTGTGGTTTGCCTTTTACATGTCGTCGTTCCTAAATGCATGGTTTTCAAAGAAGAACCGATACATTTACGTGCGATTTGCGTGCGCGTGATATATAATGCACGAAGCACTGAGCGTTTTCTATCGCTAAGTTGGACCGGACCACCGGTCGCCATCATCCATTTTTTATTTTTGAGGTCTTACTATGTCAACGCAACCCCCTGCTTTAAACACCCCACGCAGGCCATCTGGCTTTACCCTGATTGAGCTCTTGGTGGTGATTTCGATCATCGCCCTGCTCATCGGCATCTTGCTGCCCGCACTCGGGGCCGCCCGTAGGGCTGCGCGGCAGATGGTGAACAACACACAACTGCGCGGTTTCCATCAGGGCTTCTTCACTTTTGCGCAAGAAAACAAAGGGTGGTATCCCGGAGTCACGCTTCTCTCCGCCGGCAGGCCGCAGGTCTTTGGTGGCGGTGGCGGCGCAAATCAAGTGGGGGGGATATACCCCGAATTCGGAAACGATACGGACCCTGGAGGATCGCTGGACTCGACAACCAGCCGTTTCCGGCTTGGCCTCTTGATCGTTATGGATTTCATCCCTCCCGAATACACGGTCAGTCCGTCTGAAACCGATGAGACAATCAGCCCGTGGATACGATCGGATCCAGCAACCATGCCTTTCAGGAGAAACCACAACTCTTACGCCCTGAATGACATCGGCGGTATTGGCGATTTTACGGAGGGAGGGCGGCTTGAATGGCAGGACAACGCCAACGCTGAGGCGATCGTCGGCGGCGATCGCGTTATTCGGAATGGTAACGGCGGTCCCGACGACGACATCAGCGTACATACCCAGCAGGGATCAAATGAATGGGAAGGCGGGCTGGTGTGGAACGACGGCCATGTGGAGTATTCGACCACGCGGGAAGTGGGCCCCACGCGGTACGCCGGGACCGTCAACGCTGTGGATGACATTTTTAGTGGAGGCAACACCAATTGCCAGTTGCGTCACGAGAACCCCACTGCACAGTAATGGTCTCTTGATTGCCAAGGCGATTTGAACACCGAATCGCCCTCTTTCTCAACCCCCATGCACATGCCTTCGCGGCCCAGCCAACCCGTATCGGGTTCGCTGGGCCGCTTTTTTGAATCCGGCTGTCATGATGTCGGCGTAATGGGTTTAAGAACATGTACGAAAAGTCGGCCCGGCTTCGTCCGTCCGACACCTCGCCGTGCCCGGCATGCGGGCCCGACGCAACAAGAATCCCGGGGCAACAATCGCGACGCCTGCCCCAGAACACCGGCCGTGATTCCCCAGCTCACTGCCTCCGCGGTGCTGCCCCTTAAGCAGCTTGGCGTTGTTCGCAGCCAGCTCCTGGCGTGTCGTCGCCGTGGTGAACCCGCGGCGTGTGACACGGCTTCGATACAGACACCAAAACACGCCGTGAGGCAAAACCAGCCCCGAGGCAAGCGGCCGGGAGAGCAGCGGTGCGCGGGAGATTTCATCACCTGCCGCCAGGCCGCATCTCAAGGAAAAAACGAGTCTCCCGTTCTGCGCATGCGGACTGCGATCCCGGTGGACAGACCCCCACGACGACACGCTTGACACTCCTAGACGACAGTCTCTTTTCGACATCCCATCTCTAAGCCCCCTCTTGCGAACCGCTCCGCGGAGTACAATCATGTCTTGCTGGAAATCCTTGCCATCACATCTGCCGTGTCGTTTTTGTTTTTCGGGACGAGTTGTCTGCTAACCCAATCCATGCGGGCCGAGTTTGTGCGGTACAGGCTCGCCCGATTCCGGGTGATTACCGGGAGCTTGCAACTGCTCGGGGCAGCGGGGCTGTTGGCGGGCCTGGCGTGGACGCCAATCGGCGCCGCGGCGGCGGGCGGGTTGGCAGTGTTAATGATGCTGGGCGTGGGTGCCCGGCAGCGCATCGGAGACCCGTGGCTGCTGCAGGTGCCTGCCGCGGCCTACGCTGCGCTTAATACGCTGCTATTCGTGGGTTTTCTGCTGAGGTGACGGCGCCACTGGCAGGCGACGGCACTCCAAGTCTTCGGTCAGGCGAGCGCCACGAAGATCGACATGGCCAGCATCGCGGCGGCCGGGGCCGCACGCTTCGGCGGGTCGCCGACCCTGACGTGCATCGACACCGCCCCGGCCATCAGCAGCGCCATCCCGATCGCAGCCGGGGCGACCACCTGCGGCAACCACAACCCAACCAGAAGCAGCACCGCCAGGGTGAGTTTCAGGCCGCCAATGAGGTACACCGACCAGGCCGGCAGCCCGTAGACGGCGAACTCTTCACGCAGATTGGTCGCCTCGCCGCCGCGGTAACCGGTGGCCTTGTTAAAGCGTAAAAGCCACACGTTGAAGATGCACAAAGCGATCACGACTTGGAGGGCGGCGGCAATGATGTTCACGGTGATTCTTCCAAATGACAAACGGAGAGTGCGGTAGCACTGAGTGTAGCCGGTGGGGGGGGCGATCCCTCTGCGATTTTCGCGGCGGCTAAGAACTGGGGGCGGTGTCGATCTGTACGACGTCTGAATACCGGAAGAGGTTGACGCTTTTGAGGCCTAGCGACGGCGCTTCGTAAAGCTCCGGAGGCACGCTGATGTCGCCCAAGAAAAGATCGCCGACCACGTCCTGCGCTCCACGAGAAAACAATCCCTTTTTGGGCATCGCCAGCGTCAGGGTGGCATCTGCTTTGACGGTGGGGGTGCGCACCGCGCCGCTGGTCAAATCCAGGCCCGACGGGGTGTCGAGCGACAGCACCGGGCCTGCGGCCGCGTTGCACCAGCGGATCATCTCGGCGGCAAGCCCGTAAGGATCGCCCTTCACGCTGTAGCCCAGCACCCCGTCCAACACCAGGTCGTAGCACCCGCCCGCCGGCAGACCCGACCCGGGCTGCACGGGGATGCCCATCCTCTGCACAATCTGCAGCTGGTGCGCGGGCACCGGCGTCATCTGGTCAGGTGCTTTGGTCAAGTACACCTCGACCTGTGCGCCCCAGGCGTGCAGCCGACGGGCCCCCACCAAGGCCCCGCCGCCGTTGCCGCCCGTGCCCGCCAGCACCGCGACCTTCTTGCCTTGCGGGTCTTGCCCCAAAAACCGCTCACGGGCGACAATCGCCAGGCAACGCCCCGCGTTCTCCATCATCTGAATCAGCTCGATGCGGTACTGCTCGATCATCAGGCGGTCCACCTCGATCATCTGCGGGGTATCGATCTTCAGAACATCTAACGCCACGGTTGGGATGGATCCACGCATTGCTTACCCGATCAAACAAAGTCTTAGAGGTATACCCGCCGCCCCCAGGGCCGCAACGCGACCCGTGACCCGGATTCTACTGAGTGAGTAGCTGGAGCGATAGACACCGTTGGCGGTGCAGTTGGTGGTGGACAGACCCCGGCGATCTTCGGGGCATCGCAAGGATCGGCATCGCAGGGGCAATCGTAGGGGTCTGTCCACTACGATCATTGGCCGCTCGCCCTCGGCTCGCTCGGCGTCTCCACAGCCTTCTACTGCTTTCGGCTGGCTTTGAACGCCTGATCGATCGCTTTCAGTTGATTGAATTGAAAATCAGCCAGTGGAGCCCGCTTGTTTTTTGCATCTGCCAGAGCAACGGCCCAGGTAATGGATCCTTTTGCTTGGACAATCCGCATCGTCCAGTCGACGGCCTTTTCTGTCTCAAACGCCGGCTTTCCGGCGTTCCATTTTTCCTGCATGGGCGGAAAGAAATGCCCCAATGAACCGTTGATGTAGTTGCTCTTTTCCATCAGCGTGATGGCGACTTCATTGCCCTCCCATGACGGGCTCTGTTGTTTCATTGGTGTGGGGTGGCCTGCGGTGAAGTCAGATTCGGGGCAGGTCAGCAGCTCTGGCGATCCGCCGACGTTGAACGACAGAACAGCCTCTGGGTTCCCCGCACGCGCTGCTTTGTCCAGCGCGGGGATATCTCCGTACTTGGCGTGGTCAAACCACCAGCCGGCGATCTTCGCGCCGTAGCGCAGCGAATATTCTTTGACAATGATGTCGGCGACCGCCTGCTCAGGCGTCATCCTTCTCGATTTCGCGTACTTCTTCCACTTTTCGATCACCCCCGCCAGCGCCTTGTCTGGATGTTTGCCCATCGTCGGGCCCTCGGTCGCGAAATAGACCATCACCTTGAAGCCTTGCGCGTTGAGCGCCTCCAGCATTTCACCAAACAGGTCACGCTGCGGGACGATGTCCGCAGAGACATGCCTGGCCAGGTCGGCGTGCGGCGAGGTGTAAAACGAACCGTTCGCTCCTTGCGTGAGATTGATCTGCACCCATGTCGCGGAGTCGAGCACCTTGATCTGCTTCATCATTTTCTGAACGTCAAACGTGGCCAGCGACTCCGCCTGCTTCATGCCCGGCATGTTGAAGCGGAACCCCCATTGCCCCTCCATCCACGCGGCTCGGCGATCCGTGAGAGCGGGCGGGGCGGTGGTGGTTTCGCCTTGTTTTCCTTGTTTCCGGATGTACTTCTGGTCGCGGAGGCTTAGTTTGTTGACGGGCACCGATACGATCTTGTGGTTGTCGGTGCGGCGCAAGCGGACAACCTTGTTCTCAAAGTCGATAAACTCCGCCTTGACCGAAACCTTACCGTCGGCCGATTTCCAAACACGCGGCTTCTCCGCGGACGCACTCCCTGCCGCTGCGAATAAAACGGTCAAGAAAACCACTGCAAATAATCTAAGTTTCATGTCTATTTCTCCACACATTGCATCGCGGGGCCGGCGGCAGGGGGAAAAGGGAGGGGTACAGAGGACCAGATTTGAACCCCGCCGCTGCACGAGAGCGTCTTCGGTGCTGGGCATGAAGACCACCGCAGGGTGGCGGCAAAGTCGCGGCAATCAAACAGCTTAACGCGGCGGGCGCCGTCATTGAAGCTCATCAACACCGCCGCAAATATTCAGCATCGGGCATATTTAGCGGTGTATTTAGCGGTGGACAGACCCCTACGATTCTAGGTCACCGTCGTAGGAGACGGTGGCCAGCTGATCGCGATCGGTGTACGTCCGGACGGTGCGGGTGCCGTCAGGATGGGTGATGCGGGTGAGCCGGTTGTCGGCGTCGTAGTCGCGGCCCACGGTGTAGCCGGCGGGGCCTCCGCCGATGCCGGTGATGGTTTCGCTTTGCAGGGTGCTGTCGTCGTTGTAGGCGAAGGCGAGCTGGTTGCCGAAGCGTTCGCTGTTGGCGCTGAGCAGCCGGCTGGCTTTGTCGTAGGCGAAGCGGTCGGAGTCGGTGTTCGAAGGCAGGGTCACCAGGACATCGGGTTGCACCAGTTGGATCGTGAGGCCGTCGAGGGCAAAGCGGAAGCCCGGACCGTTGGCTCCATTGGACCAGACGTAGAGCTGTGTGCGATCGAGATCGAGGGTGAGAGTCCGCTCATACAGTTCCCATTCGGTGGTGAGCGTCTGCCCGTGACTGAGGGTGGTGCTGCCGCCTTGGCCGTTCTGGTGGCTGAACGTGATCCTGCCAGGCGAGTCAATCGCTCTGGTCCAGTAGCGAATCCGATACACGTTGCCCACCGTGATGCCGCTGCCGCTCAGAGGGATGCGGATGCCACCGTTGTTATTGACGATGGTGGTGTTGCTGGCGGTCACGGCCAGCGCGTTGCCGCCGGCCGGGGCGCCCTGGCCATCGGTGTGCTCCAAACCGACCCCACCTTTGTAAACGAAGTAGCCCCCCGGGGCATCAAAAGGCCGGTCAAGCAAGTTTGTCAGCTGGGGTTCGGTGGGAAGCTGTTCGATGGTCAATCCGGTTGGCGATGGACAGACCCCTGCGATCTTCCTTGGTTGGCGGTGGACATGGTTGGCGGTGAGGTTGGCGGTGGACAGAGGTTGGCGGTGGACAGGTTGGCGGTGGACAGACCCCTGCGATCTTCCTGCACTCTGCGACGAAGATTCTCCGGTGATAACCACGACGCGGCTCAACCAAACCCACCAGGTCGTCGATGCGGCGCAAGACCGTCGGATACCTCTACCGAGACTGCACCGTGCTCATAACCCGCAAAATCGGAAAACTCATCCACGGCCAAACCTCCACCTTCTCGGTGCTGGCCGCCACGATGCTGGGCGGCGCCGCGGGATTCGTGCCTGCCGACGCCAGCGCCCTTCCGCTGTTGGCCGTGTTGGGTGCCGCAGTATTGCTCTTGAACACCAACCTGTTTCTGGCCGGCACCGCGGCGAGTGTGACCAAGCTGCTGTCGCTGCCCCTGCTGCCCGCCAGCTTCGCGGTGGGGCGGATGTTGATCGACGGCCCGCTGCAGCCGCTGTTTCGTTTCGCGGTCAACGCACCGGTGCTCGCATGGCTGGGGCTGGACATTTACGTGGTGCCCGGCGCGCTGCTGCTGGGCGCCGCCACCGGGCTTGGCCTGGGCGTGGCGGTACTCGCGGGGCTACGTCGTTTGCGCAGCACGCTGGCGGGGCTGGAAGAAGGATCAGAGCGTTACTCCACACTCACCGCCAAAAGCTCGGTGCGGCTTACCCGCTGGGCACTGCTGGGCAAGCGTGGCAATAAGAGCTACGCCGAGCTGGCCGAGCGGCACACGACATGGGGCAATCCGGTGCGTCCGCTGGGCCTGGTCGCGGTCGGGTGCGCGTCGGTCCTCACCGCGCTGGTCGCCTTCCTGACCGCCGACACCCTGACCACCGCCGTGGTGCGGGCCGGACTGGAGAAAGCCAACGGCGCCACCGTCGATCTGGACCGCGCCGAGTTAGATCTGCGCGGCGGCCGGCTTCACCTCTCGGGCCTTGCGGCGGCCGACCCCGAGGCTCTGGACCGCAACCTGTTCGCCGCCGACACGCTGACCGGTGATCTCTCGGCCCACGACCTGATGCGGCGCCGCTTTGCCATCGACCTTATCGAAGTCGCCCACGCCCAGGCCGGTGCGCACCGCGCTCGTCCCGGGCAGCGGATCGGCAGCCCCAGCCCGCCCGCAGAGCCCCTCCCCGAGCCCACAGACCCCCCAAACCCGCCCCGCGACCTGGATGACCTTCTCAGCCAGACCCAGACGTGGAAGTCGCGGCTGGACCGCCTGCGCGGCTGGGCGGATTGGCTCTCGGGACCCGACGACGCCGAGCCCGACGCGGGTTCGAACCCCTGGATCGACGGCCAGATCGCCGCGGTCGGCCTGTCCCGGGTGCGTGCCGACCACCTAATCGAAGACGCCCCCACGCTGCTGGTGCGGCGGGTCGTGATCGACGGGCTCTCCGTCGCCGGGAGCTCCGACGCGTCCTACCGCGTCGAGTTGAACAACCTGTCCACCCATCCCGCCCGCGTCGCCGACGGCCCACTACGGATCAGCGCCCGCGCCGCGGACGGTGCGTTGGACCTGGCACTCGTCGCCCCCGCCGCGGGTGGCGCCCCGGGAGCGATCACGCTTGATCTGCGCGCTATTGAGATCGATTCCGTCACCACCAGCCTGCACCCCGACCTGGCCGGCCTCGCGCGTGGCGGCACCGCCCAGCTCACCGTGCAAGGCGACTTCACCGCACACCACTTGGACCTGCCTTTTGCCCTGACCCTGCGCGACACTTCCATGTCCCTGCCCGGCGCGTCACCGCGCCGCCTCGCGTCCCTGCCGCTCACCATGCATCTGGTGGGCTCGCTGGGCCGCCCCGCCCTGAAGATCGACCGCCACCAGTTGGCCGACGCGCTGGTGGCCGCAGGCGCCAACGAGTTGGCCGACGCGGCCCGCAGCCGCGCGAACGACGCGGTGAACGCGGCGACCGGCAAGCTCACCGACAAGCTGAAAGAAGAACTGGGCAGCGACCTCAGCGAGGCGGTCAACAAGGGGCTGGGCAGCTTCTTCAAGTAGCGCAAAGGCTCAAGCTCAGTCCCTACAGGTTGCCATTGAGAAGTACTTAGCGGTGGACAGACCCCTGCTATCTCCCTGCTATCTCTAGCGGTGGACAGACCCCTGCGATCTGCATAATGAATCCATGCCAAGCAACCGACAACAGCGCCGATCCCTAAGGGCCACCAAAACCAAGGCCAACGCGCAGCCCGCCCCGTGGGAGGCATTACGTATCCCCTACACGAGCCGGCGGTCGTTGAAACCGCTTTCTCGTGGCCTGCGCGGCTCATCCGCGCCGCCGCGAGCCGGATGGTTCGCGCTGTTCACCGGGCCGCCCAACACCCCTGCGCTCCCTGTGTTTGTTCAGACCACCGACCAAGCCGCCGCGGTGCTGACCGCGGCCTATCTTCATAGCCTGCAGCAGGTCGCGCACCCGCTTCCGCGTGTTGTGGTCAGCGACCCAGGCCTCGCAGAAACCCTGCTGCCCGTCCATCCGTCGAGCGTAGCCATCCGTCACGCCACCCGGCTGCCACGCTCACGCGATCAGATGGAAGCCCTTCAACTCCACCGGCTGCTGCGGACCGAAGCAGCCATCGCGCGGCTGGGCCCACGCTTCCCCGACGGGGTCGGATTCGACCCCGTCCTGCAGTACGCTGCCAAAATCCAAGGCGGGTTCGCCGACCCGATGATGGGATGATTGGCAATTAGCACCGCGGCGTCGTTGCCCGAACCTCCCTGGGTTGCCGTCTCGCGATCCCGACGACAATCACCCCGAAGACGCTACTGACCCCGCTCGAGGTCGGTCCCACGACAAGCCGTGTTTGAACCACGCCTCAAGTGTGCTCGCAACCCCGCTTGGCGTGATATTCAGACGTTGGCCGATCGGCTGAACGTCCTCGTCCAGCCGCCGCTTGCCGCTGCGCAGCAGTCGAGCCACCCGATCCAGCAAGCGGAGGTAGTGGCCAAACGTCAGCGTCGTGCCCGGCATCAGCGACCGTTCGGCGCGGGCCGATCCGGGTACTCCGCCGCCAACGGTCATCCACCAGCCCGACTGCTCGACGTGCGTGTCCGGCATGTCGGCTGTCGGCGGGGCGGTGGTTGATGTCGGCGGCGCCGTTGTAGGCGAGCTCTCCAGAGCGTCGGAGTCGCCTCGAAGCCGGGCGGCCAGCGACGTGTGTTCCCCGGCTTCGGGCGTCTTGCAGATGCCCGCCGCAAAGGGGTTCAGGTCGATGTAGGCCAGGGTGTTAAGCAGTTGAGCCTCATCGACCACCCGCTTCGACTTGAAGCGGCCCGCCCACAGCGAACCCACGGTCTCTTCGATTCGGTTGATCTCCTGGGTCACCTCCTGCTTCAGCTCTTTCATGAACTGGGAGATCGACGTCAGCTTTGCCCGCAGCGCAGCCACATGCCCCGGCGTGGGGTCGGTCAGCACCGCGTCAACATGCTCGTCTTCGATGTCGACCCTTCGCCGGTAGCCATCCCGCGGCGGGTGCAGCCCCAGCCAGCGCCGAGCCACCTCCCGCTTAGACCATCCGCGGGCTGACTCGGTATCCACCTTCAAAAGCAGATGCATGTGGTTGTCCATGATCGCAAAGCCCGCCACCCCAACCGCCGAAGCCGTGGCCACACGCTTCAAGTGCCGCAAAACCAGCCCCTTCCGTTCGGATCGATCAGCGTCCGACCCGCCCAGCAGATGCCATTGCCGCGTACACCGCGTGATCACGTGGTAGCAGTTGCACTCGTCCAGGCAGATCTGACTCTTGCGGGGCAGGCGTGGCATGGGCAGGTCCAGGAGGGGCAGGAAGGGCAGCAGAGCGTGTCTTGGCCACTCCTAACATAACCCTACCCATCGGACCGCGTCAAGGACTTTTAGCGGTGGACAGACCCCTGCGATCCCCCTGCGATCCCCGTGCACTGCGCCGCCCCTACACGAGCGTTTCTTCGATGTATAGGTCGAACGGGTTTCGCGGTGGACAGACCCCTGCGATACCCCTGCGATACCCTGCGATACCCCTGCGATACCCCAGCGGCTTACGAAATCCTAGCGGTGGACAAGCCCCTGCGATTCTCCCTCCGATTTCCAAGACGGCCACCTAGTCGAACAAGTGCCCATCTTGCTCACTCACGCGGGTGAGCATTTCGCCGTCGCGATAGATCAGTTGCAGCCCGTGCTCTTCTTCCCAATCGCATTCACAGGTGAGCTTGATGAAGATGTGTCCCTCCGCCTTATCCGAGCGGAGGACGTAGATCGTTTCCGGGTGCACGTACGACCAGATCTCCATCGGGTCTTGAATCTCCAGCATCGCGTAGGCTTCTGGCCACTCCTCGCGGTCAAAATCGGGAAGAACGTCCTCTAAAAAATCGCGGCAGTTTTCTAGCATCGGCGTCGCCGCGGCTGCTCGGTCGACATCCGTAAGGGCAAGAAAACGCGTGAGGGCCGCGTCGGCATCGGCAACAAAGGTAAGATCGACGTCGGGATCAAGCCCGGTAAATTGAACGGTCACTTCCTCCCCGCCCAACAGTGGGATGGCAAGCGGCTTCCCTTCCCACCAGTCATCAAATTGTTCATCCTGCTTCATCACGCCGAGGAGACCTGACTCGATTCGCGTGGCGGTCACCGGCTTCCGAACCACGCGACCGTTTGTCAAATCTTCGAACCTCGCCAGCAACTCACTTTCGGGCAGATCAACGGCGATCCGTAATTTGCGGTTCATTTCGTTTCGATTGGTCAATCGGTCGCCACGGTCGGTCTTGATCGTGATGACTTCATCCCCATGATCGTGATGGCCCGTCAATGCAACAGATTCATACTTCGGCGTGAGGGGTAGGACGTAGTAGCCCCATCCGGATTCGCTCACGTATTCGAGCCCCATCCGGAAGTCGGTCGCGCCCGGATCAGGCGGAAGATTTCTGCTTCGGTCGAAGGGGCGAATGACGACCAAGAGTGTCTTCTCGGTATTGAAGGCGGCAAGCGGATTCCCCCTTACCATCGCGTCCAGCTCATCGCGTTGGCTTTGTGATAGATCTCTCAGTGAAGTGCGGGGAGCGTTTGGATTCCAGTCTTCCATTGCGTAGTCCTTCAAAATATCGGTGGTGCCCCGTGGATTCGAGGGCATCGCAGGGGTCTGTACACCGCGAGAGGATCTGTAAACAATAATTTTGAACGGCTGCAAGCTTATTTCCGCAAAGCGGCCGGCCGTTTTGCTATGAAAATCACTCGCCCTCCAACCGATCCGCATCGACGCGGTCTTTGTCACGACCAGTGGCCCGATTGTTTCGGATCAGGTCGGCTCGGCTGAGAACAGGGACGGGGCCGACGCCTTAGGGATGGCGTGCGCTCCAACGACGAGGAAGTCAGCGCCGGCGGACGACAACGCGCCAAGCATGTCTCGGAAGTCGGGTTCGAGCATCGCGGGCTCCGGGGGCAAAGGCGTAGGCGTTACGGGATAACTCGCCGACGAGTTCGAGGCGCTGCGTGGGCGTGAGGTGGGCGTAGGGGTCTGTCCACCGTGAAAGGAGCCGCGCCTCGGTAGGGCGTCAGGCGGGTACGCCTAATCTTACGTGGACGATTTCGATTTGTTTGCTTGTGCGTTAACCGGCGACTTGAAAGTCCACGCGATTGGCTTCGGTGACGCGGGTGGAGGCGTCGAGGACTTCGAGGCCGAGCAGGTTGCCGTCGGCGTCGTAGTCGAGGATGACGCCGGGCTTGTCTTCGTTGGACTCGGCGATGGCGCCTTCTTTAAGTCGCAGCGTGAGCGTGTCGGTGTGGGGGTCGTAGTTGGCTTTCATGACTTGCTCCGGTACTTGTCGGTTTTGCTGGTGCGGTAGGCGGTCACGATTTCAGGGGGCTGGCGGTCAACATCGACGAAGACTCGGATGAGGTGGCCAGAGGGGTGGAGGGCTTGGGCGACGACGCGGCCGGGGCGTACGGTTTGGACGGATTCGGGGTTGGCGAGGACGGCGCGAAGGTCGGCTTCGGTGAGGCCGCGTTGTTGGATCTGGTTGCGGGCGTGATCGGTGAGGATGGCGGAGGTGAGGTCCATGATACTCCGCGGTGGTTTGTTCTCTTCTCGATCAGTGGCCACTGAGTGGAGATTGGTGTTTTAAAAATGTCTTGAGGCATCGTGGGTTCGCGTCGTGGGGCGTCAGGCGGGTACGCCTGACCTACGGGAGGAAGGCCGGCCCGCCGATGTCAAGATGGAACGAGGTTGCCTTCGATGTAGGGGTCGAAGGTGGCGGCGGGGTTGCGCTTTTCGAGCAGTTCGCTGGTGCGGGCGTCATCCTTGAACGTGGCGAGCACGGCGGCGAAGCCTTGGCGGTGGATGAAGGGGCCCATCTTTTCGTCGGCTTGCTTGTTGGCGTTGTACCAGTCAAACAACACCGCACAGACGTCGGCGACTTTTTCGCGCGGGACCGAGCCCAGGAACTGCAGCTCGCCGTCGGTGAACCAGTGGCCTTGGGTGCTGCCGTCTTCGCTGCCGCCGAGTTTGAGGGCGTAGTTTTCGCCGCCGCTGCCGATCCAGCCGATGGTTTTGGTGCCGGGGCGGAAGCATTGGCGTTCGCAGCCGGTGATGCCGATGGATTCGGCCATGTCGCCGTAGCCCATGTCTTCGAGTTGGTCCATGAGCTCGGGTTCGAACTGTTCGCTGTCGGTGTAGCTGAGCCGGCAGGTGGGTAGGCCGACGCAGGCCCCGCTGAGGACTCTTAGGGTGCTGTAGGCCTTGCCGCGGCGGGTGCCGTGGCCGTGCTCGGCGAGTTTGGCGACGAAGTCTTCTTTGGCGGCTTCGTCGATGTTGGTGAAGAGGAGGTCTTGGTTGGGGGTGACCATGACTTCGGCGCCGGGGAAGGACGCGAGGGCGTCTTTGACCATGGTGCGGAGGTTGCCGTTGTCGCGGGCTTTGGATTTGTCGCCGCCGCGTTCGAGCTTGGCGGGGTCGATGTAGACGCCGTCGGCGAGGCGGCCGCATTCGATGTAGGCGCCGTAGGCCCATTTGCCGTTGGATTCTTGCTTGGACCAGCCGGTGTGGAGCTGGCGCTCGCCGGGGTGGTGGTCTTCGTTGGGTTG
>JALZVY010000237.1 GCA_023300125.1 Phycisphaera sp.
CTCTTCAAAAGTGAGCCGGCCCAAACGGTCGATCTGCTCGCTGTAAGTCGCCACCAGTTGGTCAATCAGCCCGCGACGGGTGAGTTCAAGCTCGCTTAACGCCGCCTGGTCCGCGTTGCTCATCGCGACCACGCCCCCCTCATCCGCGCCCGGCCGCACACCCCCCTCCGATTCCAAACCCCGGATTAACCGCAAACGACGCAGCCGCGCCTGCACCATTGCTTGGTCATGGCGGTCCGCGTTACGAGCCAACTGCGACACCGCAGGCAGCCGCTCGCGCAGCTCGCGTAGCAGCTGCGCAAACTGCCGCCCGCCCGACCCAATCGCCAGCACTTCGCTCGCGCTCTGCCGCGTCTCACGCAGACGGTTACCCGCCGCCCGCGCCGCAACCAACTGCCCCCCAGCGGCGTCTAGCGCCTCAGTTATTTCGCGCAGCTCAAGCCCCAGATGCTCGTTCGCCCCAGCGGCGGCCGCCACCGCCGGGTGGGCACCCACCAGCCGAACCCGCGTCTCCACCGATTCAGTTTCCTGCTCGCGAGCCGCCGCCAAACGCCGAAGGTCCAGGCGTTTCTCAAGCTCGGCCACCGCCACGTACAGCGCCGCAACCCGAGCCGACACCCGCTCACGCCGCGCCGTCAGCAGCGCAGAACGACCGGGCAGCGCCGCCAACTCCAACTCCAACTCTTCAACGCGCGCAGACCGTGCCACACGGCGTCCCGCCTCCAACATCCGCCGGGCCTCAGTCACCGCCGCAGGGCCCGGCCCCTCTGCCACCTCTAAAGGCCCAGGCACCGGCTCTGCCGAATCAACAAGCCGAAGCTCTGCACGCTCACGTTCCGCAGTCTCCAACCGCGCCCCCGCCGCCGTCAGCCGCTCGTTGATCTCCGCCAACTCGCCCCGCACGGCATCCGCCTCGGCCCGCTGAGTCCGCAACGCCGCCTCCACCACCTCCGTCGCAGCCTCGGCCGGCGGCAATTGCTCAGGCTCCTGCAACGCCCGAGCCGCCTCAGCCTCCAACGCCCCCTCCGCCTGCGACGCTTCTTCACGCAGCCGCACCGCCGCCGCCTCACTCGCCGCCTTGGCCCTCGCCTGCACCAACGCCGTGCGGTACAGGCCCACCGCCTCCAGGCGGGAATCCGTCGTCGCCTCCACCTCACTCGACGGCATCTCAAGCTCCGCGATGCGCGCCTCGATTTGCTCCACCACCAAGCCCCCAGCCCCCGGCTCCAAAGCCGCAACCCCTTCTACCGACACCCCGCAAAGGAAGGTCGCCAGGCAGATCCCCTGCACGCCACGCCGAACACCCCCGCGAATCCGCCCCGCAACACACTCAATCAGCCAGACACCCATCGACATACCTCAATTTCGCAACAACCCACGCTCATCAACACGCCGAACACTCAGCGTCTGCATTATCCCACAACCCGCCAGCCCACGAAGCCGCACGGACGGCTTAATACCCGGCCGTAGAATCAAGCCGGTCGCCGCCCACGGATATCCCACCATGCCCCCCTACCATATCGTCGACGCCTTCTCTGACCACCTGTTCGCCGGCAACCCCGCCGGCGTCTGCGTGCTCACCCACGCACTGCCCGTCGAGACCATGCAGTCCATCGCCGCGGAAAACAACCTCGCCGAAACCGCCTTCGTCGTCATCGCACCCAACGCCACACCACACACCGCCCCGCACGACACCGCCCACCTGCGTTGGTTCACCCCCACCCAAGAAGTCGATCTTTGCGGCCACGCCACCCTCGCCGCCGCCCACGTGCTGTTCGAACACCACGACTGGCCCCACCCCGCCGTCCACTTCACCACGCAGACCGCCGGGCCCCTGATCGTGGCCCACGATTCCACCCCCCCCAAGCGGCTGCGGATGAACTTCCCCGCCCGGCCCGCCGAGCCCTGCGCAGCGCCCGATGGCCTGGCCGACGCGCTGGGCGCACAACCCACGCACGTCGCCACCGCCCGCGACTTACTCGCGGTTTTCGATCACGCCAAAGACATCCGCGCCCTATCGCCCACCATGCAAGCACTCGCGCAGCTCGACGCCTTCGCCATCATCGCCACCGCCCCGTCCGATGACCCCGCCCACGACTTCGTCTCCCGCTTCTTCGCCCCCGGCGCCGGAGTTAACGAAGACCCCGTCACCGGCTCGGCCCACTGTACCCTCGCCCCCTACTGGGCCCAGCGTCTGGGCAAAACCAAGCTCATCGGCCACCAAGTCTCTGCCCGCGGCGGCGTGGTCCACTGCCAGCTGCGCGGCGATCGCGTGCACCTCAGCGGCCACGCGACCACGTACCTGTCTGGTCAGTTGCACCTGCCAAGCTAACCCCGCCATGGATCACCCCTACCGCCGCTTCTCCGCGCCCGCGTCGATCGAAACCGGCTCGCGCCTGGCCGACGTGCTAAGCCCGCGGGCGGTGCGTCTCATCGCCGAGTCGATGCAGCCGCACCTGCCGGGCTTCAACCGCGCCGCCTTCATCCGGCAAGCCGCCGCGGGCCTGGACGATCTGGGGCTCACCCAGCGCGCCGCGCACATCGCCGACGCCCTTCGCACCCAAGCCCCAAACGAGCCCACCGCCGCGCTCGGGGCCGTGGTTGCGGCGCTGGGCCCGCCGGTGCCCGCCACTGAAGGGATCGGTCTCAAAAAGTTTTTCTATTTGCCGCACAGCGCCTTTGTCGCGGGCTTTGCCGACACCGCCCACGCCGCGGGCCTCAACGCGTGCTACGCCATCACCCAACGCTTCACCGCCGAATGGTGCATCCGTCCTTACATCGTCGCCCAACCCAAACCCACCCTGGCCGCCCTGCGCCAATGGACCGGCGATCGCGACCCGCATGTCCGCCGGCTGGTCAGCGAGAGTACCCGGCCGCGGCTGCCCTGGGGCACGCGGCTCACCCAGTTCGTCGACAACCCCGACCCCGCGCTGGCGCTGCTGGAAAAACTCAAAGACGACCCCGAGCTCTACGTCCGCCGCTCGGTCGCCAACCACCTGGGCGACGTGGCCAAAGACCACCCGCTGCGCGTGTACGACCTCTGCGAACGCTGGCTGGACGAAGCCGACCGCCTGCGCGGCAATACTCACCGCGAAAACCGCCGCTGGATCGTGCGCCACGCCCTGCGTCATCCCTGGAAAAAAGGCGACCCCACCGCCAAGCGTCTACGCCTGGCCGCGGGTCACGTTGAGCGCAAATCTTCCAAATAAGTCTTCTAAGCAAGCCGTCCAAGCAAGCACGCCGCCGCGCCGGCGCCGGACGTCGCCAGCAACCTCAAATATGGATCGGCCGGCCGTCGACGGCCAGCGCTGCTTCTTTCACCGCTTCGCTGAGCGTGGGGTGGGCGTGGCACGTGCGGGCGATGTCTTCGCTGCTTGCGCCGTAGGCGATCGCGGCGCCGCATTCGGCGATCAGATCGCCAGCCATGTGGCCGATGATGTGCACGCCCAAAACACGGTCGGTCTTGGCGTCGGCCAGCACCTTCACGCTGCCGCTGTCTGCCGCGTCGATCGCCCGGGCCCGGCCGTTGGCCGCGAAGGGGAATCGGCCTGCCTTGTAGTCCACGCCGTCTCGTTTGAGATCGTCTTCGCTGCGGCCCACGCTGGCGATCTCGGGGTGGGTGTACACCACGCTGGGGATGGTTTGGTAATCCAGGTGCCCGTGGCCCGTGGCGATCATTTCCACGCACGCGATGCCTTCTTCTTCGGCTTTGTGCGCGAGCATGGGGCCCGGCACCACATCACCCACGGCGTACACGCCGTCCACGGTGGTCTTGAAGCGCGCGTCCACTTCGATCTGCCCGCGGGCGTTGGGGCTGATACCAATCTTGTCCAGCCCCAGTCCCTGGGTGTTGGGCTTGCGGCCCACGGCCATCAGCACGCGGTCGGCGGTCAGCGTGTCGGCGCCCTCGCGCTCCACGCTCACACCCTTGGAACTGCTCTTGACCCCGGTGACTTTGCTGCCCAGCTCAAACTTCAGGCCCTGCTTTTTGAACGTCTTGTGGGCTTCCTTGGCCAGCTCCGTGTCCATGCCCGGCAGGATCCGGTCCAAATACTCCAACACGGTCACCTCGCTACCCAAACGACGCCACACGCTGCCCAGCTCCAGGCCAATGACCCCGGCGCCGATGACGATGAGCTTCTCGGGCACCTCGGTGTAAGCGATGGCCTGGGTCGAGGTGTCCACGCGGTCTTGGCTCAGGTCCACGCCCGGCAGCGACGCGGCGACCGAGCCGGTGGCGATCAACACGTTCGTCGCCGAAACGGTGTCATCGCCGATCGACACCGTGCGGTCGGCGTTGAAGCTTGCCGTGCCGTGAAACACCTTGACCTTGTTCTTTTTCAGCAGGCCCGCCACCCCGCCGGTCAGCGTTTTCACCACGCCGTCTTTGCGGGCCATCATCTTTTTAAGATCGAGCGAAGCGCCCTTCACGTCGATGCCGTGGCTCGCGAGGTGGCCTTGGGTTTGCTCGAAAAGCTCACTGCTGTGCAACAGCGCCTTGGAGGGGATGCAGCCCACCCGCAGGCAGGTGCCGCCCAGAGCAGGCTCCTTGTCCACACAGGCCACTTTCAGGCCTAACTGGGCAGCGCGGATGGCCGAGACGTAGCCGGCGGGTCCGGCACCAATGACGAGCAGATCGAAGGAGGTAGAGGGCATGCCGTCATATTACGCGCGGCGGGTACACTAAGTGAGCTAGGGCTTCTACGAAAAATCGCCTTGGCTTCGTCCGGCCTACGAACGGCGTAGACGGCTGCGGCCTGTATCGCCCCAAGGCCCGCACGCCGCACCCGCGACCTCCCACCCCCCTGGCCCTTTTGCCCACCGTCCAACGGCGCTTCACGCCTCCCACGGACCGGAGTTTGATCGATGCGCCCCCCGGCCGACACGCCCACCGCCACCGCCACCAACGCGCGATGCATGCTGCTGGTCGGCACTGGCGCGGTGCCCTCGAATCTTGTGGCGGCGCTGGACCAACGCGGGATCACCGTGGGCATCACACGCACCGCCCCGGAGGTCATGGCCGAGCTGGCGGGCGGGCAGGTGGCCTCGGTCGTGGTGGTCGAGCCCGAGCGGCAAGCCCGGGCCCAGGAACTCTACGACGCGGCCCGGGCCTACCACCCCCAAGTGCGTTTCTGGGCCTACGCCCCCCAGGCCCCGGGGCGCGAAGCCACGCTTTCGGACTTTGCGGACAATTCAGGGCAAACCCTTGAAAAAGCTGGATCCGCCGCGAACCCGTGCTATTCTCCTGCGTACCAAGAGTCACACACCTGTTCCAACGTGACAGGCGAATCAAGCTCCGACATCGGCCTCCGCCCCCCGGCGGACACGACCGACGACGACCCTTCCCTGGTGACCGAGCAAGAGCTCGCGATGCTGCTTGGGCCCGATTCAGACGCCGGAGAAGCTTCGTAACGCATCGACAGTGCGGTTCACGGGCACCCTGGGAGGAGAGCGGCCAAAACACCGGCCGGGAGTAAGGAAGTACGACGATGACGTCACTCAGTGGCACGCAGACCGACCCTGTAGGCGGCCCTTCACCGTCACCGCCGCCCGTCAACGGGCCCTCGCGGGTGGTGGTGGTGGTGCAAAAAGAACTCGCCGACCGCCTGAGCGCGGCCGCTGGAGCAGGTACCGATGTGGTGTTTGTGGGTGGTTTTCTCTCGGCCATGGGCGAAGCCGCCCGCCCGGGAGCCCCGGTCAGCGCCGTGATCGGCCCGGTGCGGCACCTCGCGGGCATGGCCCAATCCACCGCCAAATCGTTGCGGCGGCTGGCCCCGCACGCCCGTTTGGTGGTCATCCGCGAGCAGGGCTTTGAAAACGAGATCCACGAGGTGCTGGTCGCCGGCTTCGACGCCGCCCTGCCGCCCGATGCCACCGCCGCGGAACTGAGCGTGGCGGTGGGCCTGCCTCAGGCTCCTCCGGCAGGATCCCAGCCCGACCCCGGCGACCTGAGCGACCTGGAGCTGGGCCCCGCGGGGCGCCCCCCCGAAGCCGCCGCCGCGCCGCGAGAGGCCCCACACACCCCCACGCCCGGCTCCGGTCTCGACCCCAGCTCCGGCCCCGGACCCGGCAGGCGCACGGGAAGCGACGTCAGCCCGCACGACGCGATGATCGACGAAGAGCTGAGCCGACATGAAGCCCGCTACACCGCCGAAGCTCAAGCGGAATCCGACGACCGTCCGCCGACCCTGGGCGACACCGACCTGGTCGAAGAACTGCTTCGCGGCGGCGGCCGGCTGGGCCCGCTCGCCGTGCGGCTGGTCGCCGAGCAGTCGGGCATCGCGCACATCGCCTGGGCCCACAGCCCCAGCGATATCCCCCCCGGCCACGCCGGCGCCCCCCTGCACTACCTGGGCCGCGACTACGGCGCGCTGCACGCCCCGGGCCCCGCCACCGACGAAACCCTCGCCCCTTGGTCGGCCTGGTTGGCCCGCTGGATCGCCCTCGAAGACCAATTCGAGCACCTGCGCACCCTCAGCGTCAAAGACGAGCTGACCGGCGCTTGGAACCGGCGCTACTTCCACCGCTTCTTGGCACGCGTGCTGGACCGCGCCACCCAGGGCCGCCAGCAAGTGACGCTGATGGTCTTCGACATCGACGACTTCAAGCGCTACAACGACGAATACGGACACGCCGCGGGAGACGAAATCCTGCGGGAGGTCGCCAAGATGATGCGCTCGTCGGTCCGCGACCACGACGTGGTGGCCCGCATCGGTGGCGACGAATTCGCCGTCATCTTCTGGGACGCGGGCGAGCGCCGCCAAGCCAACTCCAAGCACCCCGGCGACGTCCGCGCCGCCGCCGCCCGCTTCCAAAAAGCCATCACCACCCACAAGTTTCCCAAGCTCGGCGACGAGGCCGCGGGCCACCTCAGCGTGTCCGGCGGCTTGGCGGGCTTCCCCTGGGACGGCCGCACCGTCGACGACCTGGTGGCCTTCGCCGACGCCATGGCCATCCGCAGCAAGCGCGCGGGTAAGAACGCGATCACCTTCGGGCCTGGCGCGGATGGGTAGCGGCTTCGACGCTGGGATTGGGTATGAGGGCTGGGGGCTGGGGGCTGGAGCAAAGCAACACGCGATGGCAACGGATCGATCCGCGCCTCACCACACAACGCCGATCGCGCAGTGACGCGCGGACCCCACCCCCAAATCCCCAATCCCGAACCCCCAAACCCGGCCGCTCCGCGGCCTCACACCTCCATCAACATCCGCGCCGGGTCTTCCAGCAGATCCACCATCCGCTTCAGGCACGTCACCGCTTCGCGGCCGTCGACGATGCGGTGGTCGTAGGTCAGCGCCAGGTACATCATCGGACGGATCTCGACGCGTTCGTCTTTGCCCGGCGTGCCCACGGCAATGGGCCGACGCACGATGTTGTGCATGCCCAGCACCCCCGACTGCGGGGGGTTCACAATCGGCGTGCTCATCATGCTGCCGTAGATGCCGCCGTTGGTGATGGTGAAGCTGCCGCCGGTCAGCTCGTCGAGCTTGAGCTTGTTGTTCTTCGCCCGGCCCGCCAGCTCGCTGATGGTTTTTTCAACATCCGCAAAACTCATGCGCTCGGCATTGCGCAGCACCGGAACCACCAGCCCCTTGCCGCCGCCGATGGCGATGCCGATGTCGTAGTAGTTTTTGTAGACGATCTCGTTGCCGCGGATCTCGGCGTTGATCGCCGGGCTCTGCTTGAGCGCCTCGACCGCGGCCTTCACGAAGAAGCTCATGAAGCCCAGCTTCACGCCGTGGGTCTTTTCAAAGGCTTCTTTGTGACGCGAACGCGTGGCCATGACCTGGGTCATGTCCAACTCGTTGAAGGTCGTCAGCAGCGCCGCAGTCTGCTGGGCCTGCACCAGGTTGGCCGCGATACGCTTGCGCAGCGAGGTCATCGGCACCGTTTCTTCATCTCG
>JALZVY010000238.1 GCA_023300125.1 Phycisphaera sp.
ACCTGGGGGGCCAGGCATTCGCGGTCTCTGCCCTTAGGGCTTGCGTGGCGGGGTGTCGGTTGAGCCGTAGGCCTCGACCACGCGCTGGACCAGGTGGTGGCGGACGATGTCTTGGGCGTCGAGGGTGCAGCGGCCGATGCCCGGCACACGCTGGAGGCGATGGTAGGCGTCGATGAGTCCTGAGTCGCGCGGTTCGTCCAGGTCGATCTGGCTGGCGTCGCCGGTGACGACCATTTTGCCGCCGTGGCCCAGGCGGGTGAGGAACATGAGCATCTGGCTTTGGGTGGTGTTTTGCGCTTCGTCAAGGATGATCAGCGCGTCGTTGAGGGTGCGGCCGCGCATAAACGCGAGCGGTACGATCTCGATCAGGTCGTGGGCCATGAAGCGTTCGATGTGGTCAAACTCCATCATGTCGTGCAGGGCATCGAGCAGCGGGCGCAGATAGGGGTTGACTTTGTCTTGCATGGTGCCGGGAAGAAACCCCAGCTTCTCGCCGGCCTCGACCGCGGGGCGGACGAGCACAAGTTTGCGCACGGCTCCGCGTTTGAGCATGTTCACCGCGGCGGCCACCGCGAGGTAGGTTTTGCCCGTGCCCGCGGGCCCCAGGCAGAAGGTCAGGTCGTGGTCGTGGATGGCTTTGAGATAGGCCAGTTGCCCCGGGGTTTTAGCGCGGACCCTCCGGCCCGGTAGGTAGACGTCAAGCGCGCCGTCGGGGGCGATGGGCGCGGGGTCGTCGGTGGGCACGGCGCTGATTCCGCCATCGACTGCGGCGGGTGGTGGAGCGCTGTGCAGCGAAGCGGCCGAGAGCGCTTCGAGCAGCTGGGCCTGGCCCAAGGTGCGGCCGGCGCGGGCGGCTTGTTGCAGTCGCTCGACCACTTCGGCGGCCTGGGTGACCGCCCGCGGTGCGCCGACGATGCGCAGGGTGTTGTCGCGGGCGCTGACCGAGACGCCCAGGGCTTCGCGGATGAGTTTGAGGTTGCGTTCGGCCGGTCCGGTGGTGGCCAGGCGGGCGTCGCCCGTGGGCAGGGAGAAGTTTTTTTCCATGGGCAGTGACAAGCAGGCCAAGCGGATCAAGCAGGCGACGAATCGGGGCGTCGAGGTTTAGGGCGCCGCGGAGTGCGCACGGAGTTCGTCGGGGGTGGTGGGGGTGATGGTCAGCCCGCCGGGGATCAGGGTTTCGAGATGAAACCCTTGGGCGCTGAAGCGGTGGCGGGATTCGGCGGACGACGGGGAAGGACGCTCGTAAACGATGTAACCCCCCGGCTGGCCCTCAGGGTCGGGCCCCACACGCACGGTGCGCAGGGCCAGGGCTTCGCTGAGTGGATCCCACGCGTAAAAGGCAAAGGCCGTACCCGGCGTGCGGGGCATGGCCGCGGGAAGACCCAAGACCTCAACCTGCCCCACGTAGCCGACCTGGGGGGTGGGCCAGTGGCGGGAGTGGATACGCCCCGAGACTGAATCGCTGACCCGGCCCTCTGCATCGCGGGCCGCCGCCGCGCCTGCGGAACCGACAAACGCTTCGTAGGCTTTGACGCCCGCCACGGTGTCAGGCGTGGGGGGGACTTCTTGCACCACCTTGAGCACGTTCTGAGCGGTGGTGCCCGGCCGGGCTTGGGGTCCGCGGATTCCGGTCTCGGCCCAAGAGATGTCTGGGCTGCCCGAAGCCTTGCCGCCACGGGCCGGGAGGCCCGGCCCGTCGTCGGTCTTCGTGCCGTGGCGCAGGGTCTGCTTGCGCTCCCAGATTTCGATCTCGCCCGCGGCTTCGGTGTAGAGGTAACCCAGGCGATCCAAAGCGACGCCGTCGCGTTGGTGGTGGTCTTGCACCACGACCGCGGTGCCCGGCGAGACAAAGCCGCGCCGCCGCAACTCGGGGTCGCGAGAGAGGGTGACCGGGTCGGAGATGCGCCGGACCAGGCGGTGGCCTACGTGCTGCCCTTGGATGCTCAGTCGGTACCAGCGCTCTTCGGGGATTGCGGATGCAAGACTGTGCGGTGGCAGGGCGTCAAGCCAGGCTTGGCCTTGGTCGATCTGGGGGCGGCGCATCGCTTCGAGTTCAGCACCCAAGGGCACGTGCAGTGAATCCAGTACGTCTTCAAAGTGCTCCAAGGCCGTTTCGGCCTGGGGTTCGCTACTCTGCACCTTGATGACCGCCGCGGCGTAGGGCTCGAGCATGACCACTGCGTGGGCGTAGAACCAAGGCGGGCTTCCGTTCTCGGGTTCGATGTTAAAAAGCATGACCGTGGCGGGGCGGTTGCCGATGCGGCGTTGCTCGACGCCGCGTCGCAGGCGCGGGTTGTCCAGGGCAAAGCCCATCTGCACCAGCGCTTGCACGCCGGCTTCATCGAGCTGAACCGGCAGCTTGCTGTAAGCGACCTTGAAAGCCACGTGGGCCACGCCGTCTTTCTGCCATGCGAAGTCGTTGCCGTCGCGCGGGGCGGCAATGGCATTCCAGCCCTCGGGCGGGCGAAGGGAGATGCCGTAGGCGGTTTCGCTCCAGCGCTGCGGGTCGGTGAGATCGGGCGTCGGGGCCGAAGCATCCGGGCCCGGTTGCGCGGCGCGGGTGGGTGGGGGTGTGCTTGACTGGGCGTCCGCGACAGGCGCCGGCGCGGCGACTAGACCAAGGGCCATCCACACAAAGGCCCATACACGGGGAACTGAGCGCGACGCTCGGTGGGCTGTTAGACCAAAAGGGGGAACTTGCATCCCCTCAGTTTATCCGCGGTCCCACCCAGGTCGCGCTAAAACACAGCTGAGCGCCGCCACTTACGTGGACGGGGCGACGCTGAGGCGTTCAAGGATCTTGCGCAGAGCTTGCAATTGCTCGATTTCGGCCTGCTCGCTCCAGCGGTTGCCGGGCACCAGGGTGGTGAGTTGCACCACCCAGCAAAGGTCCGGGGCGGGGCGGATCGCGGCGATGGCGTGAACCTGGGGCGAGCCGTCGTCGCCCACCGGGCTGAGCCGGCGGGTGGAAAAGAAGATTTCGAACACGCTGTCTTGAGCCGCCGCCCCGTCGGCCTCGGGTGTTTTGAACCGTGTGATCGGCCGGCGGCGGGGGATCAGGCGCGGAAGAAGGGCGGTGAGCACCTCTTGGGAGGTCGTCTGGGCGGGCACCATGGCGCGGTAGATGCGCAGGCGGCGCCCCGGCTCGGCGGTGTCGACCAGTTCCCAGCCGCTGTCGGCGCCATGGTCGTCGACCAGGATTTGGGCCAGCACCCAGCCCGAGGGCGGGGCCAGCACGGCGCCACGCAGGTCGATCGGCGGCACGGTGGCGGGGCGCGGACGGGTGAGCGGGGCCCCGGTCACCCACGCGGCGGTGAACAACGCGCAGACCAATAGTCCGGCCATGAGCGTGGTGAGCAGGGCCGAACGGCGTCCTGCGCGGGCAATCAGCGGGGGCGGGGGCATGGTCAGATGCTAACCCGCGGGGGGGACGTGGGGGTTTAGGGGGCCCAGAAATGGACTTGGGCCTGGCTCGCCCCGGGTGCCGCGTTGGGTGCCGGCTGGGGCCCGATGTCCGTTTGCGCCGCGGCGGCGTCGGCCAACGCAAGGGGCGACGTGTCGCTGCGGATCTCCATCAGCGTTTGGTGCGATGGCTCTTGGGGCTCTTCGGCGACAGCCGCGACGTCAGTCGGAGCGACGGGCAGCACGCTGCTGAATTGGACCGCTTCAGAGGTGACCGCCTGAGGCGCGTCCGAAGAATCAACCTCGGCCGGTGGCACCTGGGCCGTGGCGGTGTCCGCCACGTGGGTGGCGGTGGTTTGGCTTGCCACGAGAGATGCGTCTGCCACGCCTGGTTCGTCCGCAGCGCTCAGTTCAGTGGGTGTGGCTGGATCCGCCACGACGACGCGGCTTGGGACGAGTGCAGGGAAAAAGGGCTCAGGTCGGATGCCAGTCCACGGGGTGTGCGCCCGCGGCCGCACGCGATCAATCGCCAGCCCCAGCCGACCCAGGCCCGTGGCGGGCACAAACACGATGTCGCCCGGCTCCAGCGCCACATCCAGGGTGTTGTCGCCGGTGTGCAGAAGACGGTGGGCCGAGACAACCACGCGGCGGCGCGGGTCGCCGTCGGGCCCGGGGCGAAGCACCAGCACGCGGTGTAGGTCGGCGCGGTGGCCGGGCACCGCAGCGGCCAGCACAGTGGATAAGCGATTTTGGCCATTCCACGCTTGGCTACCTGAATCCTTGACCTGACCCAACACAAAGATTTGGCGGCTGGCGAAGCGCTCCACGCGCACCGCGACGTAGACCGGGTCGCGCCCCGCCAGGCGGTGGCGTGCCATCGCATCAATCGACGCGGCGTCGAGCGTGAGGCCGCGGTTGGACATCGGGCCCGTGGCGAGGGATTCGGTGACCGTGTCTTCGGCCGCGTCTTCTGCCACGTCGTTCGCTACGTCTTCTGCTATGTCGGAGGTTTCAGAGGGCTGCGGGTCCGCGGCCAAGATCGCCTGTTCGAGATCTTGGGCGACCTCACCGGGGGTGAGCCCGGTGGTGTTCACCGGCCAGGCCAGGCCGGGCAACAGCACGCGGCCATCGGGGGGCAAGATCACCCGGTGGTCGACCGCCTCGCCGCCGCGCAGCACGGTGATGTGCAGGGTGTCGGGGGCGGCCACGTGGTACAGCGTGTCGAGGGCCCGGGTGCGTCCCACGCCCACAAAGGCCTTGAAGTCGTCGGCCTGGGTATAGGCCGCGGCCAGTTTGGCGCTTTGGCAGCCGCCGCCCGCCAAAGGCGAAGCCAACAGCGCCGCACAAAGAGCGGTACGCGTTGAGCGAGAAAGCCAAGACCAGTAGAGAGAGGGTGTCACAGCCCCGGAGCTATCGGCTGCGGGGTGCTGCGGGTGCAGCCTGGCCCGGGCCCGGGGCACCGGGCCTGCGCGAACGGCCTTGCCCAACCGTGCCAAGCCGCAAAACCCTTACGCCTGTGCGGCCTAACTGGGCTTAACCGCGGTGGGGCGGGCGATGGGGCAGACGATCCAAATACAAACGGGTGACGACCGGCACCGCCGCTGCCTAGGCCTGAAAATCCGGGGGATACCGTAGTACGCAGCGTGCGGCGCGGTGCCAAATCAGGTGCCAATAGAGTGCCAGCACCTCAATCGCAGCCTTAAGCCCCCTCACGTCCCACCTCAAGCCCCACCCACAAAAAAAGCGGATCCCCCTGCATGTGCAAGGGGATCCGCTCAATGGGCCCGGGAGGACTCGAACCTCCAACCGTCGGTTCCGAAGACCGGTGCTCTATCCAATTGAGCTACGGACCCCTAAGGGGCAGGCTGGGCGAAGAGTTTAACAAGTCGCTTTGGCGAGCGCGTTGGTCCGCGCAGTGATTCGATTTGAAATATATCTTTCACGTTCCTGCCCCGGTGCGCCTGCACCCACCCCAGACACACCACGTGCGTGGACTGGGGCACCCCACAAACCCAAGGGGGGTCAGCCCATCGACGGCGCCCCAGATACCGCCGCGTCGGCCGGGCCTAAGATCCCCAATTGCCGAGCCCCCCGCGGGCCTGCCCTGTCGGCTCACGCCATCGCCATGGACGGAGACTCAACACCATGAAACGCCGCTTTTTTGTGACCGCTGCCGCCAGTGCCTGTGTGGCCACCGTGGCCCTTACGCTGAGCCTGCGCCCCACCGCCGCGGTCGGCGGTGAAAGTGGTGTCGGCGGGGTCACCAATGGCCTGCCGGCCCCGGACTTGACCCTGGTGGACACCAAGGGTGTGACCCACGCGCTCTCGGACTTCGCGGGCAAGATCGTGGTGTTGGAGTGGACGAACAAAGATTGCGCTTTCGTGCAAAAATTCTACGGCCCCAGCGTCATGCAGGGCTGGCAGCAGAAGGCCACGGACGCGGGGGTGATCTGGCTGACCTTGAGTTCCTCGGCCGCGGGCCAGCAAGGCCACATGACACCCGACGAATGGAACCTGCACATCGACAAGACCGGCATCCGCAGCACCGCGGTGCTGATTGATGAAGACGGCATCGTGGGTAAGCAGTACGCGGCCCGGACCACCCCGCACATCTACGTGATCGACGGCGCCGGCGTGCTGCGCTATCAAGGCGCCATCGACGACACGCCCACCGCCGATCCGGCCGACATCCAAGGGGCGACCAACCACCTGGCCCATGCTGTCGCCGCGATCCAAGCCGGCGACCCGGTGCAGGTCACTGAAACCCAGCCGTATGGCTGCGACGTGAAGTACTGAGGTGCGGCCCCGGGTTGCGTGATCACGCGAGGGCGGACTCCATCAACCCCGGGCGAACCAGCGGATCTGCTTCAGGTCTTCGCCCATCACCGTGAAACGCAGCATCTGCAAGGCGCATTTGGCCGCGCGGTCGCGCACCGCCGCGCGGTCGCCCACCAGCTGCGCGCGGTGGCTGAACACCCCCTCAGGCGTGGCCAGGCCAAACCACACCGTGCCCACGGGTTTGTCGTCGGTGCCGCCGCCGGGCCCGGCCACGCCCGAGATCGAGATCCCCAGGGTCGCGCCCGCACGCTCGCGGGCCCCGGCGGCCATGGCTTGCACCACCGGGGCGCTCACCGCCCCGTGGGTGTCGATCAACGCCGGGTCGACGCCGAGTTGGCTCTGCTTTAGCGCGTTGCTGTAGGTCACCCAGCCTCCGGGGTAGACCGCGCTGCTGCCGGGCACATCCACAATCATGCCCCCCAACAGGCCGCCGGTGCACGACTCGGCGGTGGCCACACTTTGCCCGGCGGCCACCAAGCGGGACACCAGGTCCGTGGCCAGTTGGTCTTGGTCGCGTCCGAAGACCAGCGGGCCGAGCTGGGCTTCGACCAAACCGGTCGTGTCGTCCAGGTCGCGCTGGGCCTGGGCGGGGTCGGCGTGCTCGGACCGCACGCGGATGCTGCAGAACCCGCGGCTGACGGTGGTGCCCACCATCGGGTTGCGGTCACGGTCCATCAGCGTGCCCAGACGCTCGGCCGCGTCGCTCTCACCGATGCCGAAGCTGTGGATGGTCCGGGTCAAGATCGCCGGGCGCCCGCCGCCTTGGTCGCCGATCATCGCCAGCAGCTCGGGCTCGATGCTGCTGTGCACCATCGCCTTCATCTCGTGGGGCACGCCGGGGGTGACAAACACCTGGGCCCGGCCCAAGCTCACCTTCAGCCCCGGGGCGGTGCCCCGGGCGTTGGGAATCGTGCACCCGCCGGCCGGAAACAGGGCCTGGACGCGGTTGCGGTCGGGCATGGGGTAGCCGCGGTCCTCAAAAAAGCGATTGAGGGTGGCCAAAGCCTCGGGGTCTTCTTCCAGTTCAACGCCCATGGCCTGGGCCAGGGCGTCGCGGGTGAGGTCGTCGGGCGTGGGGCCCAGACCGCCCGACACCAGCACCACGTCGGCCCGGTCGGCGGCCTGCTGCAGCGTCTGGACCAGCGCTGGCAGGTCGTCGGCCACGGTTTCGTGCTTGAGCGTGGGGATGCCCAGCCCCGCCAGCCGGGCCGCCAGCCAGGCCGAATTGGTGTCCACGGTCTGGCCCAGGGCCAGTTCGTCGCCGATGCTGAGAATGATCGCTTGCATGGCCGGAGCCTAGCAGCGCATCGGGCTAAACTGGGGGGATGAGCGACAAAATCATTGACGGCACCCGCATCGCAAAAGAAACCCTGGCCGCCGCGGAAACGCGCGTGGCCGCTTTGAAACGTGATCATGGCGTGACCCCGTGCCTGGTGACCATCCTGGTGGGCAGCGACCCCTCGTCGATCGTCTACACCCAGATGAAGCGCAAACGCTGCGAAAAAATCGGTATGGCCTCGCGCAAGGTCGAGCTTCCCGAGCAGACCACCACCGAAGAACTGGTGAAGGTGGTCACCGAGCTGGGCGCCGACCCCGCGGTCCACGGCATCTTGCTGCAGCACCCCTCACCGAAGCAGATCGACGAGCGAGCGGCCTTCGAAGCCATCCCCGTGGGCAAAGACGTCGACGGGGTGACCTTCGGCAGCTTTGCCAACATGTGGTTTGGCGAAGGCGGTTTTGCCAGCTGCACGCCCGGGGGCATCATCCGGCTGATGGACGCCTACGACCTGCCCATCGAAGGCAAGCACGCGGTGGTGATCGGCCGCAGCGCGATCCTGGGCAAGCCCATGGCCGGCCTGCTGCTGGACCGCAACGCCACGGTCACCATCTGCCACAGCCGCACGCAGAACATCGCCGACATCGTGCGCACTGCCGACATCATCGTCGCCGCGGTGGGGCGGGCCAATTTTGTACAAGGCGACTGGGTGAAACCCGGCGCGGTCGTGATGGACGCGGGCTACAACGAAGGCAACGTGGGCGACGTGGACTACGAAGCCGCCAAGGCAAACGCCAGCATGATCACCCCCGTGCCCGGCGGCGTGGGGCCCATGACCATCGCCACGCTGATCGACCAGACGGTGGACGCGGCGGAGGCCGCGGTGGCCGCGGGTTGACAGGGGATGGCGTTCTGTCACCGCAGAGCGGACTAGCGAGGCGTTAGGCGTTAGGGCCTAGGCGTTAGGAAGAGGCTGACGCGAGTGCCGTGTGATATTCCGGACCGGCGTACCATGCCGTGACGATTTGCTAAAAAAAGTTCGCCCTGCCGCCACGCCCGGCCACCGCTTGCGTCTTCCTAGGACCTAACGCCTACGCGGCCTGCTCTACAACTTCAGCGCCTCTCGCACTTCAAGTCATCAAAAGACCCATGGCCAAATACTCCGCCTCCAACTACGACGTGCAGAAGACCTCGGGCGTGTGCGCCTCGACGGGCGATGAGCTCGCCCCGGGCGACACCTGCTGGTCGGCGCTGGTCGATATCCCCGTCGACGAACGCGACCCCAAAGACACCCTGGGCATGCGCCGCGTGGACGTGGGCGACGCGGCGTGGGAAAGCGGCTTTCGCCCCGACCGGGTGTTCAGCTTCTGGAAAACCGCGGTGCCCGAGCCCAACGCCAAGAAGAAAACCTTCGTCGACGACGCGATGCTGATGAATCTCTTGCGCCGCCTCGAAGACACCGACGAGCCGCGGCGCCAGTCGTTTCGCTTTGTGGTCTCGCTGATCTTGATGCGCAAGAAGCTGCTGCGCTACGACGGCACCGACGCGGTGGACGACCCCCAAGGCGACGGGCCCGTGCAGCAGTGGTGGCGCTTCACCCCCAAGGTGGACGTGACCAAGGGCCACTTTGGCAAGTGGAACGAAGACGACGCCCTACGCGTGCTGGACCCGCAGCTGGACGAGTCGCAGATCGCCGAAGTGACCGAGCAGCTGGGCGAAGTGCTGGAGGCCGAGCTGTGAGCGTGTTTCCCCCGCGATCGGGTGCGGCCGGTGTCCTCGCCGCAGCGGCGTTGATCGCCGCGGGCTGCGCCACGCCCACCCCCATCGTGCCGCGCGACATCAACCCCGCACCGCCGATCGTCACCCAGACCGTGCCGGACTACGGGGATCTGGTGCGGGCCTACAACGTCAACGCGAGCGCGGTGGACCGGGTCTATGTCAAAACCGGCGTGGAGATGCGGTGGCGTGAAGACAGCGGCCGCGAGCGACGTGAGAGCGGCGACGGGCGGCTGATCTTCCGACGCCCGCTGGACACCGCCCTGACCGTCGAGGTGCTGGGCGACGTGAAGGTGTGGGCCGGCAGCGACGACCGGGCGTTCTGGATGTTCGATCTGATCGACACCAAAAACGCTTACCACGGCGACTACAGCAAGCCCATCCTTCGCCGCCTGCCGCTGCCCGTGCAGCCCGAGGTCATGCCCTACCTGCTGGGCCTGATGCCCCTGGACCCAGATCACCGGCCCGCCGAGCCCCAGGTCGAACTGGTGGACGGCTACGCGGTGATCGAGCCCCCGGGCCTGAACCTGCGGATGCAGCTGCACCCCGACACCGGACGCCCCACCCGCGTGGACCTCACCGACGCCCGCGGCGTGAGTTTCTTGAGTGCGGTGTTAACCGGTGAACTCGAAGTGCCCCCGTCTTCGGCCACCGGTTCAACCGCCACCGTGCCGGCCAAGATCGAGCTGTACCCCCGAGGGGGCGAATCACGCATGACCGTGACGCTCAAAGCCGCCCGCGACCCCGCACGCATCCGCGGCACGTGGTTCAGGTTTGAAAACCTCAGAAAGAAGCTGCGGCCCAAGCACGTGGAGAGCCTCAACGAGGCGCAGTGAAGACCAAGTCGAAGCAACGAATCCGGGATTGAACGAAACCGGGGTCGAACGAAGCCAGGATTGAAACGCCAAGACGCCAAGACGCCAAGGAAGGCAAAAGACGGACGTGACCGATGGCGGAGTGATGGCCTTTACTGGGTGAGTCACTCGGATGGCCGAGGGGGCCATGGCCATTTCGACTGACTCAAACGTGTGATTTCACCACCGAACGAACGGTTCCCGCCAGGTGCCTTCCTTGGCGTTCTTGGCGTCTTGGCGTTTCAAAACGGATCCCGTTCCCCGACCCTGGGCTACCGCCCCATTTCGTGCTTCAAGATCCGCAGTTGCACGGGCAAGGCGAACGTGACGTCTTCTTTGACCAGTTCGCTTTCGTCGATGTGGCCGTCGAAGCGCTCGACCAGGGCGTTGACCACGCCCTGCACCAGGTCGTCGGGGGCGGAGGCGCCTGCGGTGACCAGCACGGTGTTGACGCCTTCAAACCAGGCGTCGTTCAGCTCGGTTTTGTCGTCCAAGAGGTGGGCGGGGGTGCCGTCGTTTTCGCTGAGCTCTTTGAGCCGCACGCTGTTGCTGCTGTTGGTGCTGCCCACCACCAGGGTGAGGTCGGCGCTGGGGGCCAGTTGGCGCACGGCGTGCTGGCGGTTGGTCGTGGCGTAGCAGATGTCTTCTTTGGGCGGCGCGTTGCACCAGGGGAAACGCTTTTTGATGGCGCCGATGATGATGTTGGCGTCATCGACGCTGAGGGTGGTCTGGGTGAGGTAGGTCAGCGGCTGGGTGTCGGGGAAATCAAGCTGCGCGACGTCGTCGGGGTTTTCGACCACGTGCATGACCTCGGGGGCTTCGCCGTAGGTGCCTTTGATTTCTTGGTGGTCGGCGTGGCCGACGAGCAGAATCTGGTGGCCCATCTTGGCGTAGCGCCGGGCTTCGACGTGCACTTTGGTTACCAGCGGGCAGGTGGCGTCGATCATGCGCAGATCGCGGTCGGTGGACTGGGCCCGCACCTCGGGGCTGACCCCGTGGGCGCTGAACACCACCGTTTCGCCTGGGGGCACTTCGTCGATGGATTCGACAAAGGTCACCCCCTGGTTTTCGAAGCGCTCGACCACGTGTTTGTTGTGCACGATCGCGTGGTAGACGTACAACGGCGTGCCAATGAGATCGACCATCTCTTGCACGGTGTCGATGGCCAT
>JALZVY010000239.1 GCA_023300125.1 Phycisphaera sp.
CCCAGTGCGGGCAGCAAGATACCGATCAGCAGCGCGATAATGCTGATCACCACCAGAAGTTCGATGAGGGTAAACGCGGTCAGGCGGCGGGCTCGGTTCATGGAAAGTCTCCTGTTGTAGCTGCCCTCAGAATGAGGGGGCCCGAAATAGAGTTGTCACGTGTCAGGCAGGTCAGAGATAAAGGGTCACTGATAAACAGCAAATGATGACCTGAAGGTACCCCGCACCACGAAGGGGGTCAAGGGAAATGCAAGGAAAAACACGATTGAATTCCCGGGAATTAGGCTGCCGACGGCCGCATGCGTCGACGCCAAGTCGCAGCTGCGACGCGGCTAAGCAGATCTGGCCCTTACGGCGTAGGTGTGCAGTAGGTCGTGGCGTGGCCTGCACATCATCAACCCGCCTGCCGCGCCGCATTAAGATTTTTAGCGGTGGATAGCCCCTGCGATCTTCCTGCGATCTTCTTTCGCGGTGGGAAACCGGGCGCTGCATGGGCAGCCGCGTGACGATTAAGGCTGAATCCTGTCGATGCGTTTGATTGCGTCGTCCACGTCGATGTGAAAATCGCTGTAGCGCAGCACGCGGTCGGGGCCGATGATCAGGGTCCATGGGGTGCCGCCGGTGCGGTAATGACGCATGAGTTTGGAAGGCTGGTCGGGCTGGCCGCTGTGGCCCACGGGGATGTCGAGGCCGAACTTTTCGGTGACGATCTGCATACCGCGTTCGTGGTGGTTGGTGTCAAAACCTTCGAAGACGGTTTGCACGGCGAGGAACACGATGTCGTCGTTGCCCGCGAAGTGATCACGGACTTTCTTCAGCGTGGGGAACCCGCTGCTGTGGCAGCCCGGGCACCATGACTGGAAGCAGTAGAGGTAGATCGTTTTGCCTTGGAAGTCGGTGACCTCGGGGGCGTCGGTGCCAGGGGGCAGGTTGCCCCAGGTGGGCACTTCCCAGAGCGGGGCTTCTAGGCCCACCAGGGGGTGGGGGTTGTCGGCGCCTTGGCCCGTGGCGGGCGCACCGGGGAGGGCGAACCAGAGCCCTGCGGTGAGGGCGAGCAGCCCCACAAAGAGCAGCGTGCGTCGCGGAAGGCCGGAAACAGAACGGGATGGCATCGTCATGGAAGACCTGGGGGTAAGCGGCAGAGCGTCTGAGCACGGGATGATCCGCCGTACATCCGGCGGGCCTTGGCCGAGTTTCTAACACGCAGGGGACGCGTTTTATGCCCCGAATTCAATGGGGGGGACTGATGCCGATGTGCAGGCTCCCGGAATGGCTCCTGGCGCCATGCCACCTGACAGCGCTCTGTACCGGTGGACAGCCCCCTGCGATTGCCGATCTCGCCCCACCCGAACGCTTGCGTCCGTTGCCTTCCTCTGGGACCTCGGCACCTTGCACGTCGCCATGCGCCTGCACCGCGAACGAAGCAGCATGTGGATGAAACCCCGCCACTCAACTCGGTGCCTGGGACAGGGCCGCGCAAAACGTGACTGGCAGTTTCAAGTGCGCTGCGCGGCACACTCAACTCGCGAGCGCAGCGAGCCCACTGACCTTGGGGTTGTGAGACGTGGGTAGCGGGGCGACGCACCCAAGTGATTTTGCAGGCGCCGCCCCGCGCAGCGTTCTTTCGTCCGCCTTCGGTGACGAGTGATCAGTCTCGGCGACGGCGGATCAGGATCCCTGCCCCTGCGAGGCCCAGTAGCCCGGCGGTGGTGGGCTCGGGAACGGCGAAAAGGGCAACTGTGGTGCTCGTGCGGCCGAAGTTCAGCAGCACGGCGTCCAACTCGTTTTGCCCCACCAGACCGTCGTAGACACCTTCGGCGGTGTTGGCGACGTTGAATCCTTGCGGAACTTCGGTTGCGCCGAAGTTCAGCAGCACCAGATCCAGATCGGCTTGGCCCACGAACTGGTCGCTGTTGAAGTCGCCGACCAAGCCTGCGGGCTCGGGGGTTTCGAGCAGGGCAAAGAGCTCATCGAAGCTCAAGTTGCCGTCCAGGTCGAAGATAATCGCGTCGATTTCCGCGAGTTCTTCACGCCGCCCCAGTCGGAACTCCAGAGGCACGTTGAGGCTCGCCTCGTCAATGACGAAATCGCCGCCGATTTCCCAGGCGAACGCGCCGGAGCTGACCAGGGTTTCGGCGTTGTCGGGGTCGACGCCGAACGTGTCGGGCGTGAAAAAACTGTTCGAAGAGGAACTGAACCCGCGTGCGAGGTAGTAGGCGGTGTAGGTGCCCGCAACATCGAAGGTGATGTCGTAGTTCGCGAGGGTTTCGTGTGCGTTGTCGTCGCTGCGGCTGCCCTCGGGGGCCTTGATGGCCTGGCCGCCCGAGGCGTCGTCAGTGTTAATGATGGTCCAGACGTCTCCGTCGCCGTCGGGGTCCGACAGGCTCGAGAAGTTCTCCGCTTCGATCACCAGCGTGCCCGGGCGCGGGTTGGGGGTGCCCGGATCTCCGGGGTCACCCGGATCCACGGTCCCGTCAAAAAACCACGCGGGGCCCACGTCTTGGGCGCTCAGCGGCTTGCGGACGATCTGGGCGGTCGAAAGCTCGTCGGCTCCGATGTCGACCAGCCCGATCCGTGGCTGGCCGTCGAAGTCGGTGGTGACGACCGAAGCGGCGAGGGCGTCGATCGCTGGGCTGTTGGCTGAAGGCCGCAATAGCCCGTCGGCATCGGCGACCAGCAGGGGATCGGCCACTGTGATGCCCGGCTGCGCGTCAAGCCCCAGCGCGGCGCCGAAGACCAGGTTCCCGATGAACTCCGACACGGTGCCGTCCTGGTAGCCCTCGAAGATGTCATCGCCGGTGTTGGCGATGAGGTTGCCGATCACCGCGATGTCTTCGGGCAGCAGGGTGCGGTCGCGCGATCCGATTCCCCAGTCAAACGAGATGCCCGCGCCTTCCACGTCGACGATGGTGTTGTGGGCGATCAGGGCGTTGATGACCTGCTGGTAGCCGTTGGCCGGGGTGTCGAGGACCCCGGCGGCGATCGAGATCGCCGCGTCAGCGCGATCGTCGATGTTGGCCAGATAGTTGTTGATGATGGTGTGGTCTTCGCCGACGACTCGGATGCCGCCCGAGCGGTCTTTGTCGTCACCCAAAAAGAAATTGCCTTCGACGGTGGCTCGGTCGCCGTGGCGAAGGGTGAGCGTGCCCGCGGATTCGCGGAAGGTGTTGTAGCGGTAGGTGTTGTCGTTGGATTTGTTCGAGATGATCTCGATCTCACCGTCCACGCGTTCGAAGAGGTTGTTTTGCACCGTCACGTTGGCATTGGTGGTGGCCACGTCGCTGGTGCCGATGCGGATGGCCTCGAAGCCATTGTCATTGCCTTCGGGGCGGTCGGCAAAGTGGTTCGACTCGATGACGTGGTTGGCCGGGTTGCCGTCGAGCCAGGCCACCACGGTCACGCCCGAATGGTTCTGGTCGATAAAGCTGTTGTTGTCGACGCGGTTGCCTTCGCCATAGAGCGACACCCAGAAGTACCGGTCGTCGATGTCTGGCGGGTTGTACGACTCGATCACCGAGTTGGTGAGGCGCGAGTTGGTCGCGTTGCCGTTGGAGCCGCGAAACTGAACCACGTGACCGGCATCCGACGCGTTGCCGCCTTGAAAGTGCAAGCCATCGACCACCAAGTGGTCCCCGGAAATCCGGAGGTTCGAGGATCCGTCGAGGATCACCCCGCCGGGGGTTTGGGCGCGGAGGGTGATGGGGTTCGCAGAGGTGCCAAAGCCCTCAAAATCGATGGACTGGTTGGTCCAGTTCCCGTTCTGCATGATCAGCGTGTCGCCGGGCTGAGCGAGGTCCAAGGCGTCTTCGATGTCTTGGGCCGACGAGACGTTGAATGCGGCCGCCTGCAGCAAAGCCGGGTTGGCAAGCCCCATGCCGCAGCCCAATGCCATGACGGCGAGCGAACGGCCAAAGGAAAGGCGTGGTGGAGCCATGATTTACCTAGAAGACTCTGCGGAAATCGCGCGGAAGCAGCCGGATTACAGCACCTAATACTAGTTTAAAAAGAGGTTTTGACCAGTCCTTTCTAGCCAAACGCCACGCAACTAAGCCCGGATCCGGATGCGGATGGGATGCGGATGGGGGCCATGCGGATGTGCGGATAGGGGCCGTGCAGATAGGGGCGGATAGGGGCTAGGCCCCTGCGATGCTTCCTGGCACCATGCCACCACCGCCTGCGGGCAGCGGCTGGGCGCGCTGCTTCAACCCGGAGACGTCCTGGCCTTAGACGGCCCGCTGGGCGCTGGCAAAACCCAGTTGGTCCGTGGTCTGGCCGCGGGGCTGGGGCTGGACCCAGACGAGGTGTCCAGCCCCACCTTCGGCATAATGCAGGAATACGAACCCGAGCCCGGCTTCGAATCCACCGACACGCCCGGCGCCGCCTGCCCGCTGTTTCATCTCGATGCTTACCGCATCGGCGGACCGGACGACCTGGCGTCTCTGGGATTTGACGCCGCCTTGCGGCCCACCGGGGTCAGCGTGGTTGAATGGGCCGCCCGCATCGACCACGCCTTGGGCCCGGACGTCATCCACCTGGCCCTGGACCACGGCCCCGACGGCACCCACACCTTGCCCCACACCTTGACCCTCACCGCCCGCGGCCGCTGGGCCGCGCAGACCCAAACCTTGATCACCCACCTCGCCGAGCCCCAACCGTGAGCCCTACGCCGCCGCCCCAAGCCTCCACCTCACCTTGCCCCACGTGCAAGAGCCCGGTCACCGCAGACACCGCGAGCTTCCCTTTCTGCAGCAGCCGCTGCAAAAAGGTGGACCTGGGGCGGTGGTTTAACGAGTCTTACAAAGTGAGCCGGCCCATCGAGCAGGCCGACCTCGACGAAGAGTGACACGCAAGCGCGTGAAAACGCCGGGGCCACTCAGGCCACCGGCGTGCCATTTCCGCAGCGCTGCACACTGCGGGGGTGTATCAACGGGTTGGAGTTACTTGCGCCGCTGCCGCGTCAGCAAGGCCAGACCGCCCAAGCCCACCATCGCGAGGCTGGCGGGTTCGGGGATGGCGTCGGCGGCGACCAAGGTCAAAGCCTCGGGGTCGAAGGTCAGGTTGACGATGTATTCCTCACCAAAATCAACATCCACCACATCATTGGTGAACGCATTCACCCCGCCGGTGTTGTTGGAGTTCTGAATCACCGCGGTGCCGTCGGCGAAGATCTCTAGGAGCGTGGGGTGGTAGCGTGCGGTATCCACTTCGCGTGCGTTGAATACGAACACCGGAGCGGAGGGATCGCTCGACGTCAATTCAGACACCTGCAGTCCGTCGGACAAGTCGGCGGTGGATGAGACGGTGAAGCTCAGCGAGCTTCCCTGTTCGTAAAATTCGGCCCCGCCAATGCTGCGGCGCAGATCAAATGCGGGGAAATTGGAGGGTGTGGGACTGTTGAGGGTGCCGAAAATCTGGTATTCCACGCCGTTGAGCAAGGGGTTATCCGCCGACAGCCCGGCAACGATCGGGCCCGTCAATTCGATCGAAAATTCCGTAATGGACAGTTCATTAAATACGGGCGTAAACGCGAACGCGGATTCGTCAAATGCGATCGTTGCCCCTTGCCCCTGAGCGTGCGTTCCCGCAGCGCAGGTGGCGGCCCCAACGAAACCGATACACGACAACAACTTGTGATTATGATTCATGCTAACTCTCCAAATGGTTTTTCGCGGGGTTGCGTTGCCAAGCCGTGGCTCAACAGCGCAAAAGGGGGGGGATGCATAAGCTAACACGCCACCGACGGATATACAATAAAAAAAAAGCATGAATGAATCATGCTTTCATCAATGTCGCAGTGGTGCGAAAAGTCGCATCTGACCGAATCGCAGTCCCGCTTTCACCAAACCGCCAAGCGTGTCACCGAGTCGCGGGTTTTTTCTGCTGCCACGGGATGTTTCGATCAAACCAACGGGCGTAGGGCTGGTAGTTGTTGTACGGCACCGCGTGCTCGGCCCAGTGCGTTACCTGAGTGTCATAGGTTTTGCGCATGGCCTGAAGTTGCGCCGAGCTTGCCGTGTCGTGAGCCAGATTGACCATCTCCAGCGGATCTTGGGCAAGGTGGTACAGCTCTTCGGTGGGTTTCATGGTTGCGTCGCCATACCACCAGTAGGTGTACTTCCAGTCTTGGGTGATGGCCGTGAGGCTGTGGGTGGGCGTGGGGCCGTACACGTTCATAAACGCGAGCTGGTCGCGCACGGGCTCTTGGGGTTTATCCAGCAGGGGCAGCAGGCTGACGCCGTCCATGTTCTTGGGCACGGGCAGCCCCGCGAGTTTTAAAAAAGTCGGGGCAAAATCGATGTTGCCAGTGAGCTGAGCGCTGCGGTGCCCTTTGCCCGACGTGGAAGCACGCGGGTCGTAGATGATCAAGGGCACACGCGAAGATTCTTCCATCGGCAGCACCTTTGAACCATAGCCGTGGGCACCGCAGATAAAGCCGTTGTCGCTGGTGTAGACGATCACGGTGTTGTCGGCGATCCCCTGGGCGTCGAGCTCGTCGCGGATCATGCCGATCGACACGTCGATGGCGTAGACGAGTTGGAAATACTTCGCCATCACCCGGTCGTAGTCCGTGTCGTATTTCCACGCCGTAAAGCGCTCGTATTGACGCCCCTGTCGGCTTTGCGGCGACATGTGGGCGCCCGCTTGCCGTCCGTAGTTGGCGGGTTTGGTGAAGGTTTGATCGGCGTAGACGTGGTCGAACGTCGGATCGGGTCGCACCGGACGGTGGGGGGCTTTGTAGCTGATGGAGAGGCAAAACGGCTTGTCTTGTGCAACGGCCTTGCGGATCGCTTCGCGTCCAAACGCCCCGTAGGACAGGGTCGAGTGCGGGTACGCCTGAGCGTACTCCGCCATCGAGGGGTTCTTTTTGGTTTCGTAATGCGTCTGGCCTGGGCCGCCACCCCACATGTCAAAGTCGTCTTCACACAGCCCCTTGCCTTCAACCACCAGGCCGAATTTACCGGCAAAGGCGGTGAAGTATCCAGAGTCGCGCAGCAGCACGGGGTAAGACTTGGCCCACACCTGGGGCTTCATGTCGCCGTGCTCGAAATTCGTGCCGGTTTTGTACTCGTACATCCCGGTTAGCACATTGGCGCGGCTGGCCATGCAGATCGCGGTGGTGTTGTAGTGCCGGTCGAAAATCACACCGTCGGCGCCCAGCCGGTCGGTTTGGGGTGTTTGCACCTCGGGGTTGCCATAGCAGCCCACCGACGCAGTGTTTTGATCGTCGGCAAAGAGGAAGATGATGTTGGGCCGGGTTGTCTGGGCCCCCAGTGGGGTGGCGCACAATAAACTGGCCAGCAGCACGACCAAGACACAAAGGCGAATGGGCATCGGGTACGTTTCTTATGAAGGAAAAAGGCAATCACATCGGTGAGCAAAAACCCATCGTGTGGCGGGCATCTCGTGGCCGGCGGTTTGATGCGACCGACACATCAAACCGCCGCGCAATAAGCTGTGCCGCGGATTAGTGGCTATGGGCTTTTTGCTTGCCCAAGTAGGACGCCGCAAAGACCTCAAGGGATTTGCCCAGAGCTTGGCCGTGGGCGGGGTCGGCATTCTGCTTGACCTTCATCGCGTGCACGATGACCGCGTGAATCTGGTGCAGTTTCACGAAATAAGCCTGCTTGTCGGCGTCGCTCGCATCGGCGGCGGGCAGCTTCACGCGCTGGGCCAAGAAGTACGTCTGCATCGCGGCCATGATCAGTTCGGCGTGCGTTTCTTTGTTGTGGGTCCAGCGGATCACCTGCTGCACACTCTGGGCGTCGGTTTTTCCGGCCAGCGCCTGAATCTGAGTGGCGGCCTTATGAGCGGTTTCCACGTGCTGGGCCAGCTCGGCCAGCTTCAGTTCGTCGCCGTAGATGCCGCAGGGCACCTGGCAGTGACCAAAGACCGGTGCAGGCTGGGCCACCCCAAGAGTCAGGGCAAGAGCGACGGCGGCGGGGGCAAAAAGACGGGGCATAACAAACTCCGGTGGAAGGAAGGGTTGGGCAAGAACGACCATCAGCAGCCAGTTTATCCCTGACGCCGGCCCGGCACGCAGTGACCCGCGCCACGCCCCGGGGGATACGATGTGAAGACACGTCAAAACGCACGCCCGCATGCCGGATCGCGGGCTCACACGGATGGTCTCATGAAGTTTTTGCGGGCATCACGGTGGCGAAAAGGAGCGGCTGGGGCCGGGGTGCTTGTCGTGCTCGCATGCGCCGCGCTGTGGCCGCTCAGCCACATCATCAAAGAAAGAGCCCTGGTCTCCTTGGGCCCGGTGGTCCCGCGTGCCCGGTTGATCTTGAGCTCGGACCGAGGCGTGGCCCACGGGATGCTGATTTGGAGAAGCGGCGGGGTGGGCGGCGCTTTCCCCTCGTCTTGGAGCCGCCATCCGGCGAGTCCGCAGAAGAGCCGACGCGGCGTCCTTGGGTTCCGCCTCTACAGCAAAGAATGGAACCTCAGCGGGAATATCCCTGGAAACTTGTTCGACACGATGCTGGGTTGCCAGGTGCCCTACTGGGCCCTCATGGGGCTTGGCACGGCTGGCATCGCCTGGGCCCTGCGCCCGCCGCGTGTGGCCCAGGGCGTGTGTCGGCACTGCGGGTACGACCTGCGTGCATCCCCCCAGACGTGCCCGGAATGCGGCCGGGCGGCTGAGGACCACTGATCCTGCACCGCGCATCCATACGCGGCGTGTTCCCTGATGGCGCGATGAATGATGCCTGCCGCCGACCCGGCAGGGCAAAACAAATCGGTATCGTGAAGCCCGAGCGTGTGCCAATCCATGCCGTCTTCGCCCAAGCCCGGATCGTTCGATCCTCTTCTCAAACGCGTTTATGCCTGAAACCACCATCGTCGCCCATGTCTTTGCCAAAACCGATCACGTCGATCATGTGAAATCAGAGCTTGAAAGGTTGATCCCCCTTACCCGCAACGAGCCGGGCTGCCTCCAATACGAACTGCATCGCGACCGCGCTGACCCAAGTCATTTTTTGTTTTACGAAAGATGGGAAAGCCCCGCGCACCTTCAAGTGCATATGAAAAGCGACCACGTCAAGGCTTACTTGCAGGCGGCTGAAGGGGCGGTGCGTGAGGTTTTGCTCTACGAGACGGACGGCATCCACTGAAAACATGGCGGGCGGTTTTTAAACCATTAAATGTCACGCCAGCGTGCTTTTGGCGCGACACATGCCCCCCAAGTCCACATTATCTTATTTTATCCGCACATCGACTACCATGGAGCCGTAAGCCTTGGGCATGCCGTCCTCTAAGCGGCTCCCCAAAGGTCCTGGCCACATCTCCTTTTTTCACTTTTCACTTTCCGCTGATAGGTACCCATGACCACCCACCGCCTCATCAAGCTCGTTGCCCTCATTCTCGCCTGTACGTTCGTTGGCGGCGAGGCCATGGCCAAGAAGCCCAACGTGTTGTTCATCTCCGTCGACGACCTGAGCGACATCGCGGGCTACCGCGGCCACCCCCAGGTCATCACGCCCAACATGGACCGCTTGGCCAAGCGCGGGGTCTGGTTTTCCAACGCCTACTGCCAGTACCCCGTCTGCGGCCCGTCGCGGGCCAGCCTGATGAGCGGTTTGTACTTCCACCAGCTCGACTCGAAGCGGCTGCAGATCAAAGACAAAGACGTCAAGAAGAAAGCCCAGTCCATCGGCTCGGACCTCTTGCACGACTACATGCAAAACCACGGCTACAAGACCATGGCGGTGGGCAAGATTTTGCACCGCCACCTGCCCACCGACAGCTTGGACATGTCCGGCGGCCGCGGCGGCTGGGACCACAACAAAGGCGAAGACGGCAAAGACATCGAGTCGAACTGGAAAAGCCGCAAGACCCTGACCGACTGGGCGCCTTACAACGGCAAAGAAAGCAAGATGACCGACAGCAAGGCCGCCGATTGGGCCGTGGAGCGGCTCAAAGAAGAGCACGACAAGCCCTTCATGCTCATGGTCGGATTCCTTCGCCCACACGTGCCTTGGCACGTGCCCCAGAAATACTTTGACCTCTACGACCGCGACAAGCTGACCACTCCGCCATACCGCAAAGACGATCTTGATGATGTGCCTGAAGCCGGCAAGGCAACCCTGAACCAGGGCTACCCACGCACTGAATGGGCGATCGAGCAAAACCAGTGGCAGCACATCCTGCAAAGCTACTACGCCAGCATCACCTTCGTCGACCGCAAGGTCGGGCAGGTGCTTGACGCCCTGGAAAAAAGCCCCCACCACGACAACACGATCGTCGTGCTGTGGTCTGACCACGGCTACCACATGGGTGAGAAAAACACCTTCCAAAAGCACACGCTCTGGGAGCGGTCGGCGCTGTCCCCGCTGATCATCAGCCTGCCCAAAAGCATGGACGGCAAGAACCACCGCGGCCAGGCCGACGGTGTGGTCGGGCTCATCGACGTGTACCCCACCCTGCTGGATCTTTGCGGCCTGCCGGCCAACGACAAGGTCGTCGGGCGTAGCTTTAAATCCTTGGTGATGGACCGTGAAGCCGACTGGGACCACCCCGCCCTGACCTATCGCAAAGATGGCGGCAAGTCGATCCGCGACGAGCGTTACCGGTACATCGAGTACGGCGACGGTTCCAACGAGCTCTACGACCACGACACCGACCCCAACGAGTGGACCAACCTCGTCACGGATCCCGACTACACGTCGGCGTTGAAGACCATGCAGGCGAAGCTCAAGAAGCACCACCTCGAGTAGTCGAGACCCTTGCCGTAAGCGGCAAAAAGGCCCGGCATCGAAGACCGATCGCGCCACCGCCGTACACCCATAAAGGTGTACGGCGGTGGTTTGTTTTTAGGCTCTGGGCGGGGCTGGGCTAAGTGTCGGCTGCCTGACACTATCGGACCTGCGTGCGGCTTAGGCGACGAACGCGATTCGTGGGGCCGATCAATAGAAGCATGTCTACTTCCACCCTCAGCAAGTCGCAACGCAAGAAGCTCCGCCGACAGATGGAGGAGCGTAAGAAAGCACTGATGGCCAAGCACGGCCGGGCTGGATCGAACGGATCGGCCGGGCGGTCTGGGGCAGGGCGTCCTGCGGGTCGGCCGGCGTTTCCCAAAGACCCGGCCCGGGCCCCGTATCAGCCGCCCAAGGTGGTGGTGGCGCCCGCGGCCCGGCCCGTGGTCAAGCCGGTTGAGCCAGTTCAGCCAACGCAGCCGGCTCGGCCAACGCAGACGACTCGGCCCGTTGAGCCCACTCAGCCTCGTCACGCGGTGGCACCTGCGGCCCCCCCCGCGATCCGCGACTTGAGCGCCGCAGGCCCGGGCCCGCTGACGCGCGCGGCAGGATTCGTCGAACACATGGGCCGCCGGGCGGCCGCGGCCTACAGCGAGCGGCCCTGGCAAGAACGCCCGCTGCGCCGCCGGGCCGAGGCTCACCGCACGCTTGCCCGGTTGGTGCCGCCGCTGCGCATCTTCGGCGTCGCCGCGGTGGTGGGGGCCGTGGCCCTTGCCCGCGAAGTTCGGGGCATGGGGATCACCGACACCGGGACCCTGATCGTGCTGGGCATGGGCCTGGGCATGGCGGTGATGCTGTTGGCCCTGGCGGAAATATCGCGGGCGCTGCAGGTCATAACGCG
>JALZVY010000240.1 GCA_023300125.1 Phycisphaera sp.
TGGTGGGCCTGGGCCAAAGCGCCGCCCGCGCCGCGGCCCTGCGCAACGCACTCGCCGACCGCCCGCCCGTTCGCCCGCTCTACGAACGCCTGGACACCCTCACCGCCGTCCTCGACGACCTGGCCGACCGCGTCACCACCGCCTGCGTCGACCAGCCCCCCGCCCACCTGCGCGAAGGCGGCCTGTTTCGCGACGGCCACGACGAAGAGCTCGACGAATACCGCGGCCTCCAGCGCGACGCCAACACCTGGCTGGCGAATTATCAAAAGCAGCTCATCGAAGAAACCGGCGTCAGCTCGCTCAAGGTCGGCTACAACAAAGTCTTCGGGTATTACATCGAACTCACCGCGGCCAACCGCGACAAGATCAAAGACGACGACCCCGCCTTCGCCAGCTGGACCCGCAAACAAACGCTCAAAAACGCCGAGCGTTTCATCACCCCCGACCTCAAAACCTTCGAAACCCGCGTGCTCAGCGCCGGGGGCAAAGCCATCGACCGCGAGCAAGACCTGTTCGCAGGCCTCTGCACCCGCTGCGCCCAAGAAATCACCCACCTGCAAGCCTTCGCCGACGTCGCCGCCGACCTGGACGTGCTGCGCGGCTTCGCCCTGCGCGCCGTGCGACACCGCTACGTCAAGCCCCAGCTTTCCGACGACAACGTCTTGCACGCCACCGCCGCACGCCACCCCGTCCTCGACGAACTGCTGGGCGACCAGTTCGTGCCCAACGACATCACCCTGGGCGCCATGCAAGGCGATGCCGACGGCCCCGCCCCGTCGCTGTCGCTTCTCACCGGCCCCAACATGGCCGGCAAAAGCACCTACATCCGCACCGCCGCCCTGCTGGCGCTCTTGGCCCACACCGGCAGCTTCGTGCCCGCCGAGTCCGCCACCGTCGGCGTGTGCGACCGGCTGTTCACCCGCGTGGGCGCCCACGACGAGCTGCACGCCGGGCGCAGCACCTTCATGGTCGAGATGACCGAAACCGCCAACATCTGCCACCACGCCACCGAGCGGTCGCTGGTCATCCTCGACGAGATCGGCCGAGGCACCAGCACCCTCGACGGGCTCAGCCTCGCCTGGGCCATCACCGAACACCTGGCCACCGTGGGCGCCCGCACCCTCTTTGCCACCCACTACCACGAGCTCACCAGCCTGGCCGACCGGTTTGCCAACGTCAGCAACCTCAGCGTCACCGTGCGCGAGTGGAACGACGAAATCGTCTTCCTGCACCGCATCCGCCCGGGCGCCACCGACCGCAGCTACGGCATCCACGTCGCCAAACTCGCCGGCCTGCCGCAGCCCGTCGTCGCGCGGGCCAACGAGCTGCTCGAACAACTCGCCGTCAGCCAAGGGCCAAAAGCCATGGCGGCCCCGGCCAACAAAAAACGCAAGCCCGCCGACGATCCGATGCCCCTCTTCGCCGCCGCCGCGGCGGACCACCCGGTGCTGGACACGCTCCGCGGGATCGACCTCAATGCGCTGACACCACTGGCCGCGTTTGATGCGCTGCGCAAGCTGGTGGAAGAAGCCAAAGACTGATCAACCCCGGCAGCGCTTCGCTTGATCACAGAGTTGCGCCTTGACCGCACCCCAAGAGCGCGAGGGGCCGGACCCTAAGCCCAACACCTGCATCGCACAACGGAGTAACACAGAGACCACAGAGAAAGGCAGAACAAGGCAATGGGAACACAAGGCTTCAACCAAACTCAAGCTCCATGGCACGCGCAGCACCCCATTTGAATCGCCGGACCAAAAATCCATCCGCCACCGCGACCGCGTTCTTCTCTGTGATCTCTGTGTTACTCGGTGCCCAAAACAAAGCCGTGCATGCAACCGACGAATCCCGAATCCCCTGAAGCCCGCCCCCACCCCCCAACTCTGTGATCAAGCGAAGCGCGGACCCCGTTGACCCACCAATCGCCCCCCCATAAACCCCAAATCACATGGCACGCGCAGCACGCCACTTGAATCGCCCGACCAAGAATCCCCCCGCCAACGCGACAGCGTTCTTCTCTGTGATCTCTGTGTACCTCGGTGCCCAAAACAACGCCGTGCATGCGACCAACGAATCCCGAATCACCTGCAGCCCACCCCCACCCCCCAACTCTGTGAACAAGCGAAGCGCGGATCCCGTTGACCGACCAAGCGTCCCCATGAACCCCACATCGCATGGCACGCGCAGCACGCCGCTTGAATCGTCCGACCCAAAATCCTCTCGCCACCCAACGCTGCGACCCAGCGAAGCGCGCACCCGGTCGCCCCACCAAACGCCCCCATGAACCACGCCCCCCACCTGCACACCGCCCTGCACCCCGGCCCGGTGACCCAAGACGACCTGCCCGCCACGCCCGGCTGCGGGGCCCAGTGCGTGTTCCTGGGCCACACCCGCGCCGAAACCCACCCCGAGCACGGCAAGCTGCTGCGCCTGGACTACGAGGCCTACGCCCCCATGGCCCAGAAGCTCCTGCATGACCTCGCCGCCGAGATCGCCGCCGAGTTTGGCCTCGCTGCGGTGCGTCTGGTGCACGCCACAGGCCCGGTGGCCGTGGGCCAAGCCAGCGTCGTGGTGCAGGTGGCCGCCCCCCACCGCGGCGCCGCCTTCGAGGCCTGCCGCGCCGGCATCGACCGGCTCAAAGAAAACGTGCCCGTGTGGAAACACGAAGTCTGGGAGCGCGGCACCACCTTCGCGCCCGGCCACGTTCCCAAGCCGCAAAGCGAAGCCTAAACTCCCTTCATGGAAATCGACTCAAACCCGCAGCGCGAGCAACTGTGTCAAGCCGCTCAGCAGCTCTGGCAACGCGGCCTGGTCTCGGGTGTGCACAGCACCCTCGCCGTCGAGCTGCGCCGCCGCTGCTACCTCGTCACCCCCGCCGGGCGCCGCGCCGCGGGACTCACACCCGATGACCTGGTCGCCGTGGACCTGCAAGGCGCCGACCTGCGTGGCGCCCGCAGCCCCGTGCCCACCCACTGGGCCCCCCACCGCGTGGCCCTGGACCACGGCATGCGCCAAACCCCCGAAGACATCGGCGCCGGCCGCGGCCGGGCCATCCACGCCACCGCCCTCACCCACCCCCCACGGCTGCTGGCCTTCGCCGCCCACGCCACCGCCAGCGGGGCCAACGGCATCAAGCTGCACGGACACCCTGCCGTGCCCATCCTCGACCCCGCCGACGAAACCAGCCTGCTCGCCGCGATCAAAACCTACCCCCTGATCGTGCTCACCGATCTGGGCGTCTTCGCCAGCGGCGCCACCCTCGACGCCACCCTCGCCGCGATCGAAGACGCCGAAGCCGCCGCCGAGCTCACCCTCACCTTGCAGCGCCTGCGATGAGCCGCTCCGCCCCTTCGGTCACCCCCGTCCCCGCCAACGAACGCGCCCGCGCCAAGCGGCTCTACGCCAAACTCGAAAGCCTTTACCCCGACGCGCACTGCGCCCTGAACTACGACGGCCCCTTTCAGCTGCTGATCGCCACCATCCTCAGCGCCCAGTGCACCGACGAAGCGGTCAACAAAGCCACCCCCGCGCTCTTCGCCGCGTACCCCACACCCGCCGCCATGGCCAACGCCGACGTCGCCGACCTGGAGCGCCTGGTCAAAACCTGCGGCTTCTACCGCACCAAAGCCAAGAACCTGCTGGCCACCGCCAACCTCTTGGTCGACGACTTCGACGGCGTCGTTCCGCGCACCATCGACCAGATCATCCGCCTGCCCGGCGCCGCCCGCAAAACCGCCAACGTCGTCCTGGGCAACGCCTACGACATCAACGAAGGCATGGTCGTGGACACCCACATCGGCCGGCAGGCCGTGCGGCTGGGCCTCACCACCCAGACCAACACCAAAAACGCCAAGAAGATCGAGCCCGACCTCATGGCCCGCTTCTCGCGCGACACCTGGACCAAGCTCGCCCACCTCTTCATCGCCCACGGCCGAGCGATATGCAAAGCCCAGCGGCCCAAGTGCGACACGTGCCCGCTCAAGCGGTCATGCCCCAAGCACGGCGTGGACGAAAGCTAGAGCCCGACGCCCCACCTTCTGGCGTGCGCAGCCACTTCACTCCCGCCCCCACTCCTGCTCCCACTCCCGCTCCCGCTCCCACCAAACTCACCCCTGCGGCGTGGTTCCATCTGCCTCGCACGGGTCCGGCGCGCGGTCAAGCTCTGCAAGCATCTGCGCCACGTCCACGGCTCCGGGGCGGGTCACCCACTCCATGCGGCTGTCGCCGCGGTGAGCCGACGGGCGGCTCGACACCTCGCCGTTGGCGATCTCGAAAGCCTGCCCGCCCGCGCGGGTGCGAAACACCCCCTTAAACCGCAGCACCTGGTTTCCCCCAACCCCTTGGATGCAGATCCGCACGAGGTTGGCCCGCAGGGCGTGTTCGTCGAACGCCCGCGGGTCGTCCAGCACACCGCCCCCGGGACGCATCGACGGGTCGTGACCATGATCAGGGTCGGGCTGCCCCGCCTCCGCATCAGGCCTCGGCGCTGAAAGCTCAAAAAGCTCATCGGGAAGCTGGCCGTGCGTGGTGGTCACCACGCGGAGCTTCGGCGGGTCGAGCTGGTCCGCCCACCGCTGGGCCCGCTCCACCTTGGCCGCGCTGGCCTGGTCGCACCGGTTGAAGACCAAGACATCCGCGGCATCACAAAACATGCGGTAGTAAGGCATCCGCTCAAAGGTCTCTTCGTCGAAGTCCACGGCGCTCAGCATCACCAGGCTAGGGTGCAAGCGGATGTTCAACTCGCCCTGGGAAGCACGCAGCAGGTCGATCACCTGCGTCGGCGTGGCCATGCCGCTGGGCTCGATGATCAGCCGGTCCAGCGCCTGCTCAGAGACCAGGCTGCGGATCTTCCCGGGCAGCTGCGCCAGCAGCGTGCAGCAGATGCACCCCCCCGACACATTGAGCACCCGCGTCTCGGGCGCTTCGGACCGCAGCGTGGCACCGTCCAGGCCCACGGGCCCAAAGTCGTTGACCAGCACCCCCACCCGCTGACCCGCAGCGTGAGCGCGGCGCAGGTGATGCAGAACCGCCGACGTCTTGCCCACACCCAGCGGGCCGGCGATGACATGGCAGGGGATTTCGGCGGGTTGCGTCATGGCGGTGTCCTGGCGGGCCCGGGTCCAAGCGGGGGCGATCCTATGCCCGCCGACCGACCCGGCAACCCGCCGCGAAAAGCGGGCTCTACAACAACCCCGTGGTCTCAGGAAGCTCAAAGACCGCGTTCATGTTCTGCACCGCCTGGCCGCTGGCGCCCTTCATCATGTTGTCTTCGGCGGCAAAGGCCACCACCGAGCGCTCGCCGTTGGCCGCGGTCACCAGACGCACGCTCACGTCGCAAAAGTTCGTGCCCACCACGTGTTTGACGTTGGGCAGCGCGTCGTCGGGCATGCGCACCCGCACAAACGGCTCGTCGGCGTACGCGTCGCGGTAGGCCTCAAACAGGTCGGCCTCGGTCACGTCGTCGTCTTTGGGTTCAAGAAAAATCGTTTCCATGATGCCCGCGTCGATCGGCAGCAGATGCGGCACAAACAACGGCGACACCTGCTCGCCCGCCACGCGGGTCAAGGTCTGCGCGATCTCGGGCTGGTGCCGGTGCCCGCCGATCGCGCCATACGCGCCAAAGCCCTCGTTCACGTTGATAAAACTCGTCGCCTCTTTGGCCCCGCGCCCCGCGCCGGTCGTGCCCGAGGCCGCGGCGATCTGCACCGGCGCCGGGTTCACCAGCGCATGGCTCAACAGCGGGCTCACCGCCAAAGCCGCCGCGGTGGGATAGCACCCGGGGTTGGCCACCAGCATCGCGCCCGGCAGGTTGGCCCGGAACAACTCGGGCAGGCCGTACACCGCGCCGTCCAAATTGCCGCGGTCGGTGTGCGGCGTGTCGTACACCCGCTCATACAACTCCGCATCGCTCAGCCGGTAGTCGGCCGACAAATCGATCACCCGCACCCCCGCGTCCAGCAGCGTCGGCGCGTAGCTCATCGCCGCTTTGTGCGGCAAGCCCAGAAACACCACGTCCGCCGCCGCGGCGATCTGCTCGGGGTCGATCGGCCGGCACTGGGCCACGTCTTCATCCAGCAGCCCCCGCAGCCGCGGGAACTCGTCGCGCAGGTCCGGCAGCTCGGCGCGGTGGCTGGCCAAGTACGTCAGCTGGGCCAAGGGGTGCCGGGCCAGCAGCTCCACCAGATAGCGCCCCGTCAGCCCGGTGGGTCCCACAATTGCCGCGCTGATCTTCTTCATGGCCGCGATTGTCGGGTCCCCGCTAGCCGAACGCAAAACCCAAGCACTTGCGCCCGCCCCACCGCGGCCCATCACGGCCCCCGCCCGACGCCGCAGCCGCCGAGCCCCGCAACCAAAACTGCCATATTGGCAGCTCTCACGCCTAAAAAACCCCCTTTAAGGGCTCTAAAAGCGTTTTTACACGGCTTCACGCCCGGCATCCGGCTTGCAACATATCCCCCGTACCCCGGGCAGGCCGGCGGCCTCGCCCCATTGTCTCGATTCTTAAACCCAGGAGCTTTCCCATGCGTACTGCCAACCACGCCCACAACCCCTTCGCCGCTTTCCGTGACCTCGACCGCGTACTCAACGGCGTGTGGTCCAAAGTCGAAGAAGGCGTCAACCAGGCCACCGGCGCGGGCCACACCGCCCCCACCCCCGGCCGCTTTGCGATGGACGTCGTCGAATCCGAAGACCAACTGATCGTGACCGCCGACCTGCCAGGCTTTGCCAAAGACCAGGTCCACGTCAGCGTCGTCGACCGCGTGCTTACCATCGAAGCCAAGCGCGAACCCGCGGACCTCAGCGAAAGCACCGTGCACGTGCGTGAGCGCCGCCACCACGACATCGCCCGCACCCTCAAGGTTCCCCAGGCCTACGACACCACCCAAGTCCAAGCCAAACTCGAACATGGCGTGCTCACCCTCACCCTGCCCCAGCGCGAAGAAAAGAAGCCCCACACCATCGAAGTGAAGTAAGCCGCTTCGCACAACACCAAGCATTCTCCTCCCGGCCGCCGGTCTTGCGCAAGCAAGCCGGCGGCTTTTTTTTGGCTACGGAGGTTTGGGATCCCGGGCGGGCGCCTACCCGCCACACAACAAAGTGAAGCGCCACAAGCACCCACGTCCCATTAACGCCCAAACCCACCGCAACGCGAAGGAGGTCCGGGGGAATCGGCGCGGCGGCGTTGGCCGGGGGTGCGGCAGATGCAAGGAGCGAGCCGAAGGTCGGCCCCATGGGGGCCCCCGCAGGCGAGCGACGCCGCAGATGTCGTGCTCCCGGGCAACGCCGACCGCCGAGGCCCACGGACCTCCGTAGCCTACAGGGCGTACTTCTGAATCGTCTCTGCCACGCCGTCTTCGTCGTTGGTCGGGCCCACCACATCGGCCACTTCTTTGACATCGTCGGTCGCATTGCCCATGGCCACGCCCAAGCCCGCAAAGTGCAGCATCCGTATGTCGTTTTGCCCGTCGCCGATCGCCAGCACTTGGCTGCGGTCGATGTTGTACTTCTTGCACAGCGTGCGCACGCCGTAGGCCTTGTCGGCCCGGCGGGCGCTGATCTGGGTCAGGTGGCCTTCAGTGGTGATCAAGTTCGCGCTTTTTCTATAGCGTTCCACCAACACCTTGCGGATGATCGCCATGCGCTCGGGCGGGGCCATCACCAGCAGCTTGGTCACCGGGCTGCGCAAAGGCTCCAACAGCGGGCCGATGAAGTCGGGCTTGTGGGTTTTGCTGGTCTCGGTCACCAGGCTGGGGTCGTCGCGGTCAGTAAACCACTTGTCCAGCACCTCCAGGGCAATCACACACTGCTCGTCGGTCTGCCGGGCCACGGTGCAGATGGCGTAGGCCAAGTCGGGCGTCAGCGGCTCGTGGCTCAGCGGCTTGGCGAACTCGGGATGCTGAATCAGCGCGCCGTTGTAATTGATTTGGTGCGTGTTAAGCTTGAGATGGTTGTAAATTTCAATCGTCGTCCGCGGCGGCCGCGCCGTGGCGATCACCACCTTGATGCCCTTTTTGCGGGCCTCCTCGGCCGCCTCGATCGCACGCACGCTCAAGCGTTTTTGGCTGTTAAGCAGTGTGCCGTCCACGTCCAGACAGATCATGCGGATTTTTACCGCAAGACCTTGGGCGTCGGTCAATTCTCCCCCGGGGCCGACGATTACTTTGGGTGGGTCTGAAGACGAAATATTGTGCTCTCCGTGAGGCCTTCGGACCTCTCAATAAGGCCTACAGTTTAGCTGATCCACTGAACAACGCCCCAGTCATTGCCCCCTCACCCGACCCACCATGAGTACAACCACTGCCACCGCCAATCCCGCCAACATGCTGGGCCTTGACTACCGCGCCTTGGCCCAAGGGTTTTCCTATCGCAAACCGATCCTCGACGCCCACACCCACGTCGGCACCCCGCGTGCGGCCAAGCTGTATTGCGAGGTCGCGGATCTGTACGGAATCACCCAAACCTGGACCATGACCGGCCTGGACAGCGCCCGGCGCCTCTTCCCCGACTACGGGCACCGCATCCACTTCATCTGCGTGCCCGACTACCTCAAGCGCGACACCGCGGGCACCTTCACCACCCAGTGGCTGCGCGACATCGAGCACTTCCGCAACGACCTGGGCAGCCGCATCATTAAATTCTGGGCCGCCCCACGCGGGCGCGACTTCGCCGAGATGTCGCCCGACCCCGCCGACGCCGACGCGATGCGCCTGGACTCGCCGATCCGCAAGCAGGGCATGAAGCTGGCCTACGACCTGGGCTACCGCACCTTCATGACCCACGTGGGCGACCCGGACACCTGGTTCCAAACCGCCTACGCCGACGCCGCACGCTACGGCACCAAGGCCGATCAATTCAAACCCCTGGAAGCGGCGCTCGAGCAATACCGCGACGTGACCTGGATCGGCGCCCACATGGGCGGCTGGCCCGAAGACCTGGACTGGCTGCAAGCCTTCATGGACCGCCACCCCAACTACGTGGTGGACACCAGCGCCTGCAAGTGGCAGGTCCGCGAACTCAGCAAACACCCTCAGCGTTTCCGGGCCTTCTGCGAAGCCAATCCCGGGCGGGTGCTGTTTGGCAGCGACATCGTGGCGGACGAACGCATGAACAACTCCATCGGCTTCGACCTGTTCGCCAGCCGGTACTGGGCCTTGCGCACGCTGCTCGAAACCGCTTACGACGGCCCCTCACCAATCGTCGACCCCGACCTGCACAAGATCGATCCGTCGGTGCCCGCCGACAGCACCGCCCAACTGCGCGGGGCCAAGCTCAGCAACGACACCCTGGTGCAGATGTATGGCCAAGCCGCCCAGCGCGTGTTTGAAGCCGGCTGAAATCAGCGCACACAATAAAAAAAACCGGCCCCACCAAGGGGCCGGTTCGCTCTGTATGACGCGTGGTATTGCGCGTGGTGTGTCACCGCGCCGCAGCGCGGTCCGATCACAGCGCCGCTTTGGCCGCCGCGATCGCCGCGTCGTAATCCGGCTCGTCGGCCACTTCCTTGACCAGCTGCACGTAAGCCACTTTGTCGTCCTTGCCCACCACGATCACCTGGCGGGCCAGCAGGCCGACTTCTTTGATCCGCACGCCGTAGGCCGTGCCAAAGGCGTGATCTTTGAAATCCGACAGGGTGTGCACCTGTTCAACACCCGCGGCTCCGCACCAGCGCTTCTGCGCCATGGGCGTGTCCACGCTCACCGTCAAGATCACCACACCGTCGCCCAGGGCCGCGGCGTGTTCGTTGAACTTACGCGTTTCGGTGTCGCACACCGGGGTGTCCAGCGAAGGCACCACGCTGATCAACTTCACCTTGCCCGCGTAATCGGCCAGGGTTTTGTCGGACATGTCGTTGGCCTTCAGCGAGAAGGCGGGGGCGGCATCGCCCGCCGCGAGCGCGGGGCCCAGCAGGGTCATGGGGTTGCCTTTAAGAGTGACGGCTTGGGCGCGTTCGGTCATGGTCGGGGCTCTCGCGGTGAAAGGTCGGGTTCGGGGTCTAAGGACCTAATGGGCCTGGGCATCGTCTGCGGAAGACCCCGCAGAAGCGGGCGATGGTAGCAACCCCGCCGCGTCTAAGAAGGCTTGGACGTCCTCCCAGCGGCCGTGACCGCGGGGCATGTTGTTGTGGCCCGTGCCGGCGTACACCCGCAACGTCGCCGGAGTGCCCGAGGCCGCCGCGGCCGCAGCGTTCGCATGGGCGTGGGCCACCGGAATCACCTGGTCTTGGTCCCCGTGCATCAGCAGCACCGGCCCGCCGTAAGCCCGAAGCACCTCGGCCACCCGCAGCTTGTCGCACACCATCCAGCGTGGCAGGCCCATCAGGTCGTGGGCCACGTCGGGCAAACTGGTAAAGGCCGACCCCAGCACCAGCGCCGCAGGGCGCCGCCGCGCCGCCAGTTGGGCCGCAAACCCGGTCCCCAGCGAGCGGCCGTGCATAATCAATCGGTCCGGGTCCACCTCCGGCAGGTCCACCAGCCGCTGGGCGAAGTGCTCCACGTCGTCCAAAATCCCCAACTCGCTGGGCTTGCCCGCCGCCCCCCCAAACCCGCGGTATTCCGGGATCAACACGCCAAAGCCCCGCTTGGCGTACCACGCCATTTCCTGGGGCCACTGCCGGGCCGTCTCGCCGTTGCCGTGCAGAAAAACAACCGCCGGCCCGGGCACACCCAAGCCCCACGGCCCGCGGGCGGGCATCCACAGCGCCTGCACCACCCCGCCTTCGGGTAGCGGCCGCTCCCACACCTCCACCCCCGCGGGCAGGGGCAGGTTCAGGCTGCTTTCTTGCAACGCCCCGGGATAAATCAGCAAACGCTGAAACCACCACAGCCCCCCGCCGGCCAGCACCACACACACCACCGCCAAAGCCACCAGCCGCAATAGCGCCCGCCGCCACCGAGGGCCCTTGGCCCCGGGCGTGCTGGTGTGTTGAGAGGCCTTGGTCACCCCCTTACTATAAAGACCCTTTAAAAAACCCCAACTGGAATCCACCATGTCCACCGACTCCCTGCTGCACGGAAAAACCTACGACCGCATCACCGACACGGTGGCCAACACCCCCCTGGTCAAGCTCAACCGCCTGGCCCCGGACAACGGCAGCTCGGTCTTCGTCAAGTGCGAGTTCTTCAACCCACTGGCCAGCGTGAAAGACCGCATCGGCAAGGCCATGATCGAAGCCGGTGAAAAAGCCGGGCACATCAACGCCGACACCCACATCATCGAACCCACAAGCGGCAACACCGGCATCGCCCTGGCCTTCGTCTGCGCCGCCAAAGGCTACAAGCTCACCCTCACCATGCCCGAGAGCATGAGCCTCGAACGCCGCGCCCTGCTCAAGGGTCTTGGCGCCGAGCTGGTGCTCACCGAAGCCGCCAAGGGCATGAAAGGCGCCATCGAAAAAGCCGCCGAGCTGGCCGCCGCCACCGACAACGCCTTCGTCCCTCAGCAGTTTGAAAACCCCGCCAACCCGCAGGTTCACTACGAAACCACCGGCCCAGAAATCTGGAACGACACCCAAGGCAAGGTCGACTTCCTGGTCAGCGGTGTGGGCACCGGCGGCACCCTCAGCGGCGCCGGCAAGTTCCTCAAAGAAAAGAACCCCAACATCACCCTGGTCGCGGTCGAACCCGACACCAGCCCCGTGATCGGCGGCGGCGACCCGGGCCCGCACAAGATCCAAGGCATCGGCGCCGGCTTCATCCCCAAGAACCTGGCGGTGGACCTGGTCGATAAGGTTGAAACCATCAGCAGCGACGAAGCCTTTGCCTGGGGCAAGCGTCTTGCCAAAGAAGAAGGCATCCTCGGAGGTATCAGCAGCGGCGCCAACGCCGCAGTCGCCTGCCGCATCGCCGAGCAGAACCCCGGCAAAACCGTGGTCACCATCGGCTGCAGCTTCGGCGAGCGCTACCTCTCCACGCCGCTCTTCGAAGCATAAAACCGGCGCCGCGTCCTCTTCGCCGCACGCTCCGCCTTCAACCCAGCCCACGCCATGCGTCTTGCCATGCGTTTTTCCCGCCGCCCCCGAATTCAAACCGGCGCCGCGGTGATCGCGTGCCTGGGTTGGTCGCTGACCCTCACCGGCTGCCACCAACACCCCTTGGCCCAGCGCTCCGCCGGCGAGTGGCGCTCGTCACGGGTGCTGATCGATCACGCCCACCACCCCGACGCCCGCGTGCGCCCGGTGTCCAAAGGCGGCTTCTACGCGCTGGTGCGCGAATGGGACCAAGCCGGCCACGTGGCCGCCGACGCCCGGGGCCCCGGCGAGCTGGCCCAGGCCTACCTCGACCGGGGGCAGCTGCTGGGCTTTCGCCGCACCGCCGAAGACCAGGTGGTGGCGATCTTCGGCTCGCAAAGCATCGTCCTGCGCATCGACCCGGGCGTGCACCACGTCTGGTACCGCGAACAAGGCCACTGGAGCGACCCGGAGCACACCACGTTCTGGCTGGGTGCTCTGGGCATCGCCGCCTTGGTCGGGCTGGTGTTCCTGGTGGCCCAAAGCGATGACAGCAGCGTCAACATCAACGTGAATTAGTCCATGCCCCGCACGCCTGCCCGACTGCTGGCATACATCTGGGCCTCTCCCACCACCGCGGCGGGCCTGCTGATGGCCGCGCTCGCTCGTCTGGGCGGCGGCCAAGTGCGCGTGGTTCAAGGCGTCATCGAAGCCCACGGGGGGCTGCTCGAAGCCCTGCTGCGCCGGGCCCCGATCGCCGGCGGCGCCGCCGCGATGACCCTGGGCCACGTGGTCATCGGCCGCAGCCAACCCGAAATCGACCGCACCCGCCCGCACGAGCGCGTGCACGTCGCGCAGTACGAACGCTGGGGCCCGTTTTTCGTGCCCGCCTACTTCGCCGCCTGCGCCGTGTCCTGGCGCCGCGGACACAGCGCCTACTTCGACAGCCACTTCGAGCGCGAAGCCTACGCCGCCGACGGCGTCGCGGTCCGCACCATCGCCTGACGCCCACCGGCGATCCGCTGGCTGCGACGCGCCGGTGCCGTCGCCGCGTCGGCCGCGGCCACGA
>JALZVY010000241.1 GCA_023300125.1 Phycisphaera sp.
GTGGTGGACCGGCTGGCGGGGGGTTTGGTGGGCATGGAAATCGCTTGTTTCGACGGCGCGGGGTGGGTCCGCGATTGGCCCGTCACGCTGGGTAGCTATCCGTCGCTGGTGCGGGTGCGTTTGGCGCGCGGCGTGGATGCGGAAAATGGGCGGACCCAAGTGGTCGAGCGGATGGTCGGGTTTCCGTGGATGCCCACGGCTGGCGGCGCGGGCCCGGGGCCGGGTAACGGGTCGCAGGACAATTTCGCGGAGCCACAGCCATGACGGTGCGCAATCGCGGACAACGTGGGGCGGTGCTGGTGTTGGCCTTGTGGCTGGTGTTGATCGCCGGGGTGATGCTGCTGGGGCTGAACCGCGCCGCGCGGGTGTCTGCCGCCGCATCGGCGGGGGTGCTGGACACGGTGCACGCGCGGTGGGCGGCGCGGGCGGGCGTGGAAACAGCCTTGGCGGTGTTGGCCGACGACTTCTCAACCTCTGATGGGCGCAGTGATGTGTGGTGGGATGATCCAGGTGCGTTCGAAGACGTGGATCTGGGTAACGGCTACACGTTTCGGGTGACCGCGCCGCCAGACCCGGACAACCCCGACGCGGTGGACCAAACCCGGCGTTTCGGGCTGGACGACGCGGCGTCGCGTGTGAACCTGAATGCGGCGAACGGGCGCTGGTTGCGCGGCTTGCCCGCGGGCGGCGTGGGCGGCGCGGATCTGCGCTTGGACGCGTCGGTGGCCGATGCCATTTTGGATTGGCGCGACGGCAACGAGGCGGCCCGTGCCGGCGGGGCCGAGCGGGGCTACTACGGGGGGTTGGATTTTCCTTATGAAATCCGCAACGGGCCGCTGCGCACGCCCGGCGAGCTGCTGCTGATCAAAGGCGTGGATCCGGTGCTGTTTTACGGTGAAGACGCCGACCAAGACGGTTTGTTGAGCCGTCCAGAAAACGACGGCGACCAGACCACACCTCCTGATGACAGCGACGGCCGGCTGGAGCGCGGGCTGGCCGCGGTGACGACGGTGGACAGCTATCACGCCAATGTGGATGCGGTGGGCGCCCCTCGTACGCACCTGGGAGAGGCGGGCGCCGCCACGTTGCAGGCGGTGTTTGGGTTTAGCAACGGCCTGGCCCAAGCGGTGGGTGATGAAGCCGACGGCGAAGATGATCTGTTTGATTTGGTCGGCACCCGTGACCGAAGCAACGATGAGGTGGGCGACGAGGAAATCACCGAGCTTACGATCGAATGGTTGGCCCAAAATTGGGAGCGTGTGACCTTGAGCGATGAAGAGCGTGAGGCCGGCAGGTTGAACCTCAACACCGCCTCGCGGGCGGCACTCGAAAGCGTGCCGCGCATCCGCGACGATCAGGTGCAGGCTATTGTGGACCGCCGGGCCACTGGAGGTGACTTCCTGAGTGTGGGAGAGCTTTTGACCGGGGGCCTAGTAAGCCGTCGGGACTTCGAACGGACTGCGGAGTATTTCACTGTGACGAGCAACGTGTTCATGATCCATAGCACCGGGCGTACGCCGCGCGGCACCTCGGTCACCCTTCGTGTGGTGGCGGACCGCGCCGACACGGTGCCGGCGGTGTTGCGCTGGGAGGTGGCGCGATGAGCATGTGGAAACAATTCATCACGCGCGGCGGCCCGAAACGCACCCTGGGGGTGGTGCCTTGGTCTGGCAGTGTGCAGCGCGTGGGGCTCGACGACGACAAGCTGATCGTATCGGAGATCGACACGTTTACCGCGGACCTTACCGTGGCCGTGGTGCCTGACGCCGGGACGCTGCTGCGGCGGTTAAGCCTGCCCCCGGCGAAGGCCGCGGTGACCGACCAGCTGGTGCGCCAGCAGGTGGCGGCGCTGCTGCCGGGCATGGACGCAAGGCTGGCGATTGCTTGGTGGCGCAACCCCGAGAGCGGCGAAGTTACGGTGGCCGCGGGGCCGCGTGCGGCGCTGCGTGCAGCGTCTCAGGCGCCCGAGCTGCAAGGGGCTGACTTGCTGGTGCCATTTGGCCTGGCCTTGGATGCGCTGTTGGCCCACGGGATGAAACCCGCCGACGCGCCTGCGGCGTGGGCCGTGCACACCCCAGAATTGGCGTGGCTGCTGTGTTATGCCCACGGAGGCTTGGTGGCTGCGGACTCGGTGGGCCCGGGCGAATCGGTGGAGTCGGTCTTCGCGGACCTGATCCAAAGCCTTGAACCGGGCCAGCGGCCCGCGCAGCTGACGTGGGTGGGCCACGAGGGCTCGCTGCCCGCCTCCCAGCCGGGGCTGACGCACGCCGCGGCGAAAGGGCTTGGAGACCCCGCGCGGTGGAGCGCAGACCCCGCGGCGGCGGCGGCCACGGACGCAGGGAGTTGGCTGGCGGCGGGCGCCGCGCTTGTGGGTCAGCAAACGCACGACGCCGAGGGGCTGGAGCTGGACGACATCCCAGAACCGGTTCAAGGCCAAACGCCAAGCGCCGCGGCGCCCGCGCCGCGTCGTCGGCCCGGCCGTGTGGCCCAAGGGCCTGCGGTGTCAGCGGCACGCTGGGCAGCGGTGGGGGTGTGGTTGGTGGGGGCCTTGGCGGTGTGGGCCTGGGCCGTGGGATCCGGCGGGGCGCGGCAGGCCGCGGTGGTGGAGGAACTGGGCCTGTCGGCTTCGGTGATTCCGAAGCTGGACCGCGGGCTGGCGGTGGGGCGCTACTTTGAAACCTCCGGGCCTTCGCTGCTGGCGGTGCTCGACGAGTTGGGCCAGAACACCAAGGGCTGGATGCTCGACGAAGCGATCTGGAAACGCGACACGGGGCTGACGCTCCGGGGCAATTTGAACTCGGCCGACGCGCTGGCACAAATGGCCCGAACCATGTCGGCAATGCGCACCCTCACCGGGGTGGAGGTGCGGCGTCAAGAGCCCCAGGGCGATCGCAAGGTGTCGTACACCCTGCATGCTTCGCCGTCGGCGAAGTTTTTCGGGGCCTTTGTCGAGCCCAAGAAGCCTGCGGAACAATCCAAATCGAAATCCAAAAAGAAAACCGCGGCAAGCCAATCATCTGAGGGCGGCGATAAAGCCCCGTCGGAGAACACCCCATGAATACGCGTGACCGACGGGCATTGATGTGGGGCGGCGGGCTGGTGGCGGCCGCGGTGCTGTACCGGGTGGTGCTGCTGCCCGGGCTGCAGACCTTGGGTGACTCTCGCGCGGCCGCGGCGGCGGCTTCGGAGCGGGTGGCGTCGATCGAGTCGCGGGCCACGCGGTTGGCGGGGCTTAACAAGCGGCTTGTCGAACGTTTTGGCCCGGCGGTGGGGCAGGACCTGCAAGCCGCCGACACGGTGCGGGTGGCTTTCCCACCCGCGGTGCAGAAGGCCCTTGGCGGGGCGGGTGCGAAGGTGCAGTCGGTTGAGCTGCAAAGCACCCGCCGTATGCCCAAGGTCGACGGGGTGTCGCTGGTGGGCGTGCGGGTGGATGCCCTGTGCAGCCCCGGCGAGCTGCCCAAGGTGCTGGACGCCCTACGCACCTGCCCGGCGTTTCCGGTGGTGGTCGAGTCGGCGACGGTCACCATGGCCAAATCCGGTAACCGCGGCAGTTGGAACCTGGCCTTGTCGCTGGCCACGCCCGTGCTCACACCCCCACGCACCGCCGCACGAGGGGGTGGCCTGTGATGCAGCGCATTCGCGAACAATTCAATGAACTGCCGCCCGCGGCGCTCAGCGCCGCGTGGCTGGTGGCGGTGGTGCTGGCAGGGGTGTTCACCTGGGCGGGCTTCTCGTCTTGGCGTGCGGGCGAGGCCCTGAGCGAACGTGCGGAGAAAGTCGTCGCACTGCTCGACGGTCATTCCCAAAAAGACAAGGCGTCGAGCGCCGCGGATGAAGCAAAGGCTGCGGGCGGGGCGCGTCGCTCGGGCAAGTCCAGCAGGTCGAGCAAGAAGGTGGCCGCGGTGACCCGAACCGCCGAGCGGCGATTCTTTAGCCCCGCGCCGCCGCAGGCTTTCCGCAGCGCGCAGGGCGTGTTGGGCGACCGGGTGCTGTATCCCAACGGCGAGTCGTACGCCGTGGGTGACAACGCGATGGGGGCGATGGTGAAAAAAATCGCACTCGATCACGTCGAGCTTGAATACGAAGGGCAAACCATCCGGGTGGACTTCGGGTCGGGAGGCGGATCCAGTGGTGGATCGGCCTCGCCGTCGCGTCGTGGCCGGAGCGGATTTAGATCCCGGGGCCGGCGTTCGCGCTGACCCCAACCGTCAGATCATGCAGAGCAATTGATTAAACGAGTAGGACCATGAAAAAGACACCCCGACTTGATGCCTTGGCCCTCGCCCTGATGGTGGGATGTGGTGGTTATGCCGCGTCTGCCGAAGCGCAGCCGGCCGTGACCGACGACAAACCGTCGCCAGCCGTCAAAAAGATGCAGGGATCCGAAGCCGCTGACGGGCCTGAGGCCCCTGGCGACGATGCGGAAACCGAAAACGACGGCGACCAAGAACAAGCCAAAAGCGAAAAGATGGTGGCCGTCAATCTGCAGGGCGCCAACCTGAAACAGATTTCGCGCTTTCTGATGGACCAACTGGGCAAGCCGGTGTTGGTCGGTGCGGGGGTGGATGACTTCAAGCTCGCGGTGGCGGCGCCCTCGCGCATGCCCATGAGCGCGGCGCTGGAGCTTCTGGGCAACGCACTGCGTTCCAAAGGCGTGATCATTGTGGCGAGCGATCGTGTCACCCAGCTGCTGCCCGTGGCGGCGGTGCGGCAGATCCCCCGTGCGCTGGTGCCCGCAGATCAAAGCGTTGTGGACCTTCCCGATTCTTCCATGATCGTCGACAAGCTGTTCACCCTGCAATACGCGTCGGCAGGGGTGTTGAAAGACGCGGTGCTTTCGTCTTTGCCTGACTATGCGTTTTTGACCGCGGACCCAAACCTGAACACGCTGACGGTCACCGCGGCGGCTGCAGATCTGGTGCAGGTCGAGCGGCTGGTGTCGCGGCTGGATGTGCCCGGAGCCGGGGCCGTGATTGAGCGGATCTTCGTGCTCAAGCACGCTGAGCCGTCCGAAGTGGCCAACCTGGTGCGCACGGTGCTCGCCGGATCCTTGGGCTTGTCTGCGGATGAGGTCTACGTGTCGCCGCTGGGCGGAGCCGATGCGAATTCCTCGAAACGGGGGGGCAACAGCCGCGGGGGTGACCGAGGCAACAAACGTGGGGGCAACAACAAAGGCGGCGACCAAGGGCCGGGCACGCTGCTCATTCAAGGCAGCGATGCGCCGATCACGCTGACGCCCGATGTGGCGCGGCGTTGGATCATCGCGTCGGCTCCGCCGCGGGTGATGGCGCAGATCGAGACTTGGGTGGCTGAATTCGACCGGCCTGGCGTGGCGGATCCGACCTCGCCTGACGGGGCCCCCGCGCCCGTGGCCCTGCCGCCCTACGAGCTTTTGGAAGTTCAACACGTGGGCGTCGAGGAACTCAGTGAGCAGCTGACTCAGGCGATTGTTTCGATGCCCGACGCCGCAGTGCGCAACGGCGTGCGGGTGGTTCCTTTTGCCAACAGCGACCGCTTGCTGGTTTATGGGTCGGCGCGCGGCCGAGAGCTGGTCGCGACGCTCTTGGCAGAGCTTGACGTGGCGGTGGACCTGGATCAGGTATTCGAAGAGATCACCCTAGAACACGCGCCGGCCGAGACGGTGAAGTTGAAAATCGAGGAGCTATTCGATACGGCGCAGCCTACGCAGTCGCGGCGGTTTTTCTTCGGCAACCGTGGCAACACCGAGAAAAAAGAGCTGACGGTGAGCGCTGACAATCAGCGCAACTCCATCACCATCAAAACCGACCGCGCGCGGATGCAGCAGATCAAAGATCTGATCAAAGAGCGCTGGGATACCCCGCTGGATTACGGCGAAGTTCAGCCGCGGGTCTACAACCTGAAATACACCGATCCGGTGCAGGTTCAGACCCTGCTTGACGATATGTTTAGCTCGTCGAGCAGCAGTTCGTCGTTTAACTTTTTCAGCGGAACACGCGAAACCACCACCAGCGCCAGCGTGGGGCGGCTCTTTGGGCAGTTCAGCTTTCAAGCCCTGGCCGACAGCACCAAGTTGATCGTGAGCACGAAAACCGCGGCCAATTACCAGGTCATCGACCGGCTGATCGAAGAATTGGACGTGCCGCAAGACGCGGGGCTGCCCATCATCGTGCCGCTGAAGCACTCCAACGCCGAAGACCTGGCCGAGCAGCTCAACGCGATGTTCAGCGAGCCGGGCACGCCGGCTTCGATCACCCGCAATGAGCGGGGCCTCACCGACGCGATCCGAGGCTCGTCCACCGACCGGGGCAACACGGGCCAGGGCGGCGGAAACAATAACAACAACAACAATGATGACGAAGCGTCGCCCGATGCGATGGCTTTTTGGTGGAGTCAGAGCCGGCCTGATCCCAACTCTCAGGCCACCAGCAACCTGATCGGCAAGCCGCGTTTTGTGCCGGTGAACCGGCGTAACGCGCTGATGGTCTTGGCCCCGCGGGCCCAGGCCGAGCCGTTTCGCAAGATGGTCGAAGAACTGGACCGCCCCGGAACCCAGGTGCTGATTCACGCGGTGGTCACTGAAATCACGCACGACGACGCAACCACCCTGGGCGTGCGTTTGGCCAGCGACGCAAGCATCCTGAGTGATTCGCGGCTGGCCGACCAGTCGATCAGCGGGAGCCTGGGGGCGGCCTTTGGCAACACCTTTGCCAACGGCGACGGCACGCTGAACATCGGCGTGGATGTCAACGCGCTGCTGTCGTTTTTAATCGACAACCTGGATTTGAAGATCCTCAACGAGCCGCGGCTGTCGAGTGCAGACAACGAAGAGGCTCACTTCTTTGATGGGCAGGACGTGCCGGTGATCACCGGTGACCAGAACAACACCACCAACACCAACAGCTTTACACGGAACTTTGAATACCAGCCCATCGGCACGCGGCTTCAGGTGCGTCCGCACATCACCAGCGAGGGTGCAGTGGACGTGGAGGTGAACCTTGAGCTGTCGCGGATCGTGACCGGGTCGTCTGTGTTTGGAAACTTCATTTTCGACCGCTTTGAAACCACGACCAACGTCACGGTGCAAGACGGCCAAACCATTGTGGTCAGCGGCATCGTGCGGCAAGAAGACTTCAACGAAATTCGGAAGTTCCCCATCTTGGGCGACCTGCCGCTCATCGGTGGGCTGTTCCGCAGCACCGACAAAGCCCAGCGCAACCGCGAGGTGATTGCTTTCATTACGCCCCATGTGATGAGCGTCGACGCCAGCAAGGCCAAAGAACTCAGCGACGAAAACGTGGAGTGGCTCAACCGCATCCGCGGCGCGGTTCGCACGCCCGATGTGGCCAAAGAAAACCGGCGCGATCCGGACAACAAAGAAGACCGCGGCCTCTTTACCACCCCCGGTGAGCGGGACCTGGACCCTGAGACCCGCTGATGGGATCCGCCCCGAGCTGTGTGCCGGTGCGCCGCCGCGGCAGATCGCCGCACGCGGGGTGCCTTGGCGTGGTGCTGAGCGCGTGCCTTGTGTTGGCTGGCTGCAGCGCTGCGCCGCGCCCGGCGTGGGAGCGGGCCGGGGCCCAAGAAGTGCAAGGGGCCCAAGACCTGTCGCAGGCTTTGGAAGATCAGTCGCAGGGCAAAGGGCGTCGGTGGAGCGGGTCGGTGGCCGCGGTGGCGGCGCGGCACGGCGATCTGGCCAACGGTCGGTTGCAGCTGCCGGCCGTATCGCCCGATGGGCTTTGGATTGCCTATTTGATAAGCGCGACTGACGAAACCTCCGCAAGTCCGCGGGGGCTGCTGGACGGCCGGGGCCTGGAAGCGGTGTCGCTGTGGGTGCGGCGTGTGGACGCGTCGGGCCCGGGCGTGGAAGTGGCGCGCGGCGGCACGTGTTGGCCGGTGTGGTCGGCCGATGCCAGCACGCTGTTTTTCATTAAGTACGACGCGGAGCTGGGATGCACACTGGGACGCCACAGCGTGGCGGGTGGCACCACCCGGCGCAACGGCGTTGGGCTGCGGCGGATGATGATGCCTGCGCCCTCGCCCAACGGGTCAACGGTGGCGGTGTCGGCCTACGGCGAGGTGCCCGACGACGCGGTGGTGATGCTCATTGATTTGGAGCGGGGGGTGGCGGTGCCCGGGCCCCCGCCCACCCCCGGGGCCGGCGGGGCCCAGGTGCAGCCGCGCTGGTTCGACGACCAGACCCTGCTGTACATCGAATTGGATCGCGACAGTGGCGTGGGCACTCTGCGACGCTGGACCGTGGGGGGCGAAGCCACCGCCGCGATCGCGGATCTGGGCACGCCGTTGTCGGTGTACGAAGCGCCGGCGTTGACCGCGGGCATCGCCCAGGCCCTGGCGCCCGACCGTGCGGGTGTGGCGTGGTACCTGCCGGGCACCGACCAGACCCAGGTGATGCCCCTTGATGGGGGGCCGGCCTTGGCCCTGGACGCGGGCACGCGCAGCGGCGTGTGGTGGGACGCACGCTGGTGGGCGGCGGCGACCGACCAAGGCGTTGAGCTGGTGGCCACCGACGGGGTGGGGGACCATCGCCCGCTGACCCTGCGGCTGCTGCCCGGGCGGTGGGCGCCTTTGTGGGCCGGGGGCCCGCCGCGGCCCGGCGAGCGTTCCATGATCTTGGTGGGGCCTGCCGAAAGCCCCGATGAGCTTGCGGTGATGCAGCTGTGGCTGGTGGTCAAAGAGCAGTAAGGCGGGTGAAAATGCTTTCGAAGGCCAACCGGCTTACGCTCAACGGTATGAACCGCCTTGCCCTTGCCGCTGCTGCTCTGAATCAAACGCCCCTGGACTGGGATGGGAACCGCGACCGC
>JALZVY010000242.1 GCA_023300125.1 Phycisphaera sp.
TACACCGCGCTGTTTCGCGCCGGCGCCATCGTCGTGCACCGCGCCGACGGCCACCGCCTGCAAGTGGTCCCCACCGGCCCCAAAACCACCAACTGCGTGCTCGACGCCGACGAGCAGTGGCTTTACGTCACCGCCGACCAAAGCCTCAAACGCATCAAGCTGACCGATCCGGCGACACGCTGAAACGCATCGCTTACTTGCGGCCGGCTTACCTGCGCCCCGCTCACTTGCGACCTGCTTACTTACGCCCCTCTTACTTACGACCATAGTCCGCCGGGATCTCACCCCAGCGCGGCGTGTCCCACTTCACCACCTTCGCCGGCGACGTGTGGTTTTTAAGCCACGCCAGCGCGTCTTCCACGTGGGCCCGCACCTCGGGCCCCGCGCGGTCGTCGTCCAAAAACACACTGCGGATCACCCGCTTGCGCACCCACGCCATCGCCGTGATGCTGTCGCAGTACACCGTCCACCCCGCGCCCGATGGCCCCGCTTCCGCCGCCAGCCGCAGCGCCGTGGCCAGGGCCAAAAACTCGCCCAGATTCCCATTGGCATCGGCAAACGGCCCGAAGGCAAAGGCCTCCTCCCCGTCGCCCGCGCCGCCGATCGCCGAGCCATCGCCCAGCCAAACGCCGCGGCACTCCATCACCCAGCGCGTCGTGTCGCACGCCGCGTCCACGCACAGCGCCGGCCCCACGGGATAGTCCGCCGCCGCGGGCTTGCGCTTGGCCACCTTTGAGGATCCCGACGCGCCCGCCGGCCGATCGGCGGGCGCCTTGCCCTGGTAGTTCACGTGCGCCTGATCGCCATCGATAAACGCCGCCCGCGCCGCGTCCGCGGTGGGAAAAGACTTGAACTTCGCCCCCGCAAACCCCGTGGTCTGCTTCGCGCACGCATCCCAGGTGTCAAACACCCCGACCTCCCGGCCCGACCACACCACATAGAACTTGGTTTTTTTCTTTTTGCTGGCGATGGGGAAGCCTTTAATCGAAGTCTTGTCGATGTGGTTGGTTCAGAAGATTGCGTTGGCGTGCCGTATTCACGCGCCACTAGTTCTTCTTCTTGCCGATGCCCACCAGGCGGGCGGCGCTGGGGATGAAGCTGCCCCAGGCCCAGGCGAGGGCGGGCAGGACGATGAGGTCGTCGAGCCAGCCGGCGAAGGGGATCCAGCCGCCGGTGAGGGTGAAGTAGGCGGTGGAGGTGCTGATGAATCCGCCTTTGCACCACAGGGGCACGTCTTTGCGGGTGAGCACGCGCCAGAACATGCCGATGCGGGCGAAGGGGCCGAGTTTGCCTAAGAGTCCCATGCACGGAGGATAACGGCGCTGGGTGGGGCGGTGGCACGCGGTGGGTTTTGCCGCAAAGGAAACCGCGGCGCGCGGTGGAAGATCAGCTGTAAGCCTCGCCCCAACCCCCAACCCCCAACCCCCAACCCCCAACCCCCAATCCCCAACCCCGGCGGCAGCACGCCGCCAGCCCTAAGCCTGCCCGACGAGGCGGTATTTCCGCCCGAGGTTGATGATCTTTTCTAAGAGTTTTTCGTAGCCTAGGCCGTCGTGTTCGGCGCTTTCGGAGAAGTCTTCGCCGTACATGATTTGGGGGTTGGGGTTGGCTTCAAGCAGGTAGGCGTGGCCGTCGTCGGTGACGCGGAAGTCCATGCGGGCGTAGCCGCTGAGTTGCAGGGCGCGGTAGGTGCGTTTGGCGAGCTTGGGCAGGTCGGCGGCGAGGCTGCCGGGCAGGGCTTTGGCGGGGCCGGTGCTGAGGCCGATTTTCTTTTGGTAGTTGTCGTCCCACTTGACTTTGCTGGTGGCGATCTTGGGGGCGCCGTCGCGGAGTTTGTCGAAGAAGACTTCCCAGGGTGGGAGGGTGGTGAGGCGGTCGTTGCCTAGGACGCCGACGTAGAGCTCGCGGCCGGGGATAAAGGTTTCGACCAGCGCGTCGGTGTTGAGCTGGCGGTGGATGAAGCGGACGCGCTCTTCGAGTTTGTCGTGGTCGTGGACGACGCTGGCTTGGGCGATGCCGGCGCTGCCTTCTTCGGTGAGGCTTTTGACGATGAGGGGGTAGTCGAGGCGTTTGGGCTTGCGCACGCGGGCGTTGGGGCCGCGCAGGGGGAAGACGTGGAAGCGGGGGGCGGGGATGCGGTGGTAGCGCACGATCATCTTGGCGATGGCTTTGTTGCGTGCGAGCATGAGGCCGCGGGGGTTGCAGCCGGTGTAGGGCAGGCGGATCATTTCGAGGTAGCTGACGACGTGGGCGTCGAAGACGCCCATGCCGCCAAATTCTTCGAGCAGGTTGAAGGCGAGGCCGGGTTTGAATTCTTCGACGGCGCGTTTGAGCACTGAGAGGTCGTTGCCCACGCCTACGGGCAGGACGTCGTGGCCGGCGTTGCTGAGGGTGGCGAAGACGTCGAATTCGGTACGGAACGGGGCGATCTGCGCGTCGGACAGGCCCTCGATGCTTTCGGGGGGGACGAGGTCTTCGTGGACGAGCAGGAGGATGCGCACGGCGGGGGTGGGGTTGAAGGTGGGGGCGGGGGTGGCCAGAAGAGGCGGGTGATAGGAAGATCGACGGGTGGACGGGGGCGGCGCTAGGGCGGGTGGGGGTTATCGGCGGGGTGCGGGCGCTGATGGGGTGTGGAGGGGCGTTAAACGGCGACGGGGCGGTGCCCGGCGTGGAGGTAGTTCATGGTTTGCACGGTGACCATCATGCGGGCGTCGGCTTCGGCTTGGCCGGGTTCCATGGCCAGGCGGAGGCCGAGTTCTTTGCTGCGGTCGATCATGTCGCCGAGCACTTGGTCGATGGTGTAGGCGTAGGCGCCGGTCCAGCGGCTGACGTCGCGGCGCAGGGCGGGGCGGATTTTGCGCAGGAAGGCGGCGGCGGTGGGTTGGTCGGCGAACTGGGGGTCGGTGGAGAACAGCCGGTAGAGGTCGGTGTCGTAGAAGTCGGGGAACTCGTCGGCGTAGAGGAGTTTTTTCTCGCGGTAGTGTTCGCGGAGGGTGGTGGTGTTGTGGGCGATGGCTTCGGGGGTGCGGCGGCTGCGGACCGGCGGGGGGCTGCCGCCGCGCGCGGAGCTGCGGGCGATCTCGGTCATGAGGCCGTCGACGTATTCGAGTTTTTCCAGGGCGGGCCAGCCGCGGTAGCGGGCGCGCCACGCGCGGCGCGAGCCGAGCCAGACGGCGAAGGTTTCGGCGAAGTCTTCGGCGGGGTGGGCTTGGGCGTACCACCCTGGCAGGTGGGTGACGTAGCGCCGCGATCCGGGCCGGGGGGTGTAGGTGTCGGGGTACGGGTCGCTGTAGCGGCCGAAGAGCTCGCGGTAGCGCTTGCGTCGGTGCAGGCGGTAGGCGGTGTCGATGCAGTGGCCGGTTTCGTGGCGGAGGATGCGCAGGCAGGCGGCGGGGGTGCCGCCTTCGACCGCGAGCATCTGGTTGCGTTCGAGGCGGATGAGCCGGGGGTGGGCGAGGTAAAAGGGAAGGGCGATGCCCGGGATGCCGTCGGGGCTGAACCATTCGGTGCTGAGCCAGACGTGCGGCCGTAGGCGGGTGATGCCGCGGGCGGCGAGCTCGGTGTGGATTTGGTCGACGCGGGCCTGCAGGGGGCCTTGGACGGTGAGATTGAGGTCGCAGAAACGGCGGTCCAAGAGCTTGGCGTCGTCGAGCCGAGACCAGGCGGGCGGGGCGCTCATGGTTGCGCGGGGGTGGCGCAGCCCGCGCCGCGGCGCGCATCGCGGTGCGCGGCGCGCGGGCTGGGCTTGGGGGGGGTGCCGCGTGTCACGGGGGGGGCTTTAGGCTTGGTCGAGGGTGTCGCGGAGGCGCTGGGTGAGGTCGGGGCTGCGCACGTCGTTTTTGCCGAATCCCTTGAGGGCGCCGGCGGCTTCGGCGGCGGCTTGGCTTTCGGGGAAGTTGCTGACGAGCATCTGGTGGGGGGCGGTGTCGGCGCTGGCGTGTTGCTGGATGAGGTCGATGCCGTCGGCGGCGTTGAAGCGGCCGTCGAGGGCGCGGTTGACCAGCCACAGGGCTTGGGGGTGAGCGACCGCGGCGAGGCGGTCGTGCTTGTTGACGCCGACCACTTGGGCGTCGGGGGCGATGGCTTGGGCCAGGCGGCCCAGGGGGCCGCTGTCAAAGCCGCAGTGGCCAACGAGAACAACGTGGGTGATGGGGGTGGGCATGGGGGGGGTCGCGGGGTGGGGGTGAAGAAGCAGGGGCTGTCGGGGCAAGCCTAGGCGGTGGGGTCGGGGGCGATGCCGTTTTGGGCGCGGCGCAGGCGGCGGGCTTTGCGGAACGAGGCGATGCCCATGGCCAGGTAGGCCAGGCAGACTGCGGCGGTGGTTTCGAGGCGGAGCATTTTAAGGGCGCCCTGACGCTCGGCGTCGGCCGCGACGGTGCCGGGCGCTTGGGTGGGGGCCTGCAGCAGGCCGACCATTTGATACACCGAAAAGATCGCCAGCAGCAGGGCCAGAAGCAGGGCGCTGTGGATCAGGTGGGGGCGCAGCTTGGCGTTGAATAGGGAGATGCCGCCGAGCACGATGAACAGGCCGCCGCAGAAGGCCGGCAGTACGGGGCCAAAGCCCGTGGCCGAGCTGAGGGTGAAAGACAGCAGCCACACGCCGTTGAGGGCGACGCCGGCGATGAGGGTGAGCAGGGGAACTTGGTTGTTTTTCATGGCGGGGGTGTGGGCTGGGTGGGGTGGGTTGAGGCGTGGCGGTCTTCCAGTGTAGATCGCGGCAGGTGGGCCGGGCGCGGGTGGGCTGGGGGGCGGTTTCGTTATAATGATCGGCCCGAAACTTTTTTCGGTGCTCACGCCATCCTTCCTCAGGAGATTCGATTTTGCAAAACGTTAACCCCCATTGTGCGGCAGCTCTTGCGGCATTGTTGTTGTCTGCTGGTCCTGCATTGGCCCAAAACGGTGCGGCCGACGTGGCGGAGCCGGCGGTCGAGGTTGTCGAAGGGGTTGTGGACGCTGCGGCGGAATTGCTGGGCACCTCGGCTCCTGAAGTCAACGACGGGTTTGCCAGCGACGTCGAGCGTTACAGCTACGCGATCGGGGTGGACATCGGCCGCAGCTTCAAGACCCGAGACGTCGAGATCGACGTGGATGCGATGCGTGAGGCGCTGGGGGCGTCCTATGCGGGGGAAGCACTGCGGCAGACCGAGGAGCAGAGCCTGGCGGCGATGCGCAACTTTCAGGAAGTGATGGGCGGTCGCCAGGCGGGCCAGGCCGCCGAACTGAGCGCGGCCAACCGCAAAGCGGCGGCGGCTTTTTTGACGCAAAACGGCGAGCGTGAGGGCGTGATCACCACCGAGTCGGGGTTGCAGTACGAGATCTTGGAAGCGGGCGACGGCCCGCTGGCCAAGGGCCACGACACGGTGTCCCTTCACTACACCGGCAAGCTGATCGATGGCACGACGTTTGACAGCTCTGAGGGCCGTGGCCCGGCGAGCTTTCCGGTGTCGGGTGTGATCCCGGGTTTCGCTGAGGGTCTGAAGCTGTTGCCGATGGGCACCAAGGCGAAGCTGTTCATGTCTACGGATTTGGGCTATGGCGACAGCCCCCAGGGCCCCGGGGGCCCGGGCAGCGCGTTGATTTTTGAAGTTCAGATGCTGTCTGTCGAAAGCCCTCCTGAGCAGCCGACGCTGGCTGAGCAGATTGAGCAAGTTCAGGCGCAGATGGAAGAAGATCTGAAACTCACCCGCGAGCGGGGCGAGCAGGATATTGCCACCTTGAAGGCGGAGATGGAACAGGAGGCCGCCGAGGCGGCGGTGGTGGGCGGTGCAGAGGCTGAGGCTGTGGAGCCCAAGAAAGAGCCGATGTACGACTGAGTGCCTTCGAGAGGGTCTTGAGGTTTGAGCCTTGAACCTTGAACCGCGGCCCGATGGGACGCGGTTTTTTTGTGGGCCTCGGGCGTGCTGTAAACTGGGCCCATGCGAGAATTAACCCTGCCTGCACCGCTGGTGCTGTTGCCCGGACTGGCTGCCGACGCGCGTTTGTTTGATCGTCAGCGTCAGGCGTTGGGCCCTGCGTTGATCACGCCTGCGTGGCCGGCCTTGTCGCCGGAGTGGGACCGGCGTGAGACGCTGCGTAGTTTTGCCAAGCGCTGGGCCGGGGCGTTGCACCTGAATCATGTGCGTGATCTGGACCCGGCCAAGCCTTGGGTGTTGGGCGGGGCGTCGATGGGGGGCATGGTGGCGCTGGAGATGCTCCCGCACTTGCCGCGCAAGCCCGCGGCGGTGCTGATGCTGGGCTCGGCGACCGGGGGCGGGGCGGTGTCGCGGCCGGCGCAGCTGGGGGCGGCTTTGGCCGGGTGGGTGGGGCGCCCGGGGGTGTTGCAGATGGTGCTGCGGGGCTTGCTTCTGCCTTCGTCGTTTTACGACGGACAAGACGACGACGGCCGGCGGCTGCTGAGTGCGATGGCGGCCCAGGCCGACCCGGCACGGCTGCAGTGGGGGGTGGAGGCGTGCGTGGAGTGGCCCGGGCCTTCCGAGGAGGCTTTGGAGGTGATCGCGGGGGGGGTGGCGGTGAAGCACTTGCGCGGCGAGGCGGACCGGATCATCGGCGCGAGCGGGCCGGGCTTGGCAGAAGACCAAGCGGTGGCCGACGCGGGACATTTTTTGAACCTGAGCCACCGGCAAACGGTAAACCGTTGGCTGTTTGAAGCGGTGATGCGGGTGTGTGCGATTGATGAGTCCCGCGAGCCACGGGTGGAAGACCCCGACCAAGCCTGGGCCCGGCGCCCCGAGGTGGCGGCGCGGTTTTAGCACGCGGCGGTGGAGTACGCGGTTGTAAAGCGCGCTGTTGTAAACCGAGGGGGTTCAGTTCTGGCCGTGAGGGCTGGCGGGGTCAGGCTCGGGGGCCGTGTCGGCTTTGGGGTCGGGCTCGGTGGGGTAGACATCGCCATCGTCCGCGTCGTCGGTTTTTTCCGGGACTGCGGCGTGGTCGACCGAGACACCTTCGTCGTAGAGATATTCAGGGATCACCCCCAGGTCGGGCGTGGGCCGCAGCGGCGGGGCCTGGGCGAGTCGCGAGCGAAATCCGTTGGAGCGCCCGTCGGGGCCTGTGAACCGGTCGTTGACGGTGATTTCGCCGCGGCCGCCGCGGCGGGTGTCGACGATGGCTTGGCTGCTTCGCCGCGGATCAAAGACGATCTGGCCCGCGACGTTGATGTAGCCCTCGGCGTCGGGGTGGGTGTCCCAGCCGGGGTTCACGCGGGCACGCCCACGCAAAAAGGCCTGGGCAGAAGAGAACTGCGGTGCGATGGCGACGCTGCCCGACACGTCGATATAGCCCCATTGGTCGCCGCGGCGCACCAGGGCCAGGGTCTCGTCGAAGTCGTAGGCCTCGTCCCATTGGGGTTCGATGGCCACATGGCCCGAGGCGTTGAGATAGCCCCAGTGGTCTCCCAGCCGCACCGCGGCGTAGCCGCGCACGAACGGCCGGGCGTCGTCCCAGCGTGGGGCGACGGCTATTTTGAACGTACGGCTGAGAAAGCCCCACTTGCCGCCCACTCGCACCGGGGCCAGGTCGTTGCCGAAGTCTCTCATTTCTTCGATTTGACCGCTGCGGTCGAGCCAGGCCAGTCGCCCGGATTTGTCGATGCACCCCCACAGACGTGTGGGGCGTGTGAGGGTGTCGTCCTGAGGGCGGGCCAAGACGGTGGCGTCGACCAGTTGGGCCAGGGGGGTGTCGGAGATTTGTTCAAGGGCGTGGGCGCTGCGGCCGCCGGTGCGGGGCGCGTCGATGGCCACCACGCCCAGGCCTTGGTGCAGCGAGCGTGCCACGGCGAAGACCGGGGGCACGACGGGTTTCATCTTCGCGTTGATGTAGCCGCAGCCGTGGAGGGTGCGCACCACGGCAAACCCTTCGCGGAAACGCCGGGCGTCTTCTAACACGGGCTTGAGCACGGGGGTTCCAGCCGCATTGAGAAAGCCTGTTTTGCCGTTGTGCCGGTACGCGGCATAGCCTTCAAAAAAGCGGTCAAGGTGCTCGTAGCGTGGGGTGATGCGCCAGTCGCCGACACCGTTGAGAACACCGAAGCGTCCTTGGAGCGCGGCGGGGGCTTGGCCGTCGTCGATGTCGCCGATCCAGTCCAGGGAGGGCTGGGTGTTGAGGTTGCCCCGCTCGTCGATCAGCGCCCACCAGCCGTTGACCGCTACGGGCCACTGCTGGGTTCGCACGGTGGGACGCACCAGCTTCAGCCGCCCCGGGGCGGCGATGGCGGGGGCGGTGGCGACCAACACGAACCCGGAAATAAGAACGTGTACGAGAAGTCGTTTGCCCGCCCGCGTCCGAGCTAGGAGGTGGGGTGGCAAAGAGCCCGAAGCAGCAGACGCCGCTGTGGGCTGGGCGAAGCCAGGCAGGCTTCTGGTGCACGTTCTCAGCATCGCGGTGGCGATCGATCGCGTGAGGGGGCTGCGCATGACAGGTGTCCGAAGCGTTGGCGGGGCGGTCGCGGGGCCAACGGCGTTGAGATTTGAGCGTTGGGCGCGTGTGGCCGCGGAGTTATCGTATAGCGCGCCGCCTCGATGACGCGGTCTATTTTCTAGATTGTTGATCCCCACCATGCCTGCTGAAGCCTCTCCCACGCCGCCCCCTGCCGATCGGGCCGACACGCTGTCGGTCGCGCCCGGGCGAGTATTGCCTGCTTCGGCCCTGCGTTTCGTGTTTTCGCGGGCGTCGGGGCCCGGCGGGCAGAATGTGAACAAGGTCAACACCCGGGCGACGTTGACGGTGGAACTGGCAGACCTTCAAGACATTTTGCCGCGGCCGGCCCTCGACCGCCTGCCGCGGGCGGCGGGGCACTACTTCGCGTCCAAGCCCGACCGGCTGGTGATTCACGCGGGGGATTCGCGCAGCCAGCGGGCCAACCGCAAAGCCTGCATGGACCGGCTGCGTCACGTGCTCTTGCTGGCCTTGCATCGCCCGCCGACGCGCCGGGCCACGCGGCCTTCGCGTGGGGCGGTGCAGCGGCGTTTGAGCGCTAAGAAAAGACGGGGAGATCTGAAACAGCGGCGGCGGTCGCCCGGCAGTGGCGGGGAGTAGGGCGGTGGGGTGTTGGCGGCGCGTCGTCAGCGCCCCGTTGCATCGCGGTCATCCCGGCGGCGGGTGATCCTCTTTGCCCGGTGGGTCGGCGTGCGGGGCGGAGGGTGGTGCGGAGTCGTGCTCGGCATGGTCATTGAGCTCGCCCCCGCAGCGATCGCAAAACGTGGCGTTTTTGCGGTGGCCTTCTTTCATGCAATGCGGGCAGGATTCGGTGCTGGCGCGGTCGCGGGCGCCCACGGCGATCTCGGCGCTGATGATGCCCGTGGGCACAATAATCAGGCTGTATCCAAAGACCATCATCAGCGAGGCCACGAACTTGCCCGCCGCGGTGTCGGGGCTGATGTCGCCGTAGCCCACGGTGGTCATGGTGACGATCGCCCAGTAGATGCCGTTGGGGATGTCGGGAAAGTCGGGGTTGGTGTCGCCTTCGATGAGGTGCATGACCGCGCCCATGATGGTCACGGTGGTGAGCACAGTGGTTAAGAACACGATGATCTTTTCGCGGCTGTCGCGCAGCCCGTCCGCGAGGGCTTCGGCTTCTCCGACAAAGCGGGCGAGTTTGAAGATGCGGAAGACCCGCAGCAGCCGCAGAGCGCGGATGACAAGCAGTTCGTGGGAGTTGGCGATGAAGAGGCTGGCGTAGGTGGGGATGATTGCCAGCAGGTCGACGATGCCGTAGAAGCTCAATGCGTAGCGGCGCGGGCGGGCGACGCATAGCAGCCGCAAAGCGTACTCTACCGAAAACAACAGCGTGAACCCCCACTCGATGCCGTAGAGCAGCCTGCCGTATCGGGCTTCGACCGAGGGCACGCTTTCAAGAATGACCGCCATGACGCTGGCGATGATGGCCACCAACAGCACCACGTCAAATACTTTGCCTGCCGGTGTTTCAGCTTCAAAAATGATGTCGTGCAGGCGGCGCTGCCAGGGGCGTAGGCCGGAATGGAGAGGGCGGTTGTTGGCCATGACGTGGTGAATATCGGCCGGTGGGTGGCGGTGTGGCCACGCAGAAGCAGGCCGATGGCAAATTAGAGGGCGATTCGTATTTGTTGGGTGTTTTTACACTTTCCGGCACGTCTGGTAATGTGATAAGCGAGTTATACATCTTTCATGTCTAGACACGGTTTAGGCGTATTATTTTTTCTCGAAAAGGAATCTGTCATGCCCAATCTTAATACTGTGCTTGGCGACGAAATACGCCGGCTGGCACGCAAAGAAATCAAAATTCAGACCAAATCGCTTGTCGATGCGGTGTCGCGCTATCGATCGGATATCTCGGCTCTGAAAAAGCAAAACCGTGATCTGGAACGCCGTCTGAATCAGGTCGCCAAGGGGCGTGCGGCGGCCGCCAAGTCGGTGGAGGCCGATGACGACGCCCCACGCCCCCGTTTCAGCCCCGGATGGGTGAAAAAGCACCGTGATAAGCTGGGCTTGAGTGCGGCGGACTACGGTGCCCTGGTGGGCGTGGCGGGGCTAACGATCTACAACTGGGAAAAGGGCACCTCGACCCCGCGGACCAAACAACTCATGGCCTGGAGCGAAGTGCGCACCTTGGGCAAACGCGAGGCGATGAAAAAACTTGAAGAGATGGAGTGATGCGGGCGGCTCCGGCGGGCCCGGCGCCCGCTTGATGTGCCTTGAGTATTAATCTAATTAAAAACCCCGCGGCCTTGAGGCCGCGGGGTTTTTTGATGTGTTTACAGATTGAGGCCGTGGCGTGATACAACGTGGTTTACATGCCGCGTTGTTCTCGCAGTGCTTTGCGTTCGGCTTTGCCTTTGAGAAGGTCCGTGGCGATGGCTTCAAGGGCGTTGAGTCGTTTGACGGTGAGATCGCCTTGCTTGATCTGTTCTTCGGGAAGCGGGTCGCGAATGCGTAGCTTGGTGAGCTTGGCTTCCATGCGCGTGCTTTCTTCACGCAAGGAGCCGATCTTGGCGGCGAGCTTGACCATGTTCATGGTCTTGATCTTGGCCAGCGAGGGAGAGGGTTCGCCAAGCAGAACCGGCAGGTCGCTGGGGCGCCCGCCGCCGCGGCGTGGCGGGCCACTGGACCGTGTGCCGCTATAACCCCCGCTGCGGGGGCTGTTGGAATAGCGCCCGCCGCCGCGACTTGAATTCGAACGTCTTGGGTTCATCGCCGCAGTGTAACAGCGGTCCGGGCGTCAACCTGGCGAAAAGCCCCTTTACAGGCGTTGTAGAGGGTGGTGGGAATAAGCAGGGGGGCGTCATGGCTTCACGCAGGGAATGGTACGGTCGACAAGGGTGTCGGCTTGTGCGAACGTCGTGTTCTCGGATGCTTTGCCCGCCGTAACCCGTCTTCTACTGAATCGGACATCGAAACATGCTGCAACGCCCTCAACCGTCTCTCTCTGCCCGTCCCCCCGTGCCCGCCGATGCGGGGCGCGGCGTGTGGCGTGCAGTACCCACCGTGTCGCGGTCTATGGCTGTGATGCTTGGCGCGGTGTTGAGCGTGGTGGCTTGTAGCGGCCCGCTGCAGGCCGCGGTCGATGTGCCCGCGCCCGATGTGGACCTGGTGGCGGACCCGCCGGCCCAGGACGAGGGGACGCAGGCGCAAGTGGTCTTGGCCGGCGGGTGCTTCTGGTGCACCGAGGTGGTGTTCGAGGAACTCCGCGGCGTGGGCGAGGTGGTCTCGGGCTACGCGGGCGGATCCAAGGACGACGCGGATTACCAAAAGGTCAGCGCCGGGCTCACCGACCACGCGGAGGTGATCCGCGTGTCTTACGACCCGTCGGTGATTAGTTACGGCACGCTGCTTCGCGTGTTCTTTGCGGTGGCCCACAACCCCACGCACGTGGACCGGCAAGGCAACGACCGCGGGCCGCAGTACCGCTCGGCAGTGTTTTACGACGGCGAAGAGCAGAAGCGGGTGGCCCAGGCGTACATCGCCCAGATCAACGCAGCGGAGGTGTTCGACAAGCCCATCGCCACGCGGATGGAGCCGTTGACGGTGTTTTATCCCGCCGAGGACTACCACCAGGATTATGCGAGGCTCAACCCTCGACAGGGTTATGTGGCGGGGGTGGCGCTGCCCAAGGTCGAGAAGCTGCACAAGCAGTTTGCGGACCTGCTGAAACCCCAAGAGAAGTGATTGCCGGCGGCCCGGCCACCTGCTTGGGCTTGCTTGCCGCACTATCTGTGGGCTTGGGCCAACGCCTACTTCGCGTACACGTTCTTATCGCTTGACGACGAGGTAGTAGGCGTTGGCGTCGAGCTTGCAAAAGGTGCCGCTGCTCAGGTCGCCGTCGTCGATGATGGCGTCGGCCCGGGCCATGAACACGTCGTCACGCGTGGGTCCCAAGCCCGTGAAGACCACGCCCACCGCGCTGTGCACGCCCAGGGTGCAGCGGGTCACGTCCCACTCGCCGCCGATGGGCTGACTACGTTGAATTTGTCTTGCTGCTTGAGGAAGGATTCCAAGTCCGGGGGCAGGGAGCCCGGGGGGTGTTCGGGGGCCGGCTGGCCTTCCTGTGAGTTGTGAAGCATCGTGACATCGCCGAGCACCCGAAGTTCTGCGACGAACGCGGTGAGGCGGGTGTCGCTGACGGCGCTGGCGACCATGATCGATGCTATAGCGGCGAGAATGCCCAAGATCGTAACCACGGCCAGGATCTCGATGAGCGTGAAGGCCTGGACGGCACGCGGGCTGATTTTGAGAGGCAAAACACGTCCCATGCAGGCTTTTTATCGGGTGTCGTTGCTGGGCAATTTATTGAACGGCCAAAAAGCCGGGGGTTTATGGGGCAGGGGGATGGCGTTTGGCCACGATCTAAGGGGAGGTTCTACACTCGGGGTATGTCTGATTCGGATGCTTCGTCGACGCGCCCTCTCGGAGGGGCAGCCATGGGATCGGGGTTTGATCCAGTCCGGTGGTTGCGGGTGGTGGGGCGGTGGGAGGCGGTTTCATTTCTGCTGCTATTGGGCGTGGCGATGCCGTTGAAATACGCCGCGGGCTACCCCGAGGCGGTGTCGGTGGTGGGGATGCTGCACGGGGTGCTGTTTGTGGTCTTTGTGGGGGTGTGGGTGTTGAGCTTGGGCCGGCTGCCGGGGCGATGGGCGCTGCTGTCACTGGTCGCTTCGGTGGTGCCCGGCGGGCCGTTTTGGTGTGATCCGAAGCTGCGGGCGTATGAGGCGGCCCCCCGGCGGTGAGGCCGCGGCGGCGGGTATAGTCGCGGGTGTCATGGCCAAGATCACATCCAAACCCCACCACGAACAAGAAGCCCGCGCGATCCGCGCGATGCTGGCCGACCCCGAGCGGCGGGCGGTGAACGATTTGGTGGTGCGGCAGTTCGCCACGATGCAGGTGCGCGCGGGCTACGTGTTGACCTTCTGCGGGGTGGTCATCACCACCACCGGTTTTTCAGGGCGGCTGATTGCGGGCACCAACGCGCTGGCCCAGGGGTGCATCATCGCGGGGGTGACGCTGGTGTTGGTGGCGGCGTGGCTGGTGCTGGTGGCGGTGCTGCGGGTGAAGTGGACCACTCAGTCGTTGGAGCTTGGCGACGCGGCGCTGGCCCAGGTGCTGGCCCGCCGCGACCAGCGCAACATGGTGCTGCGGGCCGCGACGCTGGTGGCGATGGTGGGGATGAGTCTGTACGTCGCGGCGATCGCGATCATGTTGGTTTATCCCCGCGTGGGTGCGATCCGTTGACCGCGGCCGTGGAGCAGGGGTCGGCAGGGCCTACACTCGGGCGATGAAGATGCTGGGATCTACAACCAAGGGGACGGGGCCGGCGCCGGGGCAGAAGATGGGGGCCGCAACGCTGGCGCTCGTGGCGGCGATGTCTGTGGCGTGCACGACCGGGTCATCGGTGTCGGTGGGCGGATCGGGCGCGGTGGCCGCGGAGCGCTCCGAGGAGGTGCTAGGTGGTGCCACACGCAAGGTCAGCCTGACGCCGCTGCAGATCCGTGAGCGGATGCGTGCATTTGCCGATTACTACCGCGACCGGGTGGCGACGGTGTGCGACCGCGTGGCGGGCGAAACCAGCGACCCGGTGCGTGGTGTGCGGGCGCGGCAACTCAAAATCGACGCGGCCACGGCGATGTACGACATCGTGGTCGACCCGGCCCCGACCACGGCGATGATCAACGCGTTGGTGATGGTCAGCCTGCAGACCAGCACCGCCGAGCGCCACGGCCCGTATTGGTTTGGCCCCGAGGCGGGGCAGCAGATCTTGGCCATGGCTCAAGAGATCCAGGAAGAGGCTTTTGATTTGGCCGCCCAGGTGATGAGCCAGGAGCAGCGGCAGCAGCTGCTGGACCTGGTGGAAGGCTGGGTGCAAGCGAACCCCGACGAGGCCCGCATTTGGTACGTGCGGCTGGACGATCTGCCCGGCGTGCGGGGGCAGATCACGGTGCTGAGCATGGTCGACACGCTGACGGATCTGCCGGCCAAGTTTCTGGGCAAGTTCATCCCCGGGGTGACCGACGCGGGCGAGTCGGCCAGCGAGGCGACGCTGCTGGCCGAACGCATCACCTGGCTGGCCCCGCGGTTGATGATTTTGGCCCAGTGGCGGGCCGAGATTCTGGTGCATCAGTCGCTGGGAGATCCGCAGGTGGCCCAAGGCTTGGACGTGGCCCGCCGCGTGACCGCGGTGATGGAAGGCCTGCCTGACACGCTGGACGCTCAGCGGGCGGGCTTTGTGAGCGATCTGGAAAAACACGGCCAGACGGTGAGCCAGATGCTGGACCACACCGACTCGATCGCCAGCCACACCGCGGTGCTGATGGAAAAACTCGACACCGTCTTGGCCCGGATACAGACGATGATCGCCGCCGCGGCGATTGCCAACGCCGGACGCTCCCAGAGCGATGTGCCCGGGCGGCCTTTCGACATCACCGAGTACACCGCCGCTTTCGCCGAACTGGATGCGACGGTGCAGAATGCCACCCGCCTGCTAGATGACGTCGAGCACGCGACCCAAGACAATCGGCTGGCCCAGAAGCTGGGCGTGGTGAAAGCCGATCTGTCGGGCCTGATTTGGCAGGCCGGCGGTGCCGCCACGCTGGCGGGGCTGCTGATCGTGCTGGCTGCGAAGCTGATTCCGCGGCGTGGCTAGCCTAGACGGCAGCTGCTCTGGTTTGTTTACCGCTTTCCCTTTTGAACCCCCACCCATGCTGATTGACCAACCCGACGAACTTCAAGCCCGTTTCGAATCCGCCCTTGGGTACGAAGCGTTTCTCGCGTCTGCCGCCGCCGCGGGGGCGCCGGTGGCCAATTGGGCTGATCGTCACGCGCAGTGCGCACTGAACCCAGACCAGGCTGCGATGGTCGGCTCGTTTACGCGCAAAATGCACGTGCTGTGTTTGACCGGGTCGTGGTGCGGCGACTGCGCGTTGCAAGGCGCCGCGATGCAGCGCGTGGCCCAGGCGAACCCCGAGGTGATCGACCTGCGCTTCTTGCTACGCGATGAATCGCAGGCCGACCTGGCGGTGCGGGTGCCGGTGAACGGCGGGCTGCGGGTGCCGTTTACCTGGTGGATGGCCGAAGACTTTGCCCCGGTCCACGCCTTTGGCGACCGCACACTCAGCCGCTACCGCTCGATGGCCCGTAAGACGCTGGGCGAGGGGCTGGTTCAGGCTCCGCCACCGGAAAACCCGGTGACGGCGGTGCGTGACGAGGTGTTGGCGATGTTCGAGCGGGTGCATCTGCTGCTGCGGACCAGCGGGCGTCTGCGTGCGAAGCACGGCGACTGATACGAGCACGCTTTCGTGTTGATGCTCTGCGCGGCCCAGGGTTTTTGGCGTGCTGGGCTTTGTTAGCCCGGGGCGTCTTGGGTTTGGTCCAAGCACTTCAACACATAAGCCTTCAGCGATTCAGGCTCGACGGCGTGGCCCAGGCCGAGTTCTTGGGCTTTGGCCAAGGCGGTGGGGCCGTCCCAGCCCAGGTGCTTGGCCGCGGCAATCAGCACCATGGCCCCGGCGCGCTGGCCCAGCCGGCAGTGCACGGCCACGGGCCCGTCTTCGCGTGCCGCGGCCAGGACCTGCTCAAAGCCCGCAGCCAGTTTCGCGTCGGCGGTTTTCATCGAGACCGGCAGGTTCGCGTAGTCCATGCCCAGGCGGCGGCACAGGTCGCCCTCGGCTTTGATCGAGAGCGTGGCCCCGGCGGCGGCGTCGGTGAACTCGCCGGCGTGGCGGAGGTTGACCACCGTTCGCACGCCCTGCGCGGCCAGGCGACGCAGGTCTGCCGAGGTGGGCTGGGGCATGATCCAGACGCCGTCGGTTACTTCGTGGGGCTCAGTCATGGTGTGAAGGTCCGGATAAAGGCAGGTGAAGGCGGGGGCGGCGGTGCCGGGTCGCGGCGGAGGCGCGGCGGGGCACACTCTAAAGCCTCAAGAGGGCCTTCGGTGCGGGTTGAGGGCGTTATCGGTGCCTTTTTGGGGCCGCGGTGCGCGGTTGGAGCGTTGTTCATCGCCCACACGATGAACGGGGGTCCGCGGGCCGCTGAGCCTGCTCCCCCGACTTGTGCCCGCCACCCTTTTCCTGGAACCCGATCATGTCCCGCTCCCGCAACGCTGTTCTCGAACGCTTCTTCACTTCGCTGATCAGCGGTGACCGCCCGGGCGTTCGTGAGATCCTCGACGAGCTTTTTGAAGCCGACGTGCCCGCCGAACGCATCGTGGACCACCTGATCTGGCCAGCCTTGGAGCAGATTCAGCAGCGCACCCGGGCCGACCAATTGAGCCAGCTCAGCCAGCAGTTCGCCACGCGGCTGCTGCGTTCGACCTCTGACCAGTTGCAGCCGCGGTACCTGGCCCAGCCCAGCCGCGACCTGCGGGCCTTGGTCACCACCGGCACCGACGACGCCGAAGAATTGGCGGGCCAGCTGGCCACGGACCTGCTGGAAGCCGACGGTTACACGGTGCAGTACGCCGGCGGCGGCGTGGCCAACGACGAGCTTGTGGCCCAGATCGGCGCGTCCAACATCGACCGGTTGGTGATCTTTGGTTCCACACCCGACACCGTGCCCAGCACCCGCCAGCTGATCGACCGCCTGCACGCGGTGGGGGTGTGCCCGCATCTGCAGATCGTCGTGGGCGGGGGCGTGTTTAACCGCGCCGAGGGCCTGGCCGAAGAAATCGGCGCCGACTTGTGGGCCTCGGACCCCGTGGCCTTGGTCAAGGTCATGGCCGAAAACAGCCAGCGTCGCATGAGCGCGGACCAGCGCACGGTGGGGCGTCGTCGTCCCGCGGCCAAAAAGGCTGCGTAAACCTGCGTGCCACAGAGCCATCCATGCATCGCCACGTGCGCCCGACCGGGTGTACGTGGCGGTGTTGCGTTGGGGCCGGGATAAATGTTAGCGCTGCGCCGCGTGGTCGATCGCTGCGTCAATGAGCATCTCGGCGGCGTGGATCGCCGCGTTCAGGGCTTGGGGGTGGCGCTTGACCTGGGCGCAGGTCATGGCGCCGTCGAACAGCGTGCCCAGTTGCAAGGCCAAGGTCTCGGGCTGGGCGGCGCCCGCGGCTTTGCCCAGGCGGGTGAGCCACGCGCGAATCCATGCCTGGTGGGCCACCGCCGCGGCCAGCGCGGGGTGGGCGGTGGCCGCGGACGTCACGCCGTATTCGGCCGCGGCGCGGGCGAACATGCAGCCGTAAAAATCGGGCCGGTCGATATCGTCGCGCAGGGCCGCGAAAATGGCCGTCAGCCGGCCACGGGGCGTGTTGGCGGCCTGTTCCACCCGGGCGGTGGTGTGCTCGCGCCAGGTGTGGTCCATGCGTTCGAGCACCGTGACCACCAGATCGTCTTTGGATGGAAAATGCAGGTACAGCGTGCGTCGGGCCACGCCCGCATGGTCCAAAACACGCTGGATGCCCACGGCACCGAAACCGTGGGTCCTAAACAAGTCTTCGGCGGCGTCCAAGATCGCGGTGCGTTTGGGAGAAGGCATGGGGGCCACAGGGCAGCGGGGGGGAGACAACGACTATTAGAACGTCTGGCGGACATGTCGTGTGGGCGGCAAGGCGGGCTTTGCCCCTGGGGCCTCTTGAACGCGTCTCACGCGTTCTCAGGGTGAAGCCCGCCAAAGGGCAAAAAAATTGCGAAGCCTTGAAATATACCGATCGGTCTACTTGTTAAACTTGCGATCCCGGCCCGCACGTTGCGGCGCCGCGGACTCCCGCCATCTGCGGGCCTTGTACCCGTGTTTTAGAAAGACGTTGATATGACCCTTGGTTCCACCACCGTTCGCAGCCTGCTCAAGCCTCTTGCCCTCGCAGCCTTGCTGTTGGCCGCCGCGCCGATGATCGCATTGGCCACCCAGGCCCGCGCCGGCCACCACGAAGAAGCCGCGCCGGCCGTGGCGCCGCTCACCACCGCGTTGGGCTTGGGGGGCTACTCGCCGGTGTCTTACTTCAACGAAGCAGGGCCGCACGTGGGCAGCCCTGCGATTAGTGCCGAGCACGCGGGCGTGGTTTACTTTTTCGCCACCGACGCCGAACGCGACCTGTTCAACGCGACCCCCGAACGCTTCGTGCCGGCTTACAGCGGCTGGTGTGCCACGGGCATGGCGCTGGGTAAGTACTTCCCTGTGAGCGCGACGAACTACAAGATCGTGAACAACCGCCTGATGCTTTTCCTGCACACGCCTGAAGCCGACGCGCTGCAGATGTGGAATGACGCGGGCGAAGCTGAGCAATTGAAGAAGGCCGACGCTTTTTTTAAGGCTGAAAGCATGAAAAGCCACGGCCACAGCCACTAAACCTTTGGTGCGTAAAATTGGATTCGCGGTCCATACCCTCTGCCGGGTTCTGCCCGGTGGGGGTTTTTTTGTGTGATGCGGTGGAAGGCACAGGTGCAAACCTCAATGGTCTTTGGAGCGTGTCTTGATCCGGTTCAGATGGGCGTTAGGCTCTCCACAATCTCTTTGTGTTGGTTTGTTTTTTACGCTTGGTTTGCCCCTGCCGCGGTGGGGTGTGGCCCGCGATGGGTGCCGCGTACCCGGTGCGCTGCGAAAGGTTGTTGTGATGTCCAAAACCCTGCCTGTGACGCCATGCCTGCACGCCGCGCGGCGGGTGGGGCCCGAAGACCTGCGCCGCGGAGACATTGTTGTTCTGGCCGACACCGACAGCCCACAGGTGCCGCCGCTGGACAGCGTGCGCTCGGAGGGCGGCAGCGCTGTGCGCGCGGTGCGGGTGACTTACATCCCGCCCGACGCCGGCACGCCGCGCCGGGTGTTGGATGTTCACTTGCCGTTTGTTTATGTGCGTGAGCCTTGTGGGTATGCCCAGGCGGTGGACTTGCGTGTCACACGGGTGATGCGGCTTCGCGGTAAGGCCGGGCGGCGGATGTTTGTGAGCATGCACCCCGACTACGCGCGCGGCGCGATGCGCAAGCAGGCCCAAAAAGCCGCCAAACGGCTAGGCAAACGCGAGCGAAAAAACACTTGAAGGTGGGGCCCCGCGGCGCAAAGGGTTTACACCCCGCCGCTTTTGGACGGCGTGTCTTACTCAGAATCGTTTTGCGATCGGTTTTGTTGATCGGTCTGTTGGTCGGTGTGGCGGGTCTTGGATTCAATCCGCAGGCGGGCGGCGATGTTGCGATCCAGTTTGGCGTGGCGCTCGTTGATCGCGTGGTTCACACGGTTCCACAGCTCGTCGGGACGCATCGCGTCCGCCTTGCTGAGGAAGTCGACGCTGCCGGCTCGGGCCGAACGAGACTCGATGTCTTGGTCGTGGATGCTGGACACCACGACAACCGGTGTTTGGCCCAGGAAGTAACGCGAAGCGCTCATGGCCTCGTCGGCGGTTTGGTCTGGCAGGCCGTAGTCCACGACGATGCAGTCGAAGGTGGTGGTGCGGACGGCTTGATCCAGCTCGACGGCGCTCGCGACCCGATCGACCTTTACGTGCGGTCGGTCTTGGGTCAGCACGCGGCAGAGAATGTCTTGGTGGTCCGGGTCGTCTTCGGCCAGCAGGAGACGGACCGGGCTGAGGGGGTAGGCGCTCAGGGGGTATGTGGGGGACTGCATCGTGAGGGAGGCTTGGCTTGGGAAAGTATGAACTTCATCCACGGAGGGCCCTGTTTTGACGTGGCCGTGGCGGTGGGGGTGTGAATAATATGCTCTTGCTGGCGCAGAGGGCGCAGCAGGTCTGCGTCAAAAACAGTCATTTGTTCGTAGGCCTTGGACCCGTCGCGGTTTAGATTTAAGCGGATGGGTGGGGCAATCAAGCCCCTGTGGTCGCGGCGCTCCAACCTTGTCGAAGCACGACCAGCCGTGTGGTCGTGCCGGCCCATTTTGATACCCAGACCGATCGGCTTAGGGCGTATGCACAGCACGCCTAACGCCACGTCGTCAAGCCGCTGAATGCGCGGGCTGTCGGGCGGTGATGCAAGAGATCCATCTGTGCTGGGGTGCGGTCGACGCCGGGCCGCCGGTGTCCGGGCCCGACTAAACCGCAGCGTCCGATGCGTGATGCGCGGGCGCCGCTGCGTGAGGAAAGGCGATCCAAAAACACGTGGCAGCGCTTCCGTCTGACTCCACCCAGATCCTGCCGCCGTGCATCTCCATGATGCGTTGCACGATGGACAGCCCCGCACCGCTGCCTTCTTGGCTCTTGTCCAGGCGTTGGAACAACCCGAAGATTTTGTCGTGGTAGCGCGGCGCGATGCCCGGGCCGTTGTCGCGCACGAAGAGGCGGGTTTCTTGCTCGTTGGCGCTGCCGCCCACGGTGATCTGCCCTCCGGGCGTGGGGCAGCCGTACTTGAGCGCATTAACGAGCAGGTTTTCGAAGACCTCGATCATCCGGTTGCGGTCGGCCACCACCATCGGCAGATCGTTGGCGATTGTGATTGTGGCCTGAGCCGCGTCGGCCCGGGGCCGAAGGTCGGCGGCGACTTGGCCCAGCAGCCGGAGCATGTCCAAAAACTCGGGGTCGTGCCGAACCCGCCCGATCTGGCTGAGGTCCAGCAGGTCCTGAATGGACCGATCCATCCGCTTGACGTTGGCTTGCACGCGGCCCATCGCGCTGCGGACTTTGTCGTGATCACCGCTTTCCAGGTCTTCGGATGCGAAGTTCAGAAGCCCCGTGCAGCTGACCAGCGGCGCCTTGAGGTCGTGCGACACGGTGTAGGCAAAACGCTGCATTTCCTCGTTTTTATCGTGCAGCTCTTCGCCCAGGCGGCGCGAATCTTCGAGAAGCAACCGGGTTTCATCAGCCTTCCCGCGGAACACCTGGGCCGCCGCGGCCATCTGGCCGATCTCGTCGCGGCGGTTGAGGCCGGGGATTTCGGTCTCGGATTCGTCGCGTGAAAGGCGGGTGAGCGTGCGGGTGATGGCGTTGAGTGGCGGCACCACGCTGCGGCCAATGAGCCACGCAGCCAGCACGCCCAGCAAGATGGAGACCACCGACACCCCGTTGCTCACCGCCTTGAAGCGGTGGTTTTCCTGGGTCATCCGCGCGGCGAGGGTGTCCAACTCGTGAAGCGTTTGTTGTTGGAATGCATCGGAATAGCGCACGAATTCGGCGGCTTCACCTGCCATGACCACGCTCACGAGGTGTAAGTAGCCACGCGTGGTTTGCACCATTTTCAACAGGGTGGATTCGTAGCGCGGCAGCAGTGCCTGCACCCGGGCGACCTGATCGGTTTGGGCCTGGTTCGCGGCCGTGTCGGAGAGTTGGTTGAGTAGGTCTTTGCATTCGTCCAGTGCCTTGAGTGCGTGAGTCACCCGTTGGATGCTTGGGCTGCGCAGGTAGGCCAGTGCGTCTGCGGAGGTTTGGAGCAGTTTTTCCTTTGCCCGACCTGCGAGGGCCGCTCGGCGGAAATTGTGTTGTGCCCATGCGTCTTCGGTGATTTGGCTCAGCGCATCGGTCGCGGTGTTGCCGATCTGCGGCAGTGCCGTGTAAGCCAGGCTTTGGCGGATCCCGCGGCCTTGTTTGACTTGATCAAAGCCGGTCATGTAATTGCCCAGCAATCCTGCCAACGCGTCGTAGGTGTCGCGTGGTCCGGCTTGCGGGGTGGCGGTCTTGCCATCGCTCAGCTGCTCGGACAGCTTGTCGTGCAGTTGCTGAACTCGGCGTGCGGTTCCTGAGCTGCCCGTGTGGGCAAACAGCATGACGTTGCGCTGCAACTGAAAGGCGTTGCGGCTGATGGCCACCACCCGCTGGGCGGCGAGCGTGTTGGCTTGATAGGCCGCGAAGTCTGCGCTCGCCTGCGTGAGGCCGAAGTGGTTGAGTGCCGCGATGGCGATGTGTAAAAGAAGCACCAGGCCGAAGCCCAGCGAGATACGTCGGCTGACACCGAAGCGGGGACGCGGTGCGGGGGCGTTCGGTGGCGGGGATGGAAGGGGGCGGGGCGTCATGGCAGCGGGGCGTGGCGGGGTCAAGCGGTCAAAAATTCGTACCAGCGTTGAAGGCTGTATTCGTAGGTGTCCATCACCGTGTTCCAGACCGCGATGTTGCTTAGCCGCGTGGTGTAGCTCCCGCCGTTGCGGACGCTGCCGGCGGTCACCACAGTGCGCCCATCGGTGCCCGGTAAGTCGCGGACTGCGGGCTTGCCGTCGTACCAGTAGTCCCACTCCTCGGGGGCCAGCTGCGTGCGGACCAGCTCGGGGATGGGCATGTAATAGCCCTGGCGGGTGATAAAGGCGCCAGGCCACGCCGTCAGCCACCAATTCATGTAGTCGTACGCCGCGTCCAGTGTGGCGCCCTTCGCCGCGGCCGACAAACACATCACCCCGTGCCAGGCCCGGTAGCCTTCCTTGGGTGCCGCGTAGACCGCGGGCACGCCCTGGCTGCGGAGTGAGCTGATCGCGGGCGAAAACATGCTTTCGATAACAACTTGGCCGCGCTGCATAAAGTCGATCGACTGGGGCACCGAACTCCAAATGCCGTTGAAGTGGCCGCGCAGCTTGAAATCGATCAGCACCTCAAACAGCGCGTCCAGTTCGGGGCGGGACATGGCGCCGATGTCGTTGAACGTGACCAATCCCTTCGCCTGCGCGGCCAAGGCCGCATCGAACAACCCGATGGTCGGCTCGTTCACCAGCCCCACGCGGCCTGCCCAGCGTTCGTCCAGCAGCCAGCCCCAGCTTTCAGTCTCATAGGCCCGGCCCTGGGGCACCACCTGCGCGTTGTAACCAAAGGCATCCACGTTGTGGACATAAGGCAAGAAGGCCACGCGGTCGCTTGGGGCCGACCCGGAGCGACCATCGGGCTGCACATAGAGCATCTTGTGCGGCGCGTCCCCGCGGCCCAGCGGGGCGTCGGGAGTCAGACGCCCGGTTTTGGTGAGCGCGTTGATTCGGTCCCAGTGCGTGATCCGCGCGGTTTCTAGAGGCTGGATCGCACCGGCTTGCTGCATGATGGAGATGCTGTTGGACGACTGCTCGTAGACATCGAATGACTCGGGCTGGGTCGATGCCTTCTGAAGTACCGCCGCGGCGCCCCGGACGTCGAATACCAGATCAATGCCCAGGTCGTGCTCGGCGCGATGCCGCAGCTCTTCTTGGAGCGTGACGTGCATGCCCAGCACCCGCAGGCGGGGCCGGGTGCGGGCAAAGGCGTAGGGCACGTGGAACACCGAGCCCGCGCCCACCACGGCCGCGGCACTTTTTTTGATGAACCGCCGCCGGTTTGTTTGCGGCGGCACGTTCGCGGAGGAATCCTTGGCAGGCGGTTCAACGCGATGAGGCATGACAATACTCGGGGCAGGGGGGGGCAAAAAACCGGCTAGACCCTGCCGAGGATATGCGCAAAACGCCGCATTGACCGCTTGGCAGGTGTCTGTTGGTGCCTCGACGCCAAGTAAGCTCTGGGTGTCTTACGGCGGTTCCGCGCTGTATTGAAAACCGTTGGGGGCTTCAGTTCGCGGCCAATGCCTTGATTTCTGAAACGCACTGCGTTAACGCCGGCACCGGGTTTTCTACGTCGCCTTCGTATTCCAGCACCGCCATGCCCTTGAAGTTCGCGGCATCCAACGCCGCGACGAATGCGGGCAAGTCCAAGGTGCCTGTGCCCACCACCACGTCGCGCCAGGACGCGTCGGGCCCGAAGGTGAAATCTTTGTAATGCACCCCGAACACCAGGTCGCCGTAGCGTTTCACCCAGGCCGCGGGGTTGCCCTGCTGCGGGCCGATCTGCATGCACCACGCCGTGTCGATACACAGGCCGATGTGGCCGCCGCCCAGCGACATCAGGTGATCCAAGATGTCTGGCGAGCCGCCGAACTGATAGCCGCCGTGGCAGTGGATGCCCACCTTGATGCCGAAGTCTTGGGTCAGCGCCGCGGTCCGCGGCACTGCCGTGGCAAAGCTATCCACCTGGAAGTGAGCCGAGATGTGCTGAGCCCCGGCGATCGCCGCGCACTCGAACCATTTTTTTTCCGCGTCGTCGCCCTTGAAGGTTTGCACGCCCAGCGACACGATCTCCACCCCCTTGTCCTTGTAAATTTTGACCACCTTGGCGAAGTTCTTGGGGTCGTCAAAATCCGCGTGCACCCCGCACAGTTCGATCGAGCTCACGCCGATTTCTTTCACCTTGTCGGCCACGGTCGGGTTGTCTTTGAAGTGGCGAAAGCACCAGCTCTGGACGCCGAAGTTCGAGGCGGGGTGGGGCATGGCGGCACCTTTCGATCGGAAGAGAAGCGGGAGGAGAGCGAGTCTAGGTCACATCCGCCGCCCGCCGGCGGTCTCAGCCCGCGCCGATTCCCTAAGCTAGGCGGGCTCCCAAACCCTTTGGATTGATCACCTATGCCCGACGCGACCAAACCCCAGGCGGGTCAAAAGCTCAAAAAAGAACTCGGCCTCTGGGACGTCTACGCCATCAGCACCGGCGCGATGTTCAGCTCCGGTTTCTTTCTACTGCCGGGCCTGGCCACCGCCTACGCCGGCCCCAGCACCGTGCTCGCCTACCTGGTCGCAGGCATCCTCATGATCCCGGCCATGCTCAGCATGTCCGAGCTCTCCACGGCCCTGCCGCGGGCCGGCGGCACCTACTACTTTTTAGACCGCAGCCTCGGCCCGGGGGCCGGCACCATCGGAGGGCTGGGCACTTGGCTGGCGCTGGTGCTCAAGTCGGCCTTCGCGCTGCTGGGCATGGGCGCTTACCTCGTGATCGCGCCGGGCGTTGCCGCGTTCCTGCCCGGCGACGAGGAGCAGAAACTGTGGGTCATCAAAGGCTTGGCCGTGGCCCTCACCGTCGCCTTTGCCGCGCTCAACATCTGCGGCGCCAAAGAAACCACTCGGCTCCAGGGGTTGTTGGTCATCGCGCTGCTCGCGGTGCTCTCGTTCTTCGTGGTGCAGGGGCTCTTCCACCTGTTCTTTCGGCTGCCCGAAGGCGAGATCCCCCGGCAGTTCACCCCGTTCATGCACACCGAAAACGGCTTCGGTGGCTTTTTTGCCACCGTTGGTCTGGTGTTTGTGTCCTACGCCGGGCTGACCAAGGTCGCTAGCGTCAGCGAAGAGGTCAAACGCCCGGACCGCAACCTGCCGCTGGGCATGATCCTTTCGCTGGTGACCGCCACCACCATTTACGTGGTGGGCGTGGCGATCATCATCGCCACGGTTGATGCCGAGCCGCTGCGCACCGACTACACCCCCGTCGCCACCTCGGCCGAGCGTTTGTTCGCTTGGATGCCGGGCTCCACCGGGATCACGCTGATCGTGATCGCCGCGCTCGCGGCCTTCGCATCCACGGGCAACGCCGGCATCCTCGCTGCCAGCCGCTACCCCCTGGCCATGGGGCGCGACCGGCTGCTGTCGCCCAAGTTCAACGAACTGGGGCGCTTTGGCACCCCCACGCTGGGCATTCTGGTCACCTCCGGGTTGATGGTGTTCTTTATCCTCACCCTCTCGGCCGAGGGCGTGGCCAAGGTCGCCAGCGCGTTCAACTTGTTTGTCTTTGGGCTCATGAACGTGTCCGTGATCGTGATGCGCGAGAGCCGGATCGAGAGCTACGACCCGGGTTTCCGCAGCCCGTTTTACCCCTGGATGCAGCTGGTGGGCCTGGTCATCGCGCTGGGGCTGATCTATCAGATGGGCGCGATCGCGGTGGTCGCGTCGGCCGCGCTCGCGGCCGTCGGGGCGGCTTGGTACATCTACTACGCCCGCGACCGTGTGGTCCGCGATGGCGCGATCTACCACGTGTTCTCGCGCCTTGGCCGGCGGCGTTTCGACGAGCTGGACCGCGAGTTCCGCCAGATCATCAAGGAAAAGGGGCTGCGCGACGACGACCCGTTTGACGACGTGGTCGCCCGGGCGGGTTTCTTCGATGCCAACGCCACCGCCGGTGAACTCGCCGCAGGCGAAGACCCCTACGACGCCATCGCCGACCGTGCCGCCGCGTGGCTGTCGCCGCGCATCGGGCTCACCCTGGCCGACGTGCGGGCCCGAATCGCCGAGCCGCAGAGCGACCCCAATACCGTGGTCAGCCACCACGCCATGCTGCCGCACTTTCGCGTGCCGGGCATCGAGCAGCCCGAGCTGCTGTTGGTGCGCTGCCCCCAGGGCCTAGAGATCCCCACGGGACGCGCCGCCGCCGCCCAGCCGGTGCCGCCTGTACCCACCGACGGAGCGCCGCACGAGCGCGTGCAGCGCCGCCGCGACGAACAGGCCGAGCGGCGCAGTCAAGCCCCCGACCATGTCACCGTCTACGCGATCTTCTTTCTCATCAGCCCCGAAGACGACCCGGGCCTGCACCTGCGCGTGCTCGCCCAGATCGCCACCCGCCTGGAGACCGAGGGGTTCATGGGCGACTGGCGGGCCGCCGACAACGAGCAGAACCTCAAAGAGGTTTTGCTGCACGACGAGAACTACCTCGCGCTGCGGTTGGTGGCCGACACGCCCGCGGGAGCGCTGATCGGCCAAACCATCGCCGAATACGAGTGGCCCAACGAGGTCTTGGTCTCGCTGATCAACCGCGGCGGGCGCATCTTTCCGCCCCGCGGCAGTACCCAGCTGCGCGTGCATGACCGGCTGACGCTGATCGGTTCGACCGAAGGCATCGCCGAAGTTCGCGGCCGCTTCCAGGCCTGAGAACGTGTACGAAGAGCCGATCGGCCTCCGCACGGCCCGTGAGTGGGGTCGGCAGGTCTCGGGTCGGGGCCTCCCCCTAGGCGCTTTGGAAAACCCCGAGATTCATGCATCGTGGCCTCGGGGCATCTCTGATTTTGGCGTTTTTTACTAGATTGCGTGGGGCTAACCGGTCGTCTGGGCTTATCTTTCGAGGCCAATGAGCCGAACGAGTCCCCCAAGTTTTTACATACCCCTGGGCACGCTGCTTCGACGGCCTCGGTCCGAGGCGTCCCCCGCGGTTGCAACCCGCCGCGTCCATCGCGGCCGCGTGCTGGTGGTCCGTGGCTACTCGCCGCGCTGGCCGCGCCTCAGCCGCATCGCCTGGTGGTTCCGGCTGCTGCCGGTGCGCCTCGCGGCCGGGTGACGCCGCCGCCCACAAAGATCACCACCGACCTCCAAAGAAAAGGCCGGGGCCGCCACGCGGCCCCGGCCTTTTCTCATGCAAGTTCTTAATTCGCCGCCCGGCCGCCGCTTCGGCCGCTCTTCGTGCCCCGACACCACGGCCTTCCACTAAGCGTTGCCGCAAGATGCGAGCCCACACGCTGCCGTTCGTGGAGCGGCGCTCCTGCGCTGCGTTTTTTTTACCGGCGTCGGCGGCCATTTAGCAGGCAAGCGCCCAGGCCCAGCAACGCCAGGCTCGCGGACCGCGGTCAGCGCGGCGGAGGCGGAGGTGGTGCCACCGCCAAAACTCAGCAGCACCGCGTCGCGTTCGTTTGGGCCGATCAGGCCGTCGAAGGTTTGGCCGTCTGGTATGGCTGCGGTGTTGAAGCCTGCTGGCAGCTGGCTGCTCCCGAAAGAGGGCACCAAGCGTGCAGCGTTTTTACGGCTCGGTTTGCGGGGCCAGAGGCACAGCCATGTTCCAGGACTTGGTCGAGTTGCCAAAGCCTCCGGGGCCGTCCATGGTCGCGAAGAACAGGTGGGTCAGTTTGCCGTCGCGGATCAGGCCAAAGGGCCGTTCCAATTGCCCCATCTGCACGGTCTTGCCGTTGTTAAAACGCAGCGTGCGCGAGTAGGCCAAGGGGTCTTTGTCCAGGGTCCAGTTCAGCGCATCTTTGGAATGCGCCAAGATGCCCGAGTGGTGCTGGCCGGCAAGCGAGGCGTTCATGTCCTTGGCAATCAGGTGATAGCCCGTGTCGTCCTTCCAAAGGAAGGGGTCTTCGATCTCACCCATGCGGTCGGGCCCGAAGATCGGCTCGTCGCCCACCACGGTGTAAGGCCCTTCGAAGTGCGGTGCGGTGGCCAAGCCCAGCGACATGCCGCTGTGGTAAGGGAACTTCTCGTTGTACTGCCGCGATTTAAAGATCAGCGTCACGCTGCCGTCGTCGTTGATCCACGGCGAAGGGTTCGAGGTCAAGAACTCGTAGAACGTCTCGGACCGGGTGTCGAGCACGCAGGCGTCGCGGCGTTCCCACGGGCCGTTGAGGTTTTTGGAGGTGGCGATGCCGATGCGCTTGTTGGCACGGGCCACGACCGTGTAGTGCGAATCCAAAGTCAGCACCGCGGGGTCGGTGATTTCGTCGAAGGGGTGGGTCGAACCCATGTAGTACATGATGTAGGTGTCGTTGTGCTTGACCACGCGCGGGTTGTGGCACGACTTGCCATCCCAGAACTGGGCGCCGCGGGCACCCAAGGCGACATCCACAAAGGTGTAGGGGCCTTCGGCGGTGTCCGACACGCAGTGGGCGATTTCCGAGGCCACCATCCAGCCTGGGTGAAACGGAAGCTCTTTGGGCCAGCGGCTCACAAACATGTGGAACTTGCCGTCGTCACCCTCGACCACCGAGCTGCCCCAGACCCAGTAATCGGGCTGGGCAAATCCGCCGTCAACCGGGGCCGGGGCGATGCGGGAGTACAGGTCGTTGTTCCACTGTTTCATGGTTTCCTCTCCGTGTGAAGGGCTGGTGTTGAGCAGCAAGATTCCGATGGCAACACAAAGATGCTTAAACATGGCGGGGTCTCGGGAATGACGGGTGAAACGATGGGCCTGTACCGCAAGGCAACCGTTTGCGCTAGGCGGGCGTGCAAAGCGGTTCAGTCATAGTTTACGCCCTAAGAACAGATCCAGAGCCCGGACGGCCCCAAAACCATGCCTTCATGCGCTGCCCCGGGCCGGCGGTAAGATGGCCCCCGTGCCGCCACCCGACCCTGTCGCGTGACCTTCGGCTTCTATTCGCCTGCCCAGGAGCCTCCCGTGGCCAACAAAGACCAAAACAACAAGAAGAGCTCGGCCAGCAACAAACCCAAGCTGACCGCAAAAGAAAAGAAAGCCAAGAAGGCTGAAAAAAAGGCGAAGAAAGGCATGGGCTAACAGAGAGCTCGCCCCGTGCCCGCCGCCCGGGGGAGCCGCGCAGCGCGGGAGACGCGCGGCTTGCTTGGCTGTAGACCGGGCACCCCTGGACCTTCGGGTCTGGGGCTTGAGGGCCACCCCGAAGGGGGCAAAGGAAATCCCTGAAAAAAGGCGGGGGGGGCTCGGGGAATCTCTGGTTTTCGTTGTTTTCGACGGTTTTTACTGCCCTCGGCTCTTGGCTGGGCGTATCTTTGGGCCGTCGTGATTCGATCTGCACTCCGAGCTATTTTTCTGCCAGTGGGCGGCCCGCGCCGCACACTCCAGACGAAAACCCAGCGCGGGGCCAAGGCCCCTGAACGGGTGCTGGTGGGCTGCGGCTATGCGTCGCGCTGGCGCACGTTCAGACGGATTCAGTGGTGGTTGCGCCTGCTGCCGGTGCGGCTGCAGATGCTTTAGTGATGCTCCGGGGCGCAGGACGGCGTAGGGGGGGCGCACCTTAAACACACGAGGCTACGCGGGCGAAGCGCCCTGGCGTGGGTTACTCACGCCCTGCTTCGGGGTTTGGGGGCAAGGCGTTGTGTGCAGGGTGTCAGCCGCATAGAGCTTGAAGCCTGAGCTGTTTCGGCGCCATTTTTCGTGTGATTTTCGGACGCATGCCGGGGCTGTGGCATCTGCGCGGCCGATCCGGGCGATAGGTGTGTTGTGTCGGCCCTCTTCGTTAACTCGGCCTTCAACGCGCCCTCCAACCCGAGCACTGCGGGGCTGGACTCGGTGGCCGCGCGCGCCAGCGCTGCCGGTGTTGCGACCCCCGACCCGCCCCCCCCGCGAGAGTCCGTCGCGGGATCAGGCGCCGGGACCCGCGCGAACGATTCGGTGGCGATTTCGCCCGAAGCCCGGGCGGCAGCCAACAGCGCCGCGGGCGCGACTGCGGCCCCGGGCGAATCCACCGCAGTTCAGGCTTCCTCCGCCCAAGAGCCACTGACCGAAGTCGACGCCGACGCCGAAGCAAGCGAATCAGCCGAAGACTTGTCCACTCCGCGCGGCACGGACGGCGAGCCGCTGACCGAAGAAGAAGAACGCCAGGTTGAAGAACTCGAAGCCCGCGACCGTGAGGTGCGTACCCACGAGCAAGCCCATATCGCTGCCGCCGGGCAGTATGCGCGGGGCGGTCCGACTTACAGCTTCGAGCAAGGCCCCGACGGCCGCCGCTACGCTGTGGGCGGCAGCGTAGAGATCGACACCACCGTCGAGGCCACGCCCGAAGAGAACCTGGCCAAATTTCAGGTCGTCCGCCGCTCCGCCTTGGCCCCGGTCGAGCCCTCGGCCCAAGACCGCCGCGTGGCTGCCTTGGCTTCGCAGCGCATCGCCGAGGCCCGGGCCGAGATCGCCGCTCAGGGCCAGGCCGAAGCAAGCGGGCAAGACCCCGAAGCGTCCGACGCACCCAATGCCCTGGGCGATGCTGAACAGAATGCGGCCCTGGCCGCAATCGACAGCATCGCCCAAAGTCCAGACGACGCGCCGGAAGACGCACCAGAGGGCGCCTCAGGCGACACGCCCACCCGCAACGTCGCGTCGTCGTCCAGCAGTTCGCTTGGCGGCGACTTAAGCGGCGCCTTGGGCTTGGGGGCCGGCGGCTCCATCGGATCCGGCGTGCTCGATCTTTTGGCGTGAATGATGCGTGGCCACGTTTTTGAAAGCCAAAGAAGGTTTCACGCATAGGCGCAGAGTCGGCACGGTGCGGACGCAAGCGGTGGGGCTGGGCAACCTCAAACCTCATGGTGCGAAAATCGCTTTCTACTGCCTTTCTTGGTGCCTTTGCGTCTGTGTGTTAATGAGTTCGCCTGATCTGAAAAAACCAAAAACACGAAGAGAAATACAGAAATGTCACCACGCGGTCAGGCCCACAAAAAAAGCATGCCGGGGTACCCTTGGGTGACCCGGCATGCTGGACTATTTAAGGGCGATCCAACCATGCAGCGCTACACGGCCGATCAATCAAGCTTCGCCGTGCATTAACGGCGAATCATCCACTTCAGCCCTGGCACACGGTCGCGGTTGCCATTTTCGCTGGAACAAATCTGCACACCGTTGCTGTTCGTGTTTCGGACAAAGAAACGGATGTTGTTGTTTCGGTTGCTGTTGACGTAGCTGGTCACGTCCAACTCGTAGAACCCGCGGAAGCCCAGAGGCACCCGGTCCAAACGCGAGGTGGTGTTGCTCGGCTGGTTGCTACCGGTGATATTGCCTTCGTTGAAGTTCGACGTGCCGTACACGTCCAAGCTACCGTTTTCATTATTAGGCAGGTAGAGCCTCAGCACGGCAGCACGGACGGTGGCACTTCCTGGGGTAGGAAATCTAAAGTAACCCCTACGGCGCGAGGTGCCTGAGCCATTGGCAACCGTGATGGTTGAGTCCGAGCGAAAATTTCGGTTGCTGTCGCTACCTTGTCGCGTCTCTGCGTCGTGGGTGGCACCTCTGCTAGAAATCACCTGCCGCGGGCTCTGAATGGCGGCAACGCCAAGACCTTCCTCTCCCGCTCCGCTGTAATAGAGGTACAGCGAGCCGTCATCATCCTGAAACACATCGGGGTCACGCAGTTGGTTCACATTTGTCGCCGGACCGCCGACAGAAGGGCTCGGTGTACGCTGTCCCTCTTCCCAACCCCCGACTGCACGCAGCACCTCGGTGCCGGGGATGCTGACAGTCCAGTTGTTGAAGTTGCTGGTCAAGTTAATATTCGAAACGAAAATACGTTCCGGGCTGTCGCCGCGGATCGAGTAGAAGAGACGAAGGTTGTTGCCCTCTGTGAGCACGCCCGAGTGGCGCACGCGCCGGTCTGCTTCGGGCACTGCCGCACGAAGCAGGTTGCCGTTCGAACGTCCGGGCCAAAGCGAAGCCAAACTATTTCCGTTGTAGTAACCACTGGGGGGGCTCCAAGGGTTGTTAAAACTAGGAGCTCGAACCGGTCCTCCATCGTTGTTCACGGCGTAGAGCGTGTTGCGGTTGGTAAATACCTTGAAATACGACCCCCCGAGGCGTACCGGCTCGATATCGCCACGGCGGAAATTAAGACCATCATTGGAAGTATTCACAAAGCTATTTTGTGAGTTATTATCCTGGCCGTTGATACGGTAAGGCCCGCCGTGGTGGAAGTACATGATGAACCGGCTGTTGGCTTCGTCCACATGCACGTCGGGCGAGGCGATGTGGTTGCGGCGCAGAGAGATGCCTTCATCGATATTGATGTTCGTGTTGTTGTTGTCCATCACACCGCGGCTGCCCACCGACGCGTCGGCGCGGTACAAGGTGAAGGGGCCGAATGCATCACGCGAGTAAGCCATGCGGATGTAACTGCCGGCGTGGTGGGCGAAGTAGAGGTAGTAACGGGCGTTGCGATCGGGCCGGTTACGGGTAGCGATAAAATTAGGGATGCGGACCATCGACGGGCCGTTGATGTTGTTCCCGTCGTCGCGGCGATTGCTGGGGAACATGTTCTGGGTGATGATCGGATTGCTATTGTTCAGTCGGATGACGTCGTTTTGGTCAAACTGCGCTGAAGCCGGTTGGGCGGCAAGGCTCGCGGCGGTGACCGCCGCCAGTGCGGCAACAGCCTCCGCGCGAAGCTTTAAGCCCATGTAGGAAAATTGTTTAAACATATGTTCTCCAGGAAAAGGGGGGGGTATTAGAAGGAAAAGGCTCGCGCACGCTAAAAAAACCAAGTCAAAGCACACCGTGTGTGACAGCAGACAGCAAAGTCCAAGCCTATGAAGTATTAAAACCAATGGTACTGCATTTTTTCGGCCTGTGAAGTTGAATCGAGAAAAATTGATTTTTTCACCTTTTGAAATGCATCAGGAAGGGCGGACTCTCATCGACAGCGCCTTGGCGGCCGTCTCTGCGACTGCTTACTGGTGGATCGATAGACGACCCACGTGCGGGGTCAGAGCAAGCCGAGGGACTCCCCCCGGCGCCAGCACCCCAAGCGTCCCCGACGCCTGCTGGGAAGATACGGGGTTTGGGACGCCCGGCACGGCATTGCCGTCAAAATGTAATGCCTATGACGCCTGAAGCAGTTGTGGGCCGTGGGTTAAATTGTTAACTGCAAAAGATAGGCCAGAGCGTTTCCATCACGACGTCATGAATGCGTTGTTATGGGTGAGATGACACCCTGACTCCTTTCGTACCTGCTTAAGACATTCGTAATGAAAACCAAACAATCCATGACGGTCTTTAATCTGCTCCGAAACGCGATCGGCCTCGCGGCCTGCGGCCTGATGGCAATGCCTGTTTGTGCTCAAAACGCCGACGTGAGCCGGGAAGAAAATCTCACCAGGCTCAAAACCGTAGATTTTCAGCTTGAACGCGGGGCCATCGTCAGCAGCAACGAATTCGCGTTTATCGCCGAAATCCTGGGGTCTTCGATTACGTCTGGATCGACTCCGATTCCGGTCACCGCTCACCTGCGCGTGGAAAACAGCATCGTTTCGCCATGGGGTAATTTTGTGGATCCGGTGCGCGGCAATGTGAATACTCCCGAGCGTCCAGAGGTCTACCTGCACCCCGAGATTCTTGAGGAAGGCGTGGGGGTGACGATCGGCGCACAGTCGTATATTCCATCGAGGCGGGGCAGATACTCCCGGCACATCTCGGCCAGCACAGCGTTTCAATCCGATTTTGTGATTGCGTTGCGCGACGGCGACCCGGTGCCAAACATCCAGGGGTTTAACGATCAGCAAAATGCGGTCGAGTTTGTTTCGGACTACATCGTTGACGACCACATCCGGCTACACGACAACCAGGTGATCTACCTTTTCGAGCTGGGCACCGCGAACCTCAACAGCGCCGCGGCAGATTTCCAAGACCTGGTGGTGATTGTGACTTTGGCAGAAACGGTTGAAGAACTCGAAGAGGTGGTTTCTGGGCCGAGTCTAAACTACGACTAAACGTCACCCTTGCCTTCGCCATTGAGTGCCGCTGACGTTTCTCGCCACTTCAAAGACCCCGCAGACAGACGTCTGTGGGGTCTTTTCGGTGAAGGCTTTAAGATATCCGGGGCAAGGCGAAGGCATGGTGGGTTCAAGCTTGAAGTGAAGCCTCCGGTGACATGGCAGAGAGGTGCGGTGAGCTCGCGCCTGTCCGCCGCTTGCGCGTCTTGCGGCGACGGCTTGCTGGTCGGGGGGCGGCCGTGGTTCGCCGCAAGGCATCGCTTCGCGAATCACGGAGCACACGGAGCGCACGGAGACCACGGAGAAAGGCAGGAGACGCAAGCGGTCGGGAGGGCGGTGGTGTGGTCACGACATCAACGCCCGT
>JALZVY010000243.1 GCA_023300125.1 Phycisphaera sp.
GGCGTCGTCCATCCAACGAAGCCCTAGAATGTTGAAATCCTAACGCGGCACTCCTATCGTGTGAAACAACATGGCGTCTTCAGCCGTGCACACAGACAAACCCCGCACGTTCCCGTCGGCGCGGTGCTCGCGTCCGGCGTTGCCGCAACGTTGCGGCAACAGCCCCAGCCTCTGCTGAGTTAATCCACTGATTATGGCCATCCAATTCCCCATCTATCTTGACCACAACTCCACCACCCCGATGGATCCTCGGGTGCTGGAGGAGATGACCCCGTTTTTCCTCAACGACTTTGGTAACGCCTCTTCGCGCAACCACGCTTTTGGCTGGGCCGCTGAAAAGGGCGTAGACAACGCACGAGCCCAGGTGGCCTCGCTGATCGGCGCCAGTCCCAAGGAAATCGTGTGGACCTCGGGAGCCACCGAGTCCAATAACTTGGCGATCAAGGGTGCCGCTGAGATGTACGCCAGCAAGGGCAAGCACCTGATCAGTGCCATCCACGAACACAAGGCGGTGCTCGACCCCATCAAGCGGCTGCAGAAGCAGGGCTACGAGGTGACCTGGCTGGAGCCGGGCGAAGACGGCATCATCACCGCCGAACAGGTGCAAGACGCGATCCGCGACGACACCGTGCTGGTGTCGCTGATGTGGGCCAACAACGAACTGGGCACCATCAACCAGATCCCCGAAATCGGTGCGGTCTGCAAAAGCAAAGACGTGCTGCTGCACACCGACGCGACCCAGTGGGTGGGCAAGATGCCCACCGACGTCGAGGCCGCGGGGGTGGACCTGCTGTCGGCCACCGGCCACAAGTTCTACGGCCCCAAGGGCTGCGGCTTCCTTTATGTCCGTCGTCGCCGCCCCCGTGTGCGGCTGACCGCCTTGATCGACGGCGGCGGCCACGAACGAGGTATGCGTTCGGGTACGCTGAACGTGCCGGGCATCGTTGGGGTGGGTGCGGCGGCCGCGCTGTGCGAGGCGGAGATGAGCGACGATGCCATCCGCCTGGGCAAGCTGAAGAAGAAGCTTGAAGACGGCATCACTGCCAAGCTGGACATGGCGGTCATCAACGGCCACCCCACCGAGAGGCTCCCGCACACCACCAACATCAGCTTCCCTTACGTCGAGGGCGAGAGCCTGATGATGGCCATCAAAGAGATTGCCGTGAGTAGCGGCAGTGCGTGCACCAGCGCCAGCCTCGAACCCAGCTACGTGCTCAAGGCCCTGGGCCTGGGTGACGAGCTGGCTCACAGCAGCATCCGCTTTGGCATGGGACGCATCACCACCGAAGAAGAAATCGACTACACGATCGACAAGGTCGTGACCAACGTGCAAAAACTGCTGGACCTTTCGCCCCTGTGGGAAATGGTTCAGGAAGGCATCGACATCAACACCGTCGAATGGGGCGCGCACTAATCGCCTTGAGCCAAGCCGCATGCCCGCAGCTTGATCGCCCCCTCGTTTGTTTCGTTTGACCCCGCCCCGACCCAACCCCGCGACGCGGAACACCCGCCGCAAAGGACACTTCCCATGGCCTACTCCGAAAAAGTTGTTGACCACTACGAAAACCCCCGCAACGTAGGCTCGTTCGACAAGAGCGACGCCACCGTTGGCACTGGCGTTGTTGGCGCCCCTGAATGCGGCGACGTGATGAAGCTGCAGATCAAAGTCAACCCCGAGACCGGGGTGATCGAAGACGCCAAGTTCAAGACCTTCGGTTGCGGAAGCGCGATCGCCAGCAGCTCGCTCGCCACCGAGTGGATGAAAGGCAAGACCCTCGACGAGGCCGAAGCGATCAAGAACACCGACATCGTGCAGGAGCTCAGTCTTCCGCCGGTGAAGATCCACTGCTCGGTGCTGGCCGAAGACGCCATCAAAGCGGCCGTGCACGACTACGAAGAAAAAGCCGGCATCGCTCACTGAGCGGATTGGCCACTGCTTTGGCGTTGAAAACGCCCAGGCCGTGTGAGCCGGTCAAACCGACCCCACACGGATGACGATACGACATTAGACATTGAGTCCCAAAACGAAGAAGGAGCCCCTCATGGGTATTGAACTTTCTGAAACAGCCGCCCGCGAAATCAAGACCATCATCGAGCAGCAAGAGCTCGACGCCGAGACCGTCCGCCTGCGGGTGGGCGTGAAAGGTGGAGGCTGCAGCGGCTTCTCTTACCTGCTGGACCTGACCGAGCAGTTCCGCGACACCGACGAAGCCTTTGAGGTCAACGGCGTGCGTGTGGTTTGCGACCCCAAGAGCTACCTGTACCTCAACGGCACCGCGATCGATTTCAAAGACGAAGTGATGGGCCGCGGGTTTGTGTTTAACAACCCCAACGCCACCAGCAGCTGCGGCTGCGGCAGCAGCTTCAGCGCCTAAACGCTGACCTTGAATATTGACCAACCCGTGCCCGTTTGGGCACGGGTTTTTTATGGGTGATGGGGGGGCACTCGGTGCGGGCGCTATGCGACGAAGACAGATTTGAACCGCCAAGACGCCAAGAACGCCAATGAAGGCGAAAGTTCACGTAGCCCAGGACGTGCCACATCATGTCTGCCAGCGTTGATGCAATGCCGCCAAGGCGGCGCCACTTGCCA
>JALZVY010000244.1 GCA_023300125.1 Phycisphaera sp.
GGATCCGGTGCGGACGATGCCCAAGGGGATCACGCGGCCCGAGATGCGAAGGTCTTCGAGATCGGGCACGGGGGTGTAGCCGTTGCGGCCGGGGTTGAAAAATTCAAGCCAGTTGGGGGAGTTGTTGGGGTCCAGGGCGTTTTCGTCGTTTTCACAGACCCGCAGGGTGTTGTCGGTGGAAAAAAGAACGATGGCGCCGCTGAACCCGTCGCCGCTGTCTTTGCTGGTGCGTAAGGTGCCGCCAATGGACCGGGCGCTCACAAACGAGTTGCTGCGCGTGGCGAACACGCGGGCGGCGGTGAGGGCGTTGTTGACCTGGCTTTCGGCGGTGTTGACTGCGGTGTTGCGTAGCAGGGTGCGCACCACGGGGAAGCTGATGCCCGTGAGCAGAGCGATGATCGAAATCACGACCAGCAGCTCGATGAGCGAGAAGGCTTTGCGTGGTGCCTGGTTTGAAGGGGGAAGTAGTCGCATGGCTTAGTTCAGGTCGAAGCTGTAGATGTTGTCCTGGGCGTCGGGGATGCCGTCGTCGTTTTCGTCAACATCTGGGTCGGGCCCGTTGGTGTCTGTGTCGACCTCCCCGAATAACCCGTCGGGGCCTGCCGAGACGAAAAACGCGGTGGGGTGCGCCCTGAGATAGTCGTCTGCGTTGAAACGGTCGTCGTGGCGGACGCCGCCGGCGTAGCGGATGGGGGTGCGCCATCGGTCGCGCAGTTCAATGGAAGAAATCTGACTTGCGGCTAGGCCGGCGACCTCACCGTTGATATCCAGCAGGGGGTCCCCATTGAGGGTGAGGTCTTCTTTGGCCGAGATGGTGATGAGCTGCGCCGATTCGGGCACCTGGCCTGCGTTGAGTACAAACCATCCGAAGGTGAAGTCGATAGGGTCTCCGCTGGCGTCGGTGCCGTTGATCTCGATGTCGACATCGTTACCGAAGGCGTCGCGTGTCACCTTGTGATCCACGGTTTGGCCGGTGGTGATGTTGTACGAGTCGGCGGCGGAGGCCAAGCCGTTGAGGATGCTTCGCATCGCGTTGACTTCGGAACTACCTAAGAGCTTGACGATCGACGGGGCTGTGAACGCCACAATCACCGTGATGATCGAGATCACCACCAGTAGCTCGATGAGCGTGAAGGCGTGAATCATCCGCCCCAGCGTTTTTTTTCGTCGCAAACCTGATTTCATAACAATTCTCTTCTTGGTTCAAAGCCACCCCTTTTTCCCCCCGCGAAGGAGGTTGGGTGGCTGACGTGGTCGTGAGCCGTCGCGAGTCGGTCGGTCGCAAAGCGGGTCGCTGATCGCGGCCCTGAAGGGGCCTCGTGAGGCGGCACGCGAAGCGATCGGGCGACGCAGCAGGCTCGCGGCCGCGTCAGTCGCCCAACCTCCGTAGCCCCTTTACATCACCGACTGCATCAGCTTGACCAGCGGCAGGAACAGGGCGATGACGATGGCGCCCACGATGCCGCCGAGCACGACGACCATGATGGGTTCGAGCAGGGACACGAGGCCGGCGACGGCGACGTCGACTTCTTCGTCGTAGTTGTCGGCGATTTTCAAAAGCATTTTGTCCAGGTCACCGGTTTCTTCGCCCACGTCGATCATGTTGACGACCAGGGGGTCGCAGACTTTGGCTTTACGCAGGGGCTCGGCGAAGCTGTCCCCTTGGCGGATGCTGTCGTGGACGCTCATGAGGGCGTTGGCGTACACGCCGTTGGCGGTGGTTTCGCTGGTGATGGTGACCGCGTCGAGGATGGGCACGCCGGCGTTGACCAGGGTGCCGAGGGTTCGGGTGAACTTGGCGATGGTGGCTTTGCGGACCAGGCCGCCGAGCACGGGCACGTAGAGGGTGAGGCGGTCGAAGAAGCCTTTGCCGGGGCCGGTTTTCCGAAGCATTTTGATGGCGAAGAAGATGAAGACAGGCGAGAGCAGCACCCAGATGATGCCGGGGATGAGCTGGTCTTCGTTGTAGGTGCCGTCTTTGGCGCCCAGCACGCCCAGCAACGAGCCGCCGAGCCATTTGCTCATGTTGATGAGCCAGATGGTGAGCGCGGGCATGTCGGTGTCGAAGTCGTCGAAGATTTCGATGAACTTGGGCACGATGAGGATCATGATGCCCAACACGATGATGGCCGCGACGCTGATGACCGCCGAGGGGTAGATCATGGCGCTGATGATGCGCGCTTTGAGCCGGGCGGCTTTTTCAAGAAACTCGGCCAGACGGGCGAGGATGAGGTCAAGCACACCGCCGACTTCGCCTGCGGCGATCATCTTGGTGTAGAGGATGTCGAAGGCTTTGGGGTTTTTGGCAAAGGCGTCGCTGAGCGAGGCGCCCGAGGAGACGTCTTCGTGGACTTTTTCGAGGGTGTTTTTGAGCAGGCCTGGTTTCTGCTGCTGCTCCAGGATGGACAGCGAACGGAGGATGGGCAGGCCGGCGTCTTGCAGGGTGGAGAGCTGGCGGGTGAAGAGGGTGAGGTGCTTTTTACTGACCCCGCCGATGTTGATGGTGATGCCGCCGGATTTCTTTTTGTTTCCGCTGGCGCCTTTGCCTCCGCCACCGCCGCCACCACCACCGCCGCCTTTTTTGGCCTTCTGCTCACGGATCGACGTGGGGAAGAAGCCTTGGCTTTTGATGCGGGCCAGCGCTTCTTCGTTGTTGGCGGCGGTGATGGTGCCTTTTTGGGGCTTGCCGGCGTCGTTCAGGGCTTCGAATTGGTAGGTGGGCATGGCGGGGGCTCCGGGGGCGAGAGCGGGGGTTGGGTGCTAGCTGTTAGCCGTTGGCAAGACGCAAGCGATGGGGTGGGCGGTTCTGTGCAGTTTCGGTTCTTGCCAATCGCTAACGACTAGCGGCTAGCGGCTGCCGGGCGTCGCCCGGCGCTACTCTTCAACCATGGTTTCTTTGACGACTTCGTCGATGGTGGTGAGCCCTTCGTAGAGGGCCATGAGGCCGCCTTGGCGGAGGGTGCGCATGCCGCGTTTGCGGGCTTCGTTGCGGATGAGTTGGGTGCTGGCTTGCTTCATGATGAGGTCGCGGATGTTGTCGTCCATGACCATGCATTCGAAGATGCCCATGCGGCCTTTGTAGCCCGACTGGTTGCAGAAATCGCAGCCGGTGCCGCGGTAGAGGTCGCGGCCTTCGAGGTCTTCGGGGGTGAGCATAAGCATGGACAGCTCGTCTTCGGTGGGGGTGTAGGCTTCTTTGCAGCGCTGGCAGACTTTGCGGACCAGGCGCTGGGCGAGGATGCCTTCGATGGTGGCGGTGATGAGGAAGCTTTCAAGGCCCAGGTCGAGTAGACGGGCGATGCTGCTGGGGGCGTCGTTGGTGTGCAGGGTGGTGAACACCAGGTGGCCGGTGAGGCTGGCTTGCACGCCAATCTGGGCGGTGGTGAGGTCGCGGGTTTCACCGACGAGGATGATGTCGGGGTCTTGCCGCAGGAACGAACGCAACGCGGCGGCGAAGGTGAGGCCTACGTCGACGTTGATCTGAACCTGCATGAGCCCGTCGATGTCGTATTCGACGGGGTCTTCGGCGGTGAGAATTTTTTCGCCGGGCTTGTTGAGCTCGGCCAGGGCGGAGTACAGGGTGGTGGTTTTTCCCGAGCCGGTGGGGCCGGTGACGATGACAATGCCGTTGGGTTTTTTGATGAGCTGGCGGAAGGTGTCCAGGTCGTCGGGCCGCATGCCCACTTGCTCAAGGTCGAGGTTGACGTTGCCGCGGTCGAGGATACGCATGACCACCGACTCGCCGAACATGGTGGGCAGCACGGCGACGCGGAGGTCCACGGGCTTGCCGTCGACGACCAGTTCGATGCGGCCGTCTTGCGGCAGGCGCCGCTCGGCGATGTCGAGGTCGGCCATGACCTTGACGCGGCTGACGATGGACACCGCGAGGTGGTTGGGCGGCGGGATCATTTCATAGAGAACGCCGTCGATGCGGTAGCGCATCTTGAATTCGTCTTCGAAGGGTTCGAAGTGGATGTCCGAGGCTTTGTCTTTGATGCCTTGAAGCAGGACCAGGTTGAGCAACCGCTTGACGCGGTTGTCGTCGGCCATGGCGATCTGCTCTTCGAGGTCGACCGTGCCGCTGCCGTTGTCGAGTTCGTTGAGGTCGTCGGCGTCGGAGAGTTCGGCCACCAGCGAGGCGATGGATTCGTCGTCTTCGCCGTAGTGCTGCTGGATGAGCTTGTCGACCTGCGTGGCGGGAGCGACCACGGCGGTGACGCGGAAACCCAGCAGCAGGTGCAGGGTGTCCAGGGCTTGGAAGTTGTCGGCCGTCTTCATGGCCACCACCAGGTGGTTGGCGTCTTTGTCGTAGTTCAGCGGCAGGATGTGGTTGTTGTTGGCCATCTCTGCGGGGATCAGCCGCAACACCTCGGGCTCGATGGGCCGGTCGGTGAGGTCCATGGTCTTCATGCCCGCCTGGGCGGCGAGGGCGAGATTGACTTCGTCGTGGGAGACGTAGCCGAGTTCGACCAAGAGCTGCCCGATGGGGGCTTTGCTTCTTTTCTGAAGCTCAAGGGCTTCTTGGACTTGGTCGCGGTTGATGTGACCAAGCTTGGTGAGCACGCGGCCCAGGCGACGTCCGGTGAGCTCTTTGGAGGAGGGGGTGTTGGCCATGGAGGGGCTCAAAAGCGAGTCTTAGTCAGGTGGGGCGGAAAAAGGGGCTGGACGAGAGGCGGCGAGCGTCTTGTTGTCCAAGTGTCTGGCAGGAGGGAGGGGTTGAAAGCCGGGTTTCTTGGCGTTCAGGCGGGGGTATCAGGTGGCCGTATCCGTGGCGATTGACTTGATTACTTTTTCTATCGTATGTCTTCTGCTGGGAAGATCAAGGTTTCAGGGGCTCTGGGGTTGGGTGGACACTTGGAAGTCTGGCGCGCAGGCGGGTTTTTTCGTGACTTGGGGCCTGTGGGAACCCAGGCTGGGGTGGCCTGGCGTGCTTGGCACGAGAGGGTGCGGGAATGCCCGGGGCCGCCCCGTGGGGCTGGGCGATGAGGGTGGGGAAATGAGATGGGCGATGAGCGGGCGTGGTCTGGCGGGGCGCAACAAAAAGGCCGGCCCCGTGGGAGGGGCCGGCCTGAGTGAGATGCGGGGTTGGTTCTGGGCCACCGCGGGGATGGCGGGGAATTACTCGAGAATGAGGTCCACGGCGTTGCGGGTGGGCAGGGCGAGGGCTCCGTGGGCCTGGGCGGCGGCGTCGGCCAAGGATTGATGCTCGGCGGTCTTGACGATGTTGAGCACCGCGTCGGAGAGATCCGCGCTGATGAGGTTACCCGACCTGTTGGCGGACTGGCCTACTTGCTGGAGCAGGTGGGCCTGAAGTTCGCCGGTGGCCGACAGGGCCGCGTTGGTCAAGATGACTTGGGCGGCGGGGTCGTTGATCAACGCCAGGACGTCGCCGGCCCGGGCTGCGACCGCGGGACGCTGGGCGTCGGATGCGGCGCTTTTGAGTGCCGGCAAGGCGTCTTGGATGTTGAACACGGTGGGGGCGGTGGTGATGCTCGCCAGCAGGTCCAGCGCTTCGAGGGCGTCGGCTTCAGAGCTGGCGACCGATGCGCCGGGGTTTCCGGCTTGCTCGCTGGCCAAAGCGATGGCGGCGCCCAGGTCGTCTTGTCCCGAGGCCACGACGGTGACCTGGGCGTTGTCGGTGAAGTCGCTGGCGATGCGCGCCTGCTGGGCAGGGGCGGCCAGGGCGACCAGCGGGGTGGAAGCGAGCTTGAAGTTGGCGCTGGCGGTGTTGACCGCTTGGGTGATGGCGGCTTGATCGCCGTCGACAAGCAGCAGATCGATGCCGGCGGTTTGGGCGATCACGTCGGAGGCGGCCCCTACGGATTCAGCTGCGATAGCGCGGTAGTTAAGGCTGCCCGCCGAGCTCACCAGTTGGTTGCGTGCGGCTTGGTCGCTGGCGATGATCAGGGCCAAGGGGGCGCCCGCGGGGCGGATGGCGTCGCCCAAGACGGGCACGACGCGGAAGTCGTTGGTGAAGTTTTCTGTGGGCAGCGCGTGGGCCAGTGCCGCGGCGGCGCGGAAGCGGACTTCGCGGCTGGGGTAGGTGAGGCCGCGAACAAGAGGTTGCAGTGCTTCGAGGCTGGCGGTGGCCGAGAGGCCGGCGATGGCGTCGAGGGCAAGGTCGGTGTCGTTGTCGGTCAGGGCGATTTCTAGCACGTCGTGCAGGCGGCGTGGGCCCGCGGTCATGGCGTAGAAGGCGGGGCTGCGTCGGCTGGCGGGGTAGCTTGCGTCGTTCTCGCCTTCGGGCAGGCGGTTTTCACGCCGCAGGTTGGCCATGACGTACAGGCTCAGGGCGGCATCCATGTCGGGATTCAGGCTCAGGGCCGTGCGGGCGGATTGCATGGCCAGCACGTCGCCGAGGATGGCTCCGGGCACGGTGATGGGCACGAGCCCGGGCCGGCCGGTGACGGTCAACTCAGGGTCGTAGTACCACGACACGCCGCGATCGTTGGTGGTGTCGTAGCCGTCGAGCCCGGCGGGCTGCTCGGTGGCGGTGTCGTAGGAGCCCAGGCCCAGGTCCAGGTAGAACTCTGCGGCGCTGCGGCCTGCAAAGAGGTTGGCGTTCTCGGCGATGACGTAGATGGCGGCTTGGGCGGCCGAGCGCGCGGTGGGGTCGGTCTCTGGGTTTTCGATGACTTGTTTGAGCGCGGGCATGGATTGGGGGTAGCCGATATCTGCCAAGACGCGTGAGACCTGTCCTTGGGCCACTGCGTCGAGCTTGGGCAGGGCCGCGGACAGCGGGGCGACCAGGGCCCGGCCGATCTCGGTCATCGACCGCATGACTTCGGGGTGTAGCTCGGACTGGCCGCCGTCGATCAGCGTGGCGAGCATGAGCGGCGCGGCGTATTGGCCTGCCGAGGCCAGACGCTGGGTGGCGTTGGTGTAGGCACGCTGGCCTTTGCCCAGCAGCTGGATGTCGTTTTTGATGCGGTCTTCTTCGCGGCTGCGCGAGATGCGGGCTTCTTGGATGCGGCTCTGCAGCTCGGCGCCCAGGTCTTTAAGGCCGCCCATGCGGGTGGTGCGCTGAAAGACGTTGTTGGCGTTGCGGTCGCTGGCTTCGACGGCATCCAGCAGGGTGCCTGCGTCGGCTTCGAGCAGCGCGCTGGCGGCTTCGCCCGCGAGTTGGGGGCTGGCGATCAGCACGTAGTGGCAGAAGTCCGACCAGAGTTGCTCGGCCCGGGGGGCTGCGGCGCTCTGAGCCATGACGACGGGGGCCGCGGTGGTCAGGGCCGTCGCGGTGGCGAGGCTGGAGGCGATGAGCAGCGGGCGCAGGCGCCGGCGTGAGCGGGAGAGCCGAGGGGATCGCGGCATCGGGGGGGAGCTCCAGGAAGGGGCGAGGGGGTTGCGAAAAGGAGGGTACGGCGGGGTGCCTGTCGGGTACCGGCACCCGGTTGGGGACCGGGACGCATTGGCGGACGCCGCGTCGCGACTGTTTAAGCTAAGCCCGGGCCCCGAAAGCGTCAAGAATTGCGACACCTTTTGGTGGGGGCAAGGGCTCAAAATGTGGCTAGGCGGGACTTTGCCCAGGCGGCGGCTCTAGGCCACGGCGGTGGCAGGGTGCAGGCGGGGCGCGTGTGGGGCATTAGGGGTTTGCCAACGGCGCCGCGGGACTCCATAATCAGCGTCTCACCCGGGTGTCAGTCCTTTTTGCACCTTCCACGATTCGGCGTACTTCAGCGCAACCGCCTAGCCACGCGAGGCGGCGTAGCAGAGGGGCGTTGGGGGACAAAATGCTCAAGTTCAAGGTTTTTTCAAGAGGACAGTCCGCCAGCGAGTGGCCGTTACGTAACGCGTATCTGTTGGACTCCGAGGGCAACGGGGTGCGTGCGGAGATCGAATTCGCCGACGGGGTGGTCACGTGCGAGAAGAGCGAGCCGGGCACGGCGGTGCTGTGCCTGCAGCACGACGCGGGAGAATTGGGCCAGCTGACCCTGCGAACCTGCCTGCTTCCAGAGCGGGCGGCGCCCTACTTGTTATCGGTCGAGCTGTGCCGGCACCGGCTGATGATGCTCTACAACAAGCTTGAAGACTGGGCGATGTTTGATCTGGGCGAAGGCCACGTGGTGACCAAGCGTGAGACCAAGGCCCGCGGGCTGTTTGTCGAAGCGTTGTCGATCCAAGACGACAACCCGGTGGAAGCCAGCCGGTTGGCGGACGAAGCCCTGGCCACGGCGTTGGACGGCAGTGAAGAACTGGCCTTGGCCCACAGCGAGATCTTGCTCAGCAAGCGTGTGGAGACGGGCAGCCTGCCCAAGGCGGCGCTGGGCAGCGGCGTGGGCTTGACGGTAGACACCGACGAACGCGTGCTGACGGGGCTGGCGGCGGGCTTTGATTTTGTGCAGTTGCCGCTGCCTTGGAAGGTGCTTGCCCCCGAGGAAAACGAGTATGCCTGGGGCCCGGCCGATGCGTGGGCGGCGTGGGCCAAGTCGGCGGGCAAGCCGGTGGTGGCCGGGCCGGTGATCAGCTTCGAGCCCAGCAGCCTGCCGGACTGGCTGTACATCTGGGAGCACGACTTCGAGACGGTGCGCGACTTGATTTACGAGCACATCGAGCGCGTGGTCACACGCTACAAGGGCTCGGTGAATGCATGGACGATCGTGTCGGGCTTGCATGTCAACAGTCACTTCACGTTCAATTTTGAACAGCTGATGGACCTGACGCGGATGTCCACGCTGCTGGTGCGCAAGCTGCACCCCGAGGCGAAGATCATTGTGGAGTTGCGGCAACCTTTTGGCGAGTACTTCGCCAAGAACCCGCGCAGCATCCCGCCGATGATGTACGTGGATTTGCTGATTCAATCGTCGATTCAGTTCGACGCGTTCGGTGTGCGGCTGCCCATGGGCCAGGCCGCTGAGGGGCAGTACACGCGCGACCTGATGCAGATCAGCTCGATGCTGGATCAGTTCACGGGCTTTGGCAAGCAGGTGTTTTTAACCCTGGCGGCGCCCAGCGAACCGGTGACCGAGTTCATGATTGCGGTGAACCCGGCGATGGGGGACGAGCCGGTGGATGCAGAATCGGGGCATTGGCGCCGGCCTTGGTCGGACATGGTGCAGGGCCACTGGCTTGAAGCGGTGCTGCAGATTGCCATGAGCAAGCCATACATCGAAGCGGTGTGCTGGCAAGACCTGCAAGACCACGAGGCGATTGAGTTGCCGATGTCGGGCTTGATGGACGAGGCCGGCCAGCCCAAGAACGCTTTTCGCCGCTTGCTGGCGTTCCGGCACGGATTGGGGATGTCCGGGCCCGGTTCAGCCGGAAGCGAGAAGACTGGAAACGCTGGGAATGAAAAGTCCCCCGCGGGGGATTGAAGTCTGGCCGAGCGCCCAAGCGTTCAGGTAGGATGGGTAGATGGTGGGGGAGATGGATGTTGTGGCCCCGCATGGCGGCGGAGGCATGTACACGGATGCACGGATGCGACGCTGAGCGTACGCGGAGTGTTTTGTGCACGTCACCACACCACCCTTGACTGAACCCGATGCTGTTCGTGCACGGTGCCACGGCGTCGTGTGGCGCGGGGGCGTGGGGCTCTTGGTACTGGCGGCCTTGGGGGGGGTGGCGCACCACGCGTCGAGGTCCGCGGATGCGACCCGCCGGGTGGCGCATTGGAGCGTGGCCTTGGACCAGGCCCGGGCCGCGGATTTGGAACTGCTCCCTGGCGTGGGGCCGACGCTAGCGCGGCGCATGAGCCAGGTGTGCGCTGAGCCAGAACCGATCCAAGCGGTGGATTTGATGCGGGTGCCGCGCCTGGGCCCCACCGGCCGCCGGCGCGTGCTGCCGTGGGTGGTGTTTGAGGTGAGCGCATTGCCCGTGCAAGTCGCGCTTTCTGAGCACGCCGCCTCAAGCGCCGGGCCCGAGACATCGGCCCGGATTGCGGCGGCGCGGTGAAAAGTGGGGGGGGCAGCGCCGGGCAGGCTCGGGCACGGGGTAGGCGTTTGCGGCTTAGCCCGCGGGGGCACGCAGCCGCAGGCCGGCGCTGGCAGCACCGGGCACCGCGGTGAAGGGAAGCACGGTCGAGGGCGCAGGCGCCGGGGCTTTTGCAGGCGCTGGCGTTTGTGCTGGCGCTGGGATTTGTGCAGGCGACGGCGTGGGCGCTGCGGGTGACGGCGCTGCGGGTGTGGACGCTGTGTCGATCTGTGATGCGTGGGCGGCTTGGGCTTGGGCCCGCGGGGCGAGCACCAGGCGTCCTTCGAAGCAGGCGCCGTGGTGGGCGCTGATTTCTTGGGTGCTGAGCACGCCGCGGACTTGCGCGCCGGGGAATAACTCGGTCAGCCCGTGGATGCTCACGTCGGCTCTGGCTTGGCCGTGCAGGGCGGCTTGGTCTGCCACGATGGCGCCGTCGACGCGAGCGGTGGATGCCAGGGTGACCCGGCCTTGGACTTGCAGGTCGCCGGTGACGTGCCCAGCGATCAGCGCGTCGCCCGGGGTGTGCAGGTCGCCGGTGAGGGTGACGCCGGCAGGCAGGGTGGTGGGCTCAGGGCTGGGCATAACAAGGCTCGTGGTGGATCAGGGCGTGCGGAAGTCTGGGGTTGTTATCGGCACTTGGGGCTGTGGCGACGCACAATGCCCTTGGATGAGGGCTGTTCAAGAAGGCTGCTAGGCTGTGGCCATGGTGGATTCCCGTGCAACGCGCGTGCTGCGACAGCATCTGGACACCGAGCGATTGCTCGGCGTTGAGGCGGTGCCGGTGGACGTCGTGGCCATGGCTGCCGCGGCCCAGGCCCGGGCGGCGGAGGCCACGCAGGCTGCTGGGGCCCAGGCCGGGGCATCGCGGCCCCAGGCCCCGTGGACGCCACCGGTGCGTGGCGGCCCAGGCGGTCAAAGTGGTCAAGGCGGAGCAAGACCTGCACGCCCCGCAGCCCATGCGCCCCGGGCGTCACAGGCACCGCGGGCGCAAGGCCACCCCGCGGCGGCACGCACCATGCCCCTGGCGGCCTTGCCCGAGGTGTCGCTGCCTGATCTTGTTGCAGGCGACGCCGCGGCCTCGCTGCGGGTGCTTGATGAACAGGCCGTGAGCGGCTGCACCGCGTGCCATCTGCACGGTGGCCGCACCCAGACGGTTTTTGGATCTGGCGATGCCCACGCGGCACTGATGATTGTGGGCGACGGGCCCAGTGCCGAGGATGACCACACTGGGCAGCCGTTCATGGGGCCCGCGGGCGAACTGCTGGACAAGCAGTTAAAGGCCATGGGCCTTGAGCGCAGCGGGGTGTACCTGGCGAACGTGGTGAAGTGCCGGCCCCCAGACAGCCGTGCGCCCAAGGCCGATGAGGCCGCGGCGTGCGGGGCCTATCTCAAGCGGCAGATCCAGATCGTGGGCCCGCGGGTCATCCTGACCGTGGGCGGGCCTGCGGCCAAGCGGGTGCTGGGCGTGACCCAGAACATCACCCAGGTGCGCGGCCAATGGCACCGTTACGACGGGCCCGGCGGGCCGATCCCGGTCATGCCCACGTTTGACCCGGCCTACCTGACGCGGGCCTACACCACCGAAAACCGGCGTCGGGTGTGGGACGACCTTCAAGCGGTGCTGGCGCGGCTCGCGGACGAGGGGTAAGCCTCCGCCCGCAAGCGGGGCATGGGCCGGCTGGGGTTTTCTACACTGTCGCCCATGAAGCACCGCATCGACGCCATTTTCTCTGACCTGCAAGCCCGCGACGCCAAGGCGCTGATGCCCTTTTTCACCGCCGGCGACCCGGACCTGACCACGACCGCGGACCTGCTTCGCGCCGCCGACACAGCGGGCGCGGCGGTGTGTGAGGTGGGCTTTGCGTTTTCGGATCCGGTGGCCGACGGGCCCACCATTGAGGCGTCGATGCAGCGGGCCTTAGACGGCGGGGTGGACGTTCAGGGCGTCTTCGACATGGTGCGCGGCGTGCGCGACCAGGTCAGCTTGGGACTGGTCGCGATGGTGAGTTATTCGATCGTGCACCGCTGGGGGCTGGAACGTTTTGTGTCCGAAGCGGCCGATGCAGGATTTGACGGGTTCATCTTCCCCGACTTGTCTTTGGAAGCTTCGGGCCCGGCCCGGGCTGCGGCCGATGCCGCGGGCCTGACCTTGAGCCTGCTGGTGGCGCCGACCACGCCCATCGAGCGGGCCAAGAAGATCGCCGCGGCTTGCAGCGGTTTTGTGTACGTCGTGGCACGCTCGGGCATCACCGGCGCACGGGCGGCGCTGCCGCCAGAGCTGACCGACCGTCTGCACGCCCTGCGCGAGGTGACCGACGTGCCCTTGGCGGTGGGTTTTGGCGTGAGCAAGCCCGAGCACGTGCGCGATGTGACGACCGTGGCCGACGCGGCGATCGTGGCTTCAGCGCTGATCGACCGCATGCAAGGCGCCGACCAGCCCTTGGACACGGCGACGTTGATGCTGAAAGAGCTTGTCGGAGGTTTGGCTTAGGGCCGATTGAAGGGCCGCGCGTGGCTGGAGCTGCGCTTCAATGCCTCAGGCGGCTGTTGATGGCTTGACATCAAGACTCTTGCCGTGGATTTGGGCTCGGGGTCGGGTTGGCTTTGAATGTTGTGTGAAAAGGGGCTCTCGCCCAGCGCGGCGGCTTGGTGACGCAGCAGCATCGTGGCCTGCGGTGCCACGCTGCGCCCGCCCGGTGGTGTCAGGCGGCGGAGCCCCGCACGGCCAGCCGCTCGCGCAGCGCGTCCAGGACGTTGATGAAGTTGACGTACGCTTCGTAGGGCGATTCATAAGGGCTGAAATAGCGGTGGACCGCGCCGTCGTTGAGCCCCTTGGTGCTCATGTAGTACAGGTGGTCCGAGGTCGTCAGCCGCTGCCAGTCACGCCGCAAGGTGGTGTCGCCGCAGGCCCGCACGGCGTCGGCCATCGCGTAGAGGGCGTCGAAGGCCGAACGCTGCAGCGGGTTGCCCAGCCAGGCGGATTCGTCGCGGTCGGTGTCGGCCCAGCTGATGGTCTTGGGCGTGCTGAAGACCTCGACCGGGTCGAACTCGTCGAGGATCTCGCGGGGGGTCAAGAAGCGGTGGTCGAGGTTCAAGACCTCGGCGGGGAGATCGCGCAGCAGTTGCAAAATGCCTGTGTCCTCGCCGTGGTGTTCGCCGAAGGTCTCGAAGTCGAGAAACAAGTTGCGCAGCAGCGGCGGGCCCAACGCTGTTGTGGCATCGCCCAGGGGCGTGGCCGCAGGCGCGGTGACACGCGCGGCAAACGCCGCGGCGGTGGGGCGCGAGGCGGGGTTGCCGTAGCGAAACGCGATGTCGTCGCTAAACACGTGGTGTTTAAGCATGACCGGCAGGCCGTCGGGCGAGGCGTACACGCGACCCGCCGGGCGGCCGCAGAGCACGTGGTCGGCGCCCTCGGTCAAGACGCCGCGGTAGCGGGCCTTGGCGTTGATGGCCTGGGCCAACGCGTCGTTGTAGAGAAGCTCGGTGTTGCGGACCACCATCGGTTGCTGGCCGAAGTACTCCTCGATCATCATCCCGTGATCGGCCAGTTCTCGGGTGAACACCTCGGGGGCATGGAGCGCCGTGAGGTCGTGGTGGTAGGTCTCGGCGAGGAATTCTACGCAGCCGGTTTCAGCGAGCCGGCGCAGATTGTCCAGCACGTCGGGCGCGGTGAGGGCCAGTTGTTCGACCAGGGTACCGGTGATCGAGAGGGCAAAGCGAAATCCCCCAGCGTGCTGGTTGACCGCGTCCAGCAGCAGGCGCGTGACCGGTCGGTAGCAGCGCAGCGTTACGCGACGGAGGATTTCTTGGTTTTGGTCGTCGTCGAAGTAGTGGTGGTCTTTTTCGAACGCGCCAAACCGGCGCAGCCGGTAGGGCTGGTGCATCTGCAGGTAAAGATTGACGACGGTCATGAGGGATACTTCAGAGGGCGAAGAAGAGACACCGGACGCATGCGCAGCAAAGCGTCGCGACGCAAAATACACGACGCAAGTCTAACCGTTGCGGATTCGCGGCGGCGCGCGGCCCATGCGGCTTGCATCGTTGATCGGTCATTCATGCACCCGCCCGCGATCAGGCGTCCGGCGGGGCCGGTGGGTCGTGCCGGGGGGCGGGTGCGGGGGTGATGATCCGTGCTCCGCGCCCAAAGTTTAAATAGGCGTAGCACCACTGAATGAACACGCTGAGTTTGTTGCGGAAGGTCACCAAGAACATCAGGTGCACGCCCAACCACGCCAGCCAGGCCAGCAACCCGCCGAATCGCACCTTGCCAAACCAGGCGACGGCCCGCCGCCGACCGATGGTCGCCATGGATCCTTTGTCCCAGTAATCAAAAGACTGGCGCTGGACCGGTGGACGCGGGCCGTGGGCGAGTTCGGCGGCGATGATCTTGGCCGCGTGCTTGCCGCTTTGCATCGCCGCCGGGGCCACGCCGGGCACCTGTTGGCCGTCGGGATCGGTCAGGGACATCAGATCGCCGACGGCGAAGACATCGGGATGTTCGGGCACGCTGAGATCGGGCAGCACCTGGATCCGCCCGCCGCGGTCACGCGGGGCGTGGGCAAAGGCCTGGGTGAGTGGGCTGGCGGCAACGCCTGCCCCCCACAAGATGTTGCGGGTTTCGATCCGTGTGCCGTCGTTGAGCTCCACCCCGAGGGCGTCGACATCCGAGACCCGCACGCCCAGCCGGACCTCCACCCCAAGGCTTTTGAGCTGAGACAGCGCGCTGGCCGACAGCTTCTCGGGGTAGACCTTGAGCAGCCGTGTGTTGCTCTCGACCAGGATCACCCGCGCGGTGCGGGGGTCGATGCGGCGGAAATCACGGCGGAACACCCGGTGGACCAGCTCGGCCATCGAACCCGCCAATTCGACGCCGGTGGGCCCGCCGCCGACCACCACGATGGTCATCAAACGCTGCTGCTCGTCGCTGTCCAGGGTGGTCTCGGCACGTTCGAAGGCCGTGAGCACGTTGCGGCGGATCCGCAGCGCGTCGTCGAGGGTTTTCAGCCCCGGGGCGTGGGTCTCCCAGTGGTCGTTTCCGAAGTAGCTGGTGCGCCCACCCGCGGCCAGCACCAGGTAGTCGTAGGCCACCTCGCCCTCGGTGGTGTGCACGCGCTTGCGGACCGGGTCGATGCCCGTGACGTCGGCCAGCAGGCTGGTGATCTCGCGGCGGCGGGCCAGCACCGAGCGGATGGGGGCGGCGATGTCGGTGGCCGAAAGGGCGGCCATGGCCACCTGATACAGCAGCGGCTGGAAGACGTGGTGGTTCTGCCGGTCGATCAGCACCACCTGGGCATGGCCCGGTTGGCCGCGGAAGTGTTTACAAAAGGTCAGGCCCGCGAAACCGGCCCCGATGACCACCACGTTCGGACGCCGGGCGTCGGTGGGCTGCTCGTTAGCCCGCGGCGCGGCGGGTCCTGATAAGTCGGGCGTGGGGGGGATAGGGGTTTCCATGGCGGGTGAAGCCTCGTGGACAAAACGCGTAAACGGATCGCCGCAGAGCATCTCAGGCCTGAGGCAGCGGCCGATGGTAGATACTTAAGGGGCGTTTAACCGCTCTGATGGGCACAATGGCACGCAAGCCCGGCTCACATCTTGACGATTGGCACGGGGGTAGGTTGATACCTTCCACCATGCACCGCGTGTACAGCGTCTATTTCCGAGCCCGCCCTTGAATCTGATCGCCCCCGAAAAATCAGATAATCCCAGTGTTTCCGGGATTTTGCGAGCCCCGGGAGCCTGGTGGGTGCTTCTTTTGGCCTTGGTGCTGCGCGTGGCCTGGGCGGTGGTGATCCCGATGGATCCGCTATCGGACTCCCAGGCCTACGACATCTTGGCCCAGAACGTGGTGGCGGGCCACGGCTACACCCTGAATCCCGACCCCGCGGGGGCCCATGCCGCGGGCGAGTACGTCGAACTGTCGTCTTACTGGGCGGTGGGCACCCCCGCGGTGGTGGCGCTGCTGTACGCGATCTTTGGCCACACCTACCTGCCGGTGGTGATCTTGAACATCTTGATTGCACTGGCCGGCATCGCGGTGACCATGCGCCTGGTGTCCGAGTGGCTCACGCCTCAGCATGCCACCGCCGCGGGGCTCGCCTTGGCCTGCTGGCCCGGGCAGATCGGCTTTGTCACCGCCATCGCCAGCGAGCTGTGGTTCACCCTTGGCGTGTTGCTCACGCTTCTGGTCTGGACCCGGTCAAGCTGGGCCTGGTGGCGCCGCTCGGTGCTCAGCGGGGTGTTGCTGGCCGCCAGCTGCTACATCCGGCCTGTGGCCATGCTTTTGCCCATTGTGCTGGTCATGGTGTCTTGGTTCGACAGCTGGGTGACCCTGCGGGCCCGGGCTGCGTCTGGGGCCCCGCCCGAAGAGGACAGCCCGCCGTGGTGGCGCACGGTCGCGTCCCCGGTCATCGCGGCGGGTTTCGCCGGGGTGCTGATGGTCGGCTTGGTGCTGCCCTGGACGATGCGCAACGCCGAGGTCATGGGGGCCCCTGCTTTTGTGTCCATGAACGGCGGCGCCAACCTGTGGATGGGCAACCACCCGGGCACCAATGGCCAATACGCCCTACTCCCGCCTGAAACCGACGACATGTTCGAGCTCGAACGCGACGTCTACCTCAAAACCCTGGCCAAGGACTACATCCGAGACGAGCCGGTGGCCTTTGTCACCCGCACCCTCAAGAAGCTGGTCACCCTGCACGCGGGGGAAGTCATTTTTGTCTACTGGAACCAGCCCTCGATCGAAAGGGTCCTGGGCCCCGAGGCCGTCGCGCCACTCAAGGCCGTGGGCTCGGTGTACTGGTTGATCGTGCTGGGCAGCGCGCTGCTGGGCGTGGTCATACTTATGCGTCAGAGCGGTTTTTGGGTGGTGTGGCTGCATCCCGCCTGGCTGTTTTGGGGCTATTTCGCCTCGGTGCACGCGGTCATCGTGGTGCAAGACCGCTACCACTACCCCAGTGTGCCCTTTATCGCGGCCTTCGCGACGGTGCCGGTGCTGGCGCTCTACCGAGGGCTGGCGTCCCGCCGATCCAACGCTACCATCGGCGCCGACACGCCCGAATCCGCCTGACGTATACCGACTCTGAAAGAACCCCGCGATGTCCTCCCCGACGCCGACCGACAACCCGGCCCCCCCTGATGCCGTGCCGCTGTGCGTCGATCTCGACGGCACGCTCATCAGCACCGACCTGCTGCATGAGTCGCTGTTCGCTTTGATTGGCGACCACCCGCTGCGTGCGCTGTCGGTGCCGGGTTGGCTCAAAAAAGGCAAGGCCGCGCTCAAACACCGGATCGCCCAAGAGGTGGAACTGGACGCCGCGACCCTGCCGTACCGCGCCGAAGTCGTCGATTGGCTGCGCGATCAGAAAGCCGCTGGCCGCACGCTGGTGCTGGCCACCGCCAGCCACGAAAAATACGCCCAGGCCGTGGCGGACGACCTGGGGCTGTTTGACCATGTCATCGGCAGCGACGCGACCCACAACCGACGCAGCGCTTCAAAAATCGAGGCCATCAAAGAGCGCGTGGGCGAGGTGTTCGACTACGTCGGGGATTCCGACGCAGATGTGCCACTGGTTGAGGCGTGCCGCAAAATCGTGCTGGTGGAACCCACCTCGGCCCTGACCGCGGCCGCCGAAAAATCAGGCAAAATCGAACACGTGTTTGCGGGCCGCGGGTCCGACATGATGGGTAAGAAACGCCCCTCGCGCGGGCGGGCGCTGCTCAAGCTCATGCGGCCGCACCAGTGGGCCAAAAACGCGCTTCTTTTTGTGCCCCTGATCGTCGGCCACCAGTTGGGCAACCCGGCGCTGCTCCTTGCCGCGTTCTTGGGTTTTTTGGCCTTCAGCGCCGCCGCGTCGTCGGTATACATCGTCAACGACCTGGTGGACATCGAAAGCGACCGCCAGCACCCGCGCAAACGCAAACGGCCCCTGGCCGCGGGCAACGTGAAGATCCCCGTGGCGGTGGTGGCCACCGGGGCCTTGCTGGTGGCCGCCACCTTGCTGGCCTTGGCCGCGGGGGGGGTGGTCTTCCTGGCCTGGCTGGCGGCCTACCTCACACTCACCACCGCCTACTCATTCGTGCTCAAGCGGCGTTTGCTGATTGACGTGCTGGTGCTGGCCTGGCTGTACACCCACCGGATGATGGCCGGCGGGGTGGCGGTGGACATCGACCTGTCGCCCTGGCTGATCGCCTTCAGCTCGTTTGTGTTCCTGAGCCTCGCTTTTGTGAAGCGCTACACCGAGCTAAAACGGGCGACGCTTAAAAATCAAAACACCAACGCACGCCGCGGCTACCGCACCGACGACCTTCCGCTGATTGGCAACATCGGCCCGTCTGCGGGCATGGCCGCCACCTTGGTGCTAGCGCTGTACATCCAAAGTGACGTCGCTCAGGATCTGTACAGCCGCCCCGACGCCCTGTGGGCCCTGCTGCCGCTGTTTTTGATCTGGATCCTGCGGGTGTGGTTCTTGGCCTTCCGCGGAGAGCTCAACGAAGATCCCATCGCCTTTGCCATCACCGACAAGATGTCCTACGTGATTCTTGTGACCGCCGGGGTGGTCATGGCCGTGGCCACCTGATCACGTGGATGCCGGGCAGCAGCCGGGCGCGTTCTTATACTGCGTGGCTATGTCAAGCCACCCCAACGCACCCCGGGCCGATCAAGTCCGCGACCAATTCATCCGTTTTTTCGTCGAGAAGGCCGGCCACACCGCCGTGCCCTCCTCTGCTGTGGTGCCCCACGACGACCCCACGCTCATGTTCGCCAACGCGGGCATGAATCAGTTTAAAGACGTGTTCTTGGGCACCGGGTCGCGGCCGTTCACCCGCGCGGTGGACACCCAGAAGTGCATCCGCGCCGGGGGCAAGCACAACGACCTGGACGACGTGGGCGTGGACACCTACCACCACACCTTTTTCGAGATGTTGGGCAACTGGTCCTTTGGCGACTATTTCAAAGAAGAGGCCATCGCCTGGGCGTGGGAACTGCTCACCAGCCCCGACTGGTGGGGGCTAGAGCCCAAGCGGCTGCACGCGACCTACTTCGAAGGCGACCCCGGCGAAGGACTGGAACCCGACCTCGAAGCCCGTGATTTCTGGCTCAAGCGGTTGCCCCCCGAGCAGGTGCATCCGGGCAACAAAAAAGACAACTTCTGGGAAATGGGCGACACGGGCCCCTGCGGGCCGTGCAGCGAGCTGCACTACGACGGCACCGACGACCTGAGTGGCGGGCCCAAAGTCAACGCCGACGACCCGGACGTGATCGAGATCTGGAACCTGGTGTTTATCCAGTACAACCGGCTGCAAAGCGGCGACCTGCAGCCCCTGCCCGCCAAGCATGTCGACACCGGCATGGGCTTTGAGCGCATCGTCCGCGTGCTGCAAGGCAAGAACAGCAACTACGACACCGACGTGTTCGGCCCGCTGTTTACAGCCATTCAAACCATCACCGGCGCCCGGGCCTACACCCCCGGCGGCGACCCCGCGGCCCTGGCCGACCCGATCAACGTGGCCTACCGCGTGATCGCCGACCACATCCGCACGCTGAGCTTCGCGCTGGCCGACGGGGCCCACTGCGGCAACGAAGGCCGCAGCTACGTGCTGCGCCGGATCTTGCGGCGGGCGGTGCGCTACGGCCGCCAGACCCTGGGCGTGACCGAGCCGTTTTTCTACAAGCTCGTGCCCGCGGTGGTGGACAACTTCGCCGCCACCTTCCCGGAACTCAAGCAGCAGGCCGACGCGGTCGCCGCCGAAATCAAAGAAGAAGAAGTCGCTTTTGGCCACACGCTGGACCGCGGCATCGCGTTGTTCGAACGCGCCGCCTCGGGGCTGACCACCGGCGGGCAGATCGACGCCCAAGACGCCTTTGTGCTCTACGACACGCACGGCTTTCCCTTGGACCTCACCCAGCTGATGGCCGCTGAGCGCGGGCTCACAGTGGACGAAGCCGGCTTCAACCAAAAAATGGACGAGGCCCGGGCCAAGTCGCGCGCCGGAGCCAGCGGAAGCGACGACGCCCGGCAAAGCCTGCTTGAAGGCGTGCAAAAGGGCCTGGACGCCGGCTGGTTCACCGACACCGATTTCACCGGCTACGGCGCCACCGAAAGCCCCTTTGCCGACAACACCCTGCACCTGTTTGTGCAGCATGACGGCGTCTACCAGCCCGCCACGCAGGCCAACGCCGGTGACGCGGTGGCGGTGGTGCTCAAGGCCACGCCCTTCTACGCCGAGGCCGGGGGCCAGGTCGGCGATTCGGGCGGCATCATGGTCAAGCACCAAAACGCGGTCACCCGCGTCAAGATCGAAGACACCATCAAGATCGGCGGCGTGCACCTGCACCTGGGCCGCATCAGCGGCGGATCACTGACGGGCCTGGACCCGCAAGACGGCGGCGTGACCACCGCGCTGGCGGTGGACGCCGAGCGCCGGGCGCTGATCCAAAACAACCACACCGCCACCCACCTGATGAACCGGGCCCTGCGCGACCGCGTGAACGACCAGGCCAATCAGAAAGGCTCGCTGGTCAACGACCAGCGTTTGCGCTTTGACTTCACCCACGGCAGCACGCTCAGCGACGACGAGATCGCCGCGATCGAAAGCGACGTCAACCGTGACCTGGCCGCTGACGAGCCTGTGTACATCGACGTGGTGGCCCAAGAGCAGGCGCTCAAGATCAACGGCCTGCGGGCGGTCTTTGGCGAGAAGTACCCGCCCAAGGTGCGGGTGGTCAGCATCGGCGTGCCGGTGGCCGACCTGCTGGCCGACCCCGACAACGACGCCTGGTCCACCCGCAGCATCGAGTTTTGCGGCGGCACGCACCTGGCCCGCACCGGCGCGGCCCAGGCCTTTGCCATCACCAGCCAAGAAGCCGTGGGCCGCGGCGTGCGTCGGCTGACCGCGCTCACCGGCGACGCCGCCGCCCAAGCGCAGTCTGCAGGTGCTCAGCTGCTGGGCCGGGCCCAAGCCCTGGCCGACGTCGCGCCCGACGCCCTGGGGGCCGAGGTCGAAGCGGTCACCCGCCAGTTGGGGGCGGTGGTGCTGCCCCTTCGCGTGGCGACGGCGGTGCGCAGCGCGCTGACCGACGCCGGCACGCGGCTGAAAAAGCTGCAAAAAGAAGCCGGCAACGCCTCGCAGGCCCAGGTCGTCGCCGCCGCCCAAGCCGCGGCCGCGGCCCACAGCGGCTCTGGACCGCTGGTTGCCCGCATCGCCGACGCCGACGGCAAAAGCCTACGCACGGCCATGGACGTCATCCGCAAGCAGCACGCCGACACGCCCATGATGCTGGCCGCGGTCTTTGGCGACCGCAAAGTTGCCCTCTTGGCCTCGGTGCCCCCTGCGGGCATCGCCCAAGGCCTCAAGGCCGGTGACTGGATCAAGGCCGTGGCCCCGGTCGTCGGCGGCGGGGGCGGCGGCAAACCCGACCAAGCGATGGCCGGCGGCAAAGACCCCGAAAAAGTCGACGACGCCCTGGAGGCCGCCCGGGCCTTCGCCGCCGAACACCTGGGCTAGCCGTCCGGGCGGCGGCGGGGGGGCACCCCCAACCCGCCAAACAGCGTTTTGCAGTCTCAAAAACCCTTGCGCCGCCGAGAGCCCACCATGCTTGGGTTTTCCAAAGACCGCGGCCGCGTCACCCCGCTAAACTCTTTCCCATGCCACGCATCAACGACAACTATCTCAAGCTCGAAGCCGGTTACCTCTTTCCTGAGATCGGCCGGCGCGTCGCCGCCTTCGCCGAATCCAACCCCGAGGCCAAGCTCATCAAGCTGGGCATCGGCGACGTGACAGAGCCCCTGCCCGAAGCCTGCCGAACCGCGATGATCCGGGCCGTCAACGCCCTAGGCAAACGCGACAGCTTCCACGGCTACGGCCCCGAGCAGGGCTACGCATGGCTGCGTGAGGCCATCGCCGAAAACGATTTCGCCGCCCGCGGCTGCGACATCGACGCCTCGGAGATCTTTGTCTCCGACGGCAGCAAGTGCGACAGCGGCAACATCTTGGACATCCTCGCCGCGGGCACCGCCAACCGCTTTGCGGTGTGCGACCCGGTGTACCCCGTCTACGTCGACACCAACGTGATGGCCGGCAACACCGGCGAAGCCGCGGGCGGCCGCTACGCCGGGCTGGTGTACCTGCCCATGACCGCGGCCAACAGCTTCACCCCCGCGATCCCCGACGCCCCGGTCGACGTGGTGTACCTGTGCTACCCCAACAACCCCACGGGCGCCGTGGCCAGCCGTGAGACGCTGACCCAATGGGTCGACTGGGCCAAGGCCAACAACACGCTGATCCTCTTCGACGCGGCCTACCACGCCTTCATCACCGACCCGGACATCCCCCACTCGATCTACGAGATTCCTGGGGCCCGCGACTGCGCCATCGAATTCCGCTCGTTCTCAAAGAACGCGGGCTTCACCGGCACTCGGTGCGCCCTGACGGTGGTGCCCAAAGGCCTCACCGGCAAAGACGCCGACGGCAACGACGTGGCCTTGCACGGCCTGTGGAACCGTCGGCAGTCGACCAAGTTCAACGGCGTGTCGTACATCGTGCAACGCGGTGCCGAAGCGGTCTACAGCGAAGAAGGCAAGGCGCAGGTCGCCGAGCTGATCGCTTTCTACCTAGAGAACGCCCGGCTGATCCGCGAAGCCCTCACCGCCTGCGGCATGGAAGTCCACGGCGGGGTCAACGCCCCGTACGTGTGGATCAAAACCCCCGCAGGCGTCAGCTCGTGGGACTTCTTCGACACGCTGATCAACGAATGCCACGTCGTGGGCACGCCGGGCAGCGGCTTTGGCGCCGCGGGCGAAGGCTACTTCCGTATCTCGGCCTTCAACAGCCGCGAAAACGTCGAAGAAGCCATGAAGCGCATCGCCAAGCTCAAGGCCTGACGTGGCTGACGACGACGGACACGGCGACGCTAACGGCAGCCCCGGCAACGATCGCGCTCAGGACCATGACATGCTGTCGTCCGACCCGCCCGCGGATTTCGTGTTCGACCGCGAGGTCGAGATCTTTCTGGCTGTTTGCCGCACCGCGTCTTTGGCGACCGTCGACGACGACGGTGCGCCCCACAACGCCAACGTGCAGTTCGCGCACGGCAGCATCGGCGGCCAAGCGAGCGCTCCGTTTGACCTGTGGTGGGTCTCGTCACCCACCAGCGCCCACAGCCGTCATCTGACAGCCAGGCCCCGGGCCGCGGTCACCGTCTACGCCCACGCCGACGCCCCCGACCAGATCCGCGGCATCCAGGCCCGCGGCACGGTGACGCCGGCGCTGACGCCCGGCGATGCAGCCTATCCCGCGGCCCTGCGTCGGTACGCGGCGAAGTACCCCTTCGTGGACACACCACCCTTCGATGCGGCCGTGGCCCGGCAGGGGCTCTACCGCTTCCGACCGCAATGGATCCGCTGGATCGACAACCGGCGCGGGTTTGGCTGGAAAGTGGAACGAACGCTGGGCGGGTGAAGCCCGCCACCACAGGCGTAAGGTGCGCCCCGAAACCACCAAAAAGCGGTGGGTGAGTGGGTGAGTGGGTGATGCACAAGCAAGTTGTTTTCCACAATGCCCCCGCAGGGGTTTCATTGCGGTAATCCCTATGGCACACGACGGGTACACTGGCAATGAAGACTGTTCGGCTGTCCGATAGCTTTGCCCCTCCGCCCCCCCCAGGAGCCCCGCCGCGATGGAACGTCACACCCTTCAGAACCGTTTTCAAGACCTCATCGACGTGCTGCTGCCCGCCCGGGCCCGCCGCGATGGCTGGTCGGTCACCGAAGCCCACGCCTTCACGCGAATCGTGCTCGATGATGTGTTTGGCACGTGCTATACGCGCCACCTGCCACGTCGCGTGCGTCCCCACGAGCAGCTCAACGACGCCCAGCTCACCCTCGCGGTCAACGTGGCCCAGCGGCTGCTCGACGGCGACCGGGCCCAGCTGGTCAAGATGAACGATCGCTCGCAGCGCTGGCACACCGCCGCCAGCCCCGCCCCGAGTGGCCAGCGTCGCCCGCACCGGGCCCACGGCCGCAACGTGCGCCCCGAAGCCGCCAAGACGCGCTAATGCACTTGATTGTGCGGCAGTCTTTGCCTGTCGTGCATGCCGCATCCACCGCTTCTCGCGAAGGATGGTCGGCATCGCGGGCTTAGGGGTCGGCTTTGTGTCTGACCGCCTGCCTTGCGGTGGTCCTGTCTTTTTACGACGTGCTGCGCTGAATCCCCAAGCCTTGGTTCACGCGGTGAGCGAGGGTGGTTTTGCCCGCGTCGCGGGTGCCGATGATTTTGATGCGCGGCCCGCGACACACGAGGCCTAGCCCTGCACCGCGGCCTGACGCAGGAAGTGGTCGGCCAGCACGAGCAGCACCATCGCCTCGGCCATGGGCACGAAGCGTGGCAGCAGGCACGGGTCGTGGCGGCCGCGGGTGGCGATGACAGTTTCCTTGCCGTCGCGGTCGACGGTGGGGCGGTCTTGGGGGATGCTGCTGGTGGGCTTGACCGCGCAGCGCAAGACGATGGGCATGCCGTTGGAGATGCCCCCCAGCATGCCCCCGGCGCGGTTGGTGGTGGTGCCGATGGGCGGGGCTTTGCCCGGTGCGGGCACCAGGGTGTCGCAGTGGCCGCTGCCGCGGGCATGGGCCACGGCGAAGCCTTCACCAAACTCCACGCCCATCACCGCGGGCAGGCTGAACATGGCTTTGCCCAGGTCGGCCCGCAGCTTGTCGAAGACCGGCTCACCCCAGCCCGCGGGCACGCCGGTGGCCACCAGGCGTGCGGCGCCGCCGATGCTGTCTTGCTGCTTGCGCACGTCTTTGATGAGCTGTTCCATCTTCTCGGCGGCCGCGGGGTCGGGGCAGCGCACGGGGTTGGCCTCGACCTGCTCCAGGGTGACGGCGCCCGGGTCGGGGATGTCGGCGTGCAGGTCGCCGACCTGGTCGACCATGCCCAGCACGCCGATGCCCAGCCGCTGGCCCAGCAGCTTGCGGGCAATGGCCCCGGCGGCCACGCGGGCGGTGGTCTCGCGGGCGCTGCTGCGACCTCCGCCGCGGTAGTCGCGGCGGCCGAACTTGGCGTCGAAGGTGAAGTCCGCGTGCCCGGGGCGGTACTTGTCTTTGATGTCGCCGTAGTCGCGGCTGCGCTGGTCTTGGTTGCGGATCAGCACGGCGATGGGCGTGCCGGTGGTGTGGCCTTCAAACACGCCCGAGAGGATCTCCGGGGCGTCGTCTTCTTTGCGTGGGGTGGTGATCCGCGACTGCCCGGGCTTGCGCCGCTGCAAATCGGGGATCAAGTCGGCTTCCGACAGTTCCAGACCCGGCGGGCAGCCGTCGACGATGACCACGTTCCCCGGCCCGTGGCTCTCGCCAGCGGTGGTCACGCGAAACAGGGTTCCAAAGGTGCTTCCAGCCATGGGGGGGATTGTACGGTTCGGCGGGTGGAAAGGGGCAAAAGGCAGGATTCGCAAAGCACGCAGAGAGATCACCGCCCGCGCATCAAAACCGCGAAATACGACGGAATCGTGACCTCGCCGTGAAGCTGGCCCCGGGCCGTCGGTTCTTCTTTGCGACCTCGCAGAACGTGCGCCAAAAGCCGGCCGGGCGGCGTCCAGCTACCCATCGTCTTGGTCCACCAGCGTGTGGGCCCGCTTGACCGCCTCCCGGGCGGCGTCGAAGGGCTTGTCGCCCGAGACGATCAGGTTGTCTTGGCCCACCACCTGGTCCAGGCCGAAGGCGATCATGCGCTCGCGCATCCGCGGCCGCAGGCCGCAGAGGATCAGGTGCCGGCCCTGGGCGTTCATCTGGCGGGCGAAGGCTTCGACTGTGTGCATGACCGTGGCGTCGACCATGTGGGTGCGCTTGAGCCGCAGGATCAGCACCCGCACGTCTTTCTGGGCCAGCACGCGAATGAAGCGGTCTTGCAGGTCGTCGGCCGAGGCGAAGAACAGGTTGCCTTCGATCTGCAAGAAACTGACAGCCCGGCGTGGATTGCACGCGGCGTTGGCCCGCAGGGGGCGCTCGGTCCAGCCCGAAGGCTGGCGCGCATCCTCGCCGCCGACCATCTCGGTGATGTAGAGCTGGCGGGCCCGCCGCAGGTACAGGGCCAGGGTTAAAAACACCCCGGTGAACACGGCGATCTCAAGGGGCAGGGCCAAGGTGGCCACAAAGGTGGCCACGCACACCCACAAATCCGCCCGGTTGCTGTGGCGCAGCTTGCGGACGTAGTCAAGGTCGATCAGCCCCCACGCGATGGGAAACAGGATCGCCGCGATGCTGGCCATGGGGATCGTGGCCGCGGCGGGGGCGGCCCACACCAGCACACCTGCGGTGATGATCGCCGAAGCCACCCCCGCAAAGCGGCTGCGGGCCCCGGACTGCTGGTTCAGGGCCGAGCGCGAGTAGCTTCCGCTTGACGGCAGGCAGCGGAAGCAGCCGCCGATCATGTTGGCCAGGCCCACAGCAAGAAATTCTTGGTTGGGCTGCACGCGGTGACCGGTTTTGGCCGCCAGGGTTTTGCCGATGCCGCAGACCTCGATCATGCCCACCAGCGCAATGGCAAAAGCCGGGGCCAGCAGGGCCCGGTAGGCCTGCCAGTCAACACTGGGCGGGGCAAAGGCAGGCAGCCCCGCGGGCAGGGCCCCGACCAGCGCCAGGTCTGCCGAGGTCCAGCCCATCATATAGACCGCAACCGCCCCGGCCACCACCGCCAACAGATAGCGCGGCAGCCACCGGGCGATCCAGCCGCAGCCCAGCACCACCGCCAGGCTGACCCCTCCGGCAATGGCCGCGGGAATGGCCGGCCGCGCGCCGTGCTCGATCATCGCCTGGCCGATGCGGTGCAGCTTGCCCACCGCACCCGCCAAAGCACTTTGGGTGTCCACCAGATCGATACCCAGCAAGGGCGGCAGCTGGCCCACGGCGATCAGCACCCCCGCTCCGGCCGAGAAGCCCACGATCACCGATTTGCTGACGAAGCGCACCAACTCGCCCAGCCGCCCCAGGGCAAAAGCGATCTGAATGAGCCCCGCCAGCAGGGCCAGCACCGCAGCGGTCTGCACCCGCTGGGCCGCCGTGGCGTCGCCATCGCCCATGGCCATGGCCACCAGCACGCTGGCGGTCAGCAAGCTCATGGTGTTGGTGGGGCCCACGTGCAGCTGAGGGCTGCCCGTGAGCAGGCAGCCCACCAGCGTGACCACCACCGCGGTGTACAGGCCGTAGACCGGCGGCAGCCCGGCGATGGCTGCAAAGGCCATGGACTGGGGCACGGCGACCAGCGCCACGGTGACCGCGGCCACCACGTCGCCGCGCACAAAAGCGGGCCGGTAGCCGCCCACGGCCCGAACCAACGATCCGGCGGTGGTGGCCACGGGGCCCAAGGCCCATGCCCCGCCGGCCCGCAACGGGCCAACCTTTGCCCCAGGTGCAAATTTTGAATGGGCTGGGGTGGGTTCTTCCGTGAGGGGCATCCGTGCCAGCCTAGCACCCGCCGGCCTTTCTCGGCAACGCTGAGAGACCCGCTTGGGCGAGCCGTGTCGGCATTCCAGCCGGGCTTGAGTCAAGCCCGCGGGGGGAGGGTACCTGCGGGCAGGTGGGTTTGTGCCGACAAGCGGGGTGGCGCCGCCCCGTGGCGGCCCTTGGGGCCTTAAGCACGCGTGAATTTTGGTCGATCGCCTGAGTGTGAAGCGCCGCTCCTCGGGGCTTCCACTCCGCACGCCGCAGACCGCGGCGCTGATCCCCGATCCAGGACCCACTCCATGGCCCGATCCCCCCGCGTCAAAACCGATCTCGAGCTCTACCTCAAGCAGATCGACGAGTCGCCGTTGCTGAGCGCCGACGAGGAAAAAACCCTCGCCCGCAAGATCATCAACGAGGGATGCATGGCCTCACGCGAGCACATGATCCGCAGCAACCTGCGGCTGGTCGTGGCCATCGCCAAGCGCTACATGAACCGCGGCCTGTCGCTGCAAGACCTCATCGAAGAAGGCAACGTGGGCCTGGTCAAAGCCGTCGAAGGATTCGACCCGGACATGGGCGCCCGCTTCTCAACCTACGGCTGCTGGTGGATCAAGCAGGGCATCAAGCGGGCACTCATCAACGCCGTCCAGCCCATCCACATCCCCGCCTACATGGTCGAGCTCATCTCCAAATGGAAGCGCGCTTCGCAGCTGCTTGAAGAGCAGCTGGGCCGCACACCCACCGTGCAAGAGCTCGCCGAAGAAATGGACCTGCCCGCCAAGAAGGTGCGCATCATCAAAAAAGCTGTGAAGGCCAGCCGTCGCCCCAGCCAGACCGGCAGCGGCGCCGAAGGCGAAGGCCCGATGCTCAGCGAGATCGTCGCGGATGCCCGCACCCCCAGCCCGCAAGACCAGGTGCTGCTGGCCGACGACTTGGAAACCATCGGCAAGTTGCTGGAAGCCATCGATGACCGCGAGGCCAAGATCCTGCGGCTGCGCTACGGCCTGAATGGCGACGAGCCACTCACGCTCAAAGAAATCGGCGTGCACGTGGGGCTCACCCGCGAACGTGTACGCCAGATCGAGATCGAAGCGCTCAAGAAACTCAACACACGTCTGGAAAGCGACCGCCCGCTAAGCGCGGCCAAAGCCCAGGTGAAGGCCAAGGCCCGGGCCAAAGCCCGCGTCGCCAGCTAATCGCGGCGGGCACCGATCAACCAAATGCAGCGGCGGTGGCTTGGGCCCCTGCCACGTCCACGGCCGCGCCTTCTGCGGGGGCCGAGGCCGCATCCACCCACGCCAAGGCCACGGCCTTGCCGCCGGGCAGCGCGGTCGCGCTGGTCACGCGCCCACCAGAGACATCGCTGCCCACCGCCGGCGGCGTGCCTTCCAGCTCCAACCGCACCAGGCGCTGGGCCGGTCCGTCCGCGGCGATCTTCTCCAGCGCATCTTGGCCCACGAAGCGCGGCACCGGCACGCCCGAATCGTCCAGGTGCTTGTCGAGATCCACCGCGTGGGCCAAGCCCAAGCTCAGCGGATCCACGTCCATGCCTGCCCCGAACTCCACGCCGTAGGCCGGCAGGCCCGCCTCGATGCGCAGGCTCTCGCGGGCGTCCAGCCCCGCGGGCTTGATCGCCGCGGCCTCGCTCTTGTCTTTGAGCAGCAGCTTGATGGCCATGGACGCCATGTTCGCCCCCAGCAGCACCTCCACGCCGTCTCCCCCGGTGTAGCCGGTGCGGCTCACGGTCATCTTCAAGATCAACAGGTTCTTGAGGGCGAACGTCCAGGGCTTGAGCGTGGGGATCTCGCGCGAGAACTCACCGATCTTTGCCGCCACCTTGGGGCCCTGCACCGAGAGCATCGCGGTCTTGTCGGTTTCGTCCACCAGCTTGACCGACATGCCAGCGGCCGCGATCAGCGCTTCGAGTTGGGCCAGCACCGCGGCCCGGCCTCCGGCATTGGTCACCAGCAGCCACTCGTTCTCGTAGCGGTAGACCGACACCACGTCGATCACCACGCCCGCGTCGTTGCACACCACCGCCTCGCGGCAGGTGCGCACCGCCATGTCGGTCACCTTGCGGGTTAGCGCGGTTTCCAGCAGTTTGCGTGCGTGGCGTCCACTCAGGCGCAGGCGGCCCAGGTGCGAGACATCAAAGATCGCCCCCGAGTCGCGGCACTGGGTGTGTTCCGCCGCGGCATCGCCGTAGTGCAGGGGCATGGACCAGCCGTCACGCGGGGCCAGGGTGGCGCCGGCCTCGGCGTGGAATTTTTTAAAAGGAGAGTCTTGCATCGAGAATCCGTTCGCTAAGCAGGGGCGAAGATCAGGGGCGAAAATCAGGGGCAGAAAGCAGGGGGCAGAAAGCAGGAGGGGGAGTCGCGGCGTGAGAACAAGCCAGCCCCGTCAACACAGGCGGGTTCAACCCCCGGTCAACAAGCCAGACACCGCCGCCCAAGCCGCCGCGGTCAGGCGGTAGAAGGGGTTGACCGCCACGCACCCCGGGCCCACCAGCAAGATCAGCACGCACAGCGGCAGCAGCAAGCGCCAGCGCGGGGTGCGGGGCACGCGTGCAGTGCGTGGTGCGCGGGAAGGGGCAAGGGTGGGACCGAGGGTGGGGGGCGTGGCAAGTGGCATGACGTGAGGCATCCTATCAGGGCGTTGCATTCCCCACGGGGCTTTGGGGGCGCACCACCTGCACCCAGTGCTGGGCGCGCACGCCCAAGAAGTCGTCGATCTGGTGGCGGCACGACACCCCGCAGGCCACCACCACATCGCCCGCCGCGTGGGCCGCGCGCACGGCCGGGAAAAGCCGGTCTTCGCCGATGATCTGCGAGAGGTCGTGGTGGTTGTAACCAAAAGCCCCGGCCATGCCGCAGCAGCCCGCATCCACCTCGGTGCACTGGGTCTGGGGCATGGCCGCGAACAGGCGGCGGATCGCACCCGTGCCAAACAATGCCTTTTGGTGGCAGTGGCCGTGCAGCAACACCCGCGGGTGATCGCAGGTCAGCGCCACGCCCTGGGCGTCCAAGAACACGTCGATCATCGACACCTGGGCCGCCACCCGCTGGCCCAGGGCCTGATCGTCGATCAAATCAGGCAAGTCGTCGGCCAAGGCCGACGCGCACGAGGGTTCCAAGCACAGAATGGGCAGCCCCTGCCGGGCGAAAACGTCCAGCTTGGCCATGGTCGCGGCGCCGCGCTGCTTGGCGGCATGCAGCAAGCCCTGAGACAGCCGCGGCCGCTGGCAGCAGCCTGCGTTGGCCACGATCACCCGGTAGCCGCAGCCTTCCAACAGCTCCACCGCCGCCAGCCCCACCGCCGGCTCCACCGAGCGGCTGGTCGTATCGTCAAACAGCACCACCGCCGGGCGCACATCCGGGCGGGGTGGCGCGGGCGCCTTAGCAGCGCGTTCTTTGAGCAGCGCCGGCAGGTGACGGCGGGCAAAACCCGGCAGCGGTCGACGTCGGTCGATGCCCGTGAGCCGCTCGAACACCCGGCGATACGGCCCAAAGCGGTCGATCGCGCGGCCCAGCTCGGCCAGTGGCCCGCGCATCCACCGGGCCGCATCGGGCATGCCCCCGATCAGCCGCGCGCCCAGCGGCACGCCGTGGCGTTCGTGACGCATCTGCAGCGCGTCGGCCTTCAGCCGGGCCATGTCCACCGCGTTGGGACACTCGCTTTTGCAGGCCTTGCACGACAAACAAAGATCCAGCACCTCGTGCACCGCGTCCGAGGCCAGCGCTCCGGTCACGTCTTGGGCGTCCCCCAACTGACCAGACATCGCCAGCCGCAGCGCATTGGCCCTGCCTCGGGTGGTGTCTTTTTCGTCGCGGGTGGCCATGTACGACGGGCACATGGTGCCGCTGCCCAGCTTGCGGCACGCCCCCACGCCGTTGCACTGCTCCACCGCCCCGCGAAAGCCGTCCTGCTGCTGGTGACGAAACAGCGCGGGCACCTCGGTCACGCGGTAGGCATCGCCATAGCGCAGCAGCTCGCCGTCGGTCATTGACGGGGCGTCCACGATCTTGCCCGGGTTCATCTGGTGGTGCGGATCAAACAAAGCCTTGAGTGATCGAAACGCGCCGTAGAGCTCGTCGCCAAAAAAACGCGGCACAAAGGCCCCGCGCACCACCCCGTCGCCGTGCTCGCCGGCAAACGCGCCGCCCAGTTCCACCACCCGCAAAAAAGCCGTCTCGGCGATCGCCTGCATCGCCCGGCGGTGATCGTCGCGGTGCAGATCCACCGCCGGGCGAAAATGGATCACCCCGACCGACGCGTGGGCGTACATCGCGTAATCCAAGTCCAGGCGGCGGCAGTGCGCTTGCAGGCCCGCGATGTAGTCAGGCAGGTGCTCCACCGGCACGCAAGCGTCTTCCACAAAGGCCTGGCCCTTCACCGGCCCGCGCACGTTGGAAATCAGGCCCAGGCCCAGCTTCCGCGTCTCCCACACGTTGTGCTGTGAAGCCGCGTCGGCCAGCACCGGCCGGGCGTACCCCACGCCCGCGGCGTCCAGCGCCGCAGCGCAGTGTTGGGCACGCGACTGCGCGTCCTGGGCGTCGCTGCCGAAAAACTCGGTCAGCAGCACCGCCGCCGGATCACCCGCCACCCAGCCCGCCATGTCGCGCGTCGCGGGGTTCACCGTGGATTCGCGCAGCATGCCGCGGTCCAACAGCTCCACCGCCGACGGCCCGTACTCCAAAATCCCAGGCACCGCCCGCAGCGCATCGAGGTCGTCGTCAAAGTGCACGATGCAAAGCGCCGTCGCCGCGGGCCGCGGCACCAGGCGCACGGTCACTTCCAACACCACCCCCAGCGTGCCCTCGCTGCCCACGATCAGATGGGTCAAATCCCAGGGCCGGTGCCCAGCGTTTTGCTCGGCCCGCGGGCCGATCGGCCCCACATAGCCCGCACCGTCCACAAACGTGTCCAGGTTGTAGCCCGTCACCCGACGCATCACCTTGGGGTAGCGCTCGCGGATCGCGTCTTGGTGCCGCAGCACCAGGTCACGCACCCCGCGATACACCTGCCCCTCGCGGCTGGATCCCGCGGCCTTGGCCTGCCACGCGTCGTCGTCCATCGGCCCGCAGTCCAGCACCGTGCCGTCGTCCAAGGCCACCTTGCAGCCCAACACATGATCGATGGTTTTGCCGTAGACGATCGACCGCGTGCCCGAGCTGTTGTTGCCCACCATGCCGCCGATCGTCGCCCGGCTGCTGGTCGCCGGATCGGGGGCGAACTGCAAACCCAGCGACGCCACCTCCGCGTTGAGATGATCGCGCACCACCCCTGGCTGCACGCGGGCCCAGCCCTCTTCAGCGTTAACCTCCAACACCTGGTTCAGGTGCCGCGACACGTCGATGACCATGCCCGGGCCAAAGGTCTGGCCCGACAACGCCGTGGCCGCACCCCGCGGGGTGATGGGCAGCTTCAATTCCGCGGCCACTTGGATGGCCGCCACGCAGTCGTCTTCGTCCAGCGGCACCACCACACAGGCCGGCGTCACCTGGTAGTGGCTCGCGTCGGTCGCGTGAATACCGCGGATCACCGGATCAAACGACACCGCACCCCGCACCGCCGCCCGAATACGGGCGCGGCCCTCCGCGTCGAGGGCGGGCGCAACCGGCGGCTTGGGTGGTGGGGGGGCATCGGGCAAGCTCAGGACACCACCATCTCGCACATCTCCACGGTGCCGCCATGCAACACCACCGGGTGATGGGCCAGTAACGCCCGCAAGGCTTCCACATCGTCTGCATCAAACCGCATGTATCCGCCCACCGCATCGGTGGGGCGGGCCTCCGGGTCGGTTCCTAGAAGTTCACGGCTTCCCAGCGCGCTGCCTCCTCGAAACAAACCCGACGCCGCGGCGGCCGCAAAGAACTGCTCCCACTCCTCGGGGGTGGTCGGCGATTGGGTCGCGGCATGCACAAGAACCAGGTATTGCATCGTAAAAAGCATACGCGGAGCAACCTTAAGGCGGGGGACGTTGGTTGCGGTGAGGCCCACAACCAACGCCGCACGAGGCACGCCTGGGTCAGCGAAGGCTGATCTGCTCAACCCGGCCACGCCACGCGTCAGAAGGCTCCGCGATGAGGGTGGCCCGTCGCCACGTCCAGCCGCGCCAGTTCGCCAGTTGGCGGTTCAACCGCAGCTGCAGCCGGGCGACGCTCTCCCACGCGTCGGTGCGCACCGGGTGGGCCGACACAAAGGCCCCAAGCGCCGGCAGCGACTCGGGCCCCAGCGATTCGAGATAAACAAGATCAAGCGGACCGCCCGCGCCCCCGGCCTCGGCACAGTGGGCTGTGTTGAAGCGGGCGATCGCCCCGTCGGGGTTCACAAAGCACAAGGCGTAGAACATCACCCCCGCGGTCAGCGCCACGCGCTGCAGCAGCCACGCGTTGTCGCGTTGCGACGCGATGCGCCACACCAGCCACACAAAGCCCACCGCCACCAGCACCATCCACAAGGCCGCGGCCAAGCGCCAACGCGTCAGGCTATAAGCCTGCACGTACAAGTTCAGCCGCCAACCCGCCGAGACCATCAAAAGCACGTTCTGCGCGATCCACACCATCACCAGGCGCCGGGCCAGCGGGCTTTTCTGGGCCACCCCGCCCGGCCGAAACGCCAGCAGCACAAAAGCGCCGGCCAGCAGGGCCGTGGCCACCAGGGGATAGGCCCCGCGCCGGGCATAGGCCGCATAGGTCAGGCCCTCGGGCAGGGCGGCTCCGCCCACCAAGTAATACAGGTCCATCAAGGTCTGCCCGGCAAACACCACGTTGAACAAAAGCAAGCAGCGCACCACCAACGCGGTGGGCGTGAACCGGTCCAGCGCCGCCGACCCGCCGGACGCCATGCGTGGCTGCCGGGTCCGCCGCTTCACCCGTGTGCGCAGCATCCCCCACGCCGCCACGCCCACCCCCAGCCACAAAACGATCCGCCCGGGCAACACCCATTCACTCAAACCCACCACCCGCCCCTGCAGCGCTTCCCAAACCCACTGCACCCAGCGCTGCACCACCGGGTTGGCCGCGGCAAACAAGCCCACAAACACCAAACTCAGCACCACCGGGATCAACCAGACCCCCACGCCGGCCACGCCTTGCACACGCCCGCGGTGCGTGCGCAGCCACCGGCGCTGCAGCGCCACGTCCCGCACCATCTGCGTCGTGGCCCGCCTCGCAAACCGGGCCCAGCGCTCGGCCCACTGGGTCACACTCCAAGTCCACCCATCGCGGTCGATGATCGCCAGCGTGGCCAGCCCCAGCAAGCACATCCCCATCGGAAGCACCCCGGGGTGCAGCACCAAGGCCCCCAACATGGCCGCCGTGGCCAGCGTCACCCAGCGCCCCGGCCCGCGTCGCAAAAAACGCCCACCGCGCAGGGCCAACGCCACGGCCACCGCCAAGCCAAACAGCGCCGCGTTCACCCCCAGGGGCTGCTTGTAAAACAGCGTGTCCGCCACGGCGGTGAGGCCCAGCACAACAGCCAAAAGAAACAATCCACGACGACGCAGCGGGGTCAGGGTGTGAGACATGTGAAAATCCCAAATTCAAAGGCAGAGGCAAAGAACAAAACGGCTGACACGCACCCTTCTTACGCACGTCGGTCAATGGGCGTTCGATGATTCACCCCGCCGCCGCAGTCGCGTGCCCCTCAGCTTTTCGGGCATACTTAAACCCGCCACGCGGCCACAAGCCGTTCACGTCCTGCGGCGCACTTAAAACTCAGCGAGTCACATTCATGAAACGCCCCACCTTCCCACGCCTGCGGCAAAGCCTCACCACCCTGAGCCTGCTGCTGCTCTGTGCCCAAGCCGCCACCACGCCCGGCTGCGCCCAGGCCCCCAACGCCTCCAGCCACGCGGTCGCCGCCGCGCCGCGCTTCCCCGCGGTCCACATCGCCCACCGCTTTGCCCCTCCGGGCGAATCCAATGTGCGCTCGTCCTTCCAACTCGGCCAAGGGGCCGCCTTAATCGGCACCGAAGAAACCGGCGACGTCTACAAAACAACCGACGCAGGCCAAACCTGGCGCAAAACCGTCGACACCGACACCCTGTGGGACGTCTCAGACATCCGCAACTTCATCCGGGCCCAAGACGGCTCGATCTTCGTCACCACCTCCGAACCCGCCACCATCCTGCGCTCCGCCGACGAGGGCGAAACCTGGGAACTGCTTGCCAAGCCCGCCGCCTCACGCACCGTGGCCCTGGTGCAGCTCGACAGCGGGGCCATCCTCGCGGGCCTTCGCCGCTCAGAGAACAACAAGATCAGCCTGGTCCGCAGCGAAGACGGCTTTGCCACCCACGACACCGTCGTGCTCAGCGACGAGCTGCCGCGGCAAAACGTCACGTGCCTCACCGACCTGGGCGGCGGCGTGGTCTTGGCCGGCATCGGCTACCAGGGCTCGGGCAAGATCTTCCGCTCCACCGACGCGGGCCTGACCTGGACCCAAACCGCCGACTTCCCCGACGCCCGCGACCTCATGAGCTTCTTCCACGAAGGCGAGAAGATCTACGTCACCGCCTCGGGCATCGCCACGCTCTACGTCAGCGACGACGCGGGCAACTCCTGGACCACCGCCCACCAGGTCTGGGACAAAGGCTTCTTGGGGCGGTCGGTCACCCTCCAACACCACGGTAAGGCCTACCGCCTGCTCACCGCGACCGACCAACGCGTCAAGCCCGTGCGCCACGTCGTGCTGATCTCCGACGACCACGGCGCCACCTGGCACGAATGGATCGAACTGGCCCGTGACATGTCGGGCGGGGCCAGCAACATCGCGGTGATCGACGACCACACCCTGGTCGTGGGCACGGGCAACCACGCGGTGCAGGGCTACGCCTACACGCTGCGCATCGAATAAACATTGCGATCGCTTTGCCCCGCCCACCCATGGCCCAT